>JBBCJM010000087.1:0-9820 GCA_037190175.1 Paracoccaceae bacterium | reverse complement strand
CCCCGGGATATTTAAGACACCAAAGAAAGCAGGAGGGGGAGCAGCAGCCGGCCCAGGCCCGTCCCGTCAGGCCGGCGCCAGCCCTTCCTGCCGCAGGTCCACCACCCGGCGCTCGGCCGCCGCCCTTTGCGCCGCCATGCCCATGGCGCAGGCCCACCAGCCGTCGGCCAGCGTGACCTCTGGCGCCTGCTGCCCGCGCACCGCCCGGGCGAAGCCCTGGTGCTGGTAGAAGGTCGAGCCGTTGTGGTCCCCTGCCGCCAGGATCGCCGGGTCGACCGGGGCCTCCCACAGCCGGGGGCCCTTCGGGTCTCGGGGGGACACGATGACCTGCGGCACCGGGGGCGCGCCCAGATGCGCGGGCCAGAACCGGCCCGGGCCGGGGACCAGGCATTCGATCTTGCCCGCGGGCCCCACCGCCGAGATCTCCTCCTGGTACCGCGAGCCCTCGGCGAACATGCAGAGCTCCAGCATCGCGCGCAGGCCGCTTTCGAACTCCACGATCGCATAGGCGTGGTCCCAGATGTCGGGGGTGCGGCCCGCCACCCTTTCGTCCCTGTGGTTCACCGCCTGCCCGCCCGAGGCCATCACCCGCACCGGGTCGCAGCCCGCCACCAGCCGCATCAGGTCGAAGAAATGGCAGCATTTCTCGACCAGGGTGCCGCCGGTCTGGGCGTTGAAGCGGTTCCAGTCGCCCACCTTGTGCAGGAAGGGGAAGCGGTGCTCGCGGATGGTCAGCATCCTGACCCCGCCGGTCGCCGCCTGCGCCTCGGCCAGCAGATGCGCCACCGGGGGCATGTAGCGGTATTCCATCGCCACCCAGAGCGGCGCGGGGTAGTCCTGTTGCAGCCGGGCCAGCCGTGGGGCGGCGGCCGGGTCGGTGAAGAGCGGCTTTTCCACCAGCATCGGCAGCGGCCGGGCCGCCGCGATCTCCTCCAGCTGCCCCAGGTGCAGGTGGTTGGGCGAGGCGATCAGCAGGCAGTTGACCTCCCGGTCCGCCAGCACCTCGGCCACCGAGCCCGCCATCCGCGCCCCCGGCGCCAGACCCTGGGCCGCAAGGGCCATCCCCGGATCGGGCTCGTAGATCGCGGCGACCGAGGCGCCCTCGACCAGGGCGATGTTCCGCAGATGCTCCTGCCCCATCATGCCGCAGCCGATGATCCCGTAGCGCACGTCGCTCAAATCCATGGTCCTTTCGGCAGAAGCGGTCAGCGGATCCGCGCGACATAGGCGACGCGCGCGGGGTCGTACCAGGTGCGCGACACTTCCGCCCGGGCGCCGTCCTCGGCCCAGGCGATGCGGGTGACCTGGGGCAAGGGGGTGCCCGGCGGATGGGGGAAGGCCGCGGGCGCCCAGCCGGGCAAGGGCCCCTGCCCCACCCGGTCCTCCACCCGCCGGATGGCGAGCCCCAGCCGGCGATAGGTCAGGTAGAGCGATTCCGACAGCACCTCGGGCGACAGCCGGTGCGCATAGGCGCCGTCGAGCCAGATCTCCTCCACCGCCGCCGGCACGCCCGACAGGAAGCGTAGCCGGCGGATGCGGTGGCCCTCGGGGGCCTGGCCGAAGGCCGGCAGCGCGGGGTCCTTGGCCACCCGGTCGACCGACAGCACCGTGGCGGTGGGCAGCCCGCCGCCCTCCGCCAGTTCCAGCCGGAAGAAGGCATAGACGGATTCGGCATTGGCCTCGCCCTGCCCCGCGGCGCGGATGTAGTTGCCCGAACCCTGCACGCGGGCCAGCAGCCCCTTCTCGGTCAGGTCGTTCAGCGCCTGCCGCAGGGTGCCGACCGCCACCCCCAGCTCGGCGGCCATCTGCCGCTCGGGCGGCAGCCGCGCGCCGTCGGTCAGCCGGCCGGCCGCGATGTCGCGGATCAGCGCCTCGCTGATCTGCTGGTAGATCGGCAGGGCGCCGGGATGGCTGCGCCGGGCGGGTTCCATGGAATCGGGTCCCAGATTGATATATCATTGATCTACACGAAACCCGGTGCTACGCAAGCCCGGCGCTGACCCGAGGAGGATTCGGATGACTGTCGTGCCCATCACCTCGCCCGACCTCGACGGCGCCGAGGTCAGCTGGTTCGCCGCCCTCTGCTCGGACGACTACGAATACCTGGGGGTGCCGGACGGCAACCTGCGCTCCTCCTGGGCGCATTGCGCGCAGATCGTGAAGCGGGCCGAGGCGCACGGGTTCCGCAACATCCTCTGCCCGTCCAGCTATCAGGTGGGGCAGGACACGCTGACCTTCGTGGCCGCCGCCGGCCAGATCACCGACCGGATCGCCTTCCTCGCCGCCATCCGCTGCGGCGAGCTGCATCCGATGATGCTGGCCCGCACGGTGGCCACTCTGGACCACATGCTGGAGGGGCGGCTGACGCTGAACGTCATCTCCTCCGACTTCCCGGGCGAGACGGCCGACAGCGCCTTCCGCTATCGCCGCAGCCACGAGGTGGTGCAGATCCTGCGGCAGTGCTGGACGCAGGACGAGGTGAACCACGAGGGCGCGGTCTACCAGTTCCGCGGCCTGACCACGGCGCCGGCGAAACCGTACCAGCAGAACGGCGGCCCGCTGCTCTACTTCGGCGGTTATTCCCCCGACGCGCTGGAGCTCTGCGGGGCGCAATGCGACGTCTACCTGATGTGGCCGGAAACGAAGGACATGCTGATCCGGCGGATGCAGGCGGTGCACGCGCGGGCCGCGGCGCATGGGCGGGTGCTGGACTATGGGCTGCGGGTGCACATGATCGTGCGGGACACCGAGGCCGAGGCGCGGGAATACGCCGAGCATCTGGTTTCCCGGCTCGACGACGAATACGGCAGGCTGATCCGCGGCCGGGCGCATGACGCGGGCTCGCTGGGCGTCTCGCATCAGGCCCGGCAGCGGGAACTGGCGGACCAGTACGGCTATGTCGAGCCGCATCTGTGGACCGGGATCGGAAGGGCGCGGTCGGGCTGCGGCGCGGCGCTGGTGGGATCGACCGACCAGATCCTCACCCAGCTGGAGGACTATCGCCGCATGGGCATCCGCGCCTTCATCCTGTCGGGCTATCCGCATCTGGACGAATGCGACCACTTCGGCTCCAAGGTACTGCCGCACTTGCGCACGGTCAGCCTGCCGCAGGCCTATGGCCGGGTGCCGGCGGGGGTGCCGGCCACGCCCCTGGGCAACGGGGAACGCCGCTGATGATGGAACGCGTCGGGCTGGAAGGGGGCGTGGAACTCTCGCGCCTCGTCTATGGCATGTGGCGGCTGGGCGACGACCCCGACACCTCGGCGGCGCAGGTGCAGGCCAAGGTGGAGGCCTGCCTGGCGCAGGGCATCACCACCATGGACCAGGCCGATATCTACGGCGGCTATGCGGCCGAGGCGCTGCTGGGCGGGGCGCTGAAAGCCTCGCCGGGCCTGCGCGACCGGATCGAGATCGTCACGAAATGCGACATCGTGGCGCCCGTGGGGCGGCATTCGGCGGCGCTGGTGAAGCATTACGACACCTCGCCCGCGCATGTCACGGCGTCGGTCGAGGCGTCGCTGCGCGACCTGGCCACCGACCGCATCGACCTTTTGCTGATCCACCGCCCCGACCCGCTGATGGACCATCTGGCCACCGGGGCCTGCCTCGACGCGCTGGTGGCCTCGGGCAAGGTGCGGGCGGTGGGGGTGTCGAACTTCCGCCCCTGGGATTTCCGCCTGCTGCAATCGGGGATGGCGACGCGGCTGGCCACCAACCAGATCGAGCTCAGCCTGTCGGTGCACGAGCCCTTCGTGAACGGCGACGTGGCCGAGATGCAGGAACGCGGGCTGCCGGTCATGGCCTGGTCGCCGCTGGCCGGGGGCCGGCTGCTGGCGGAATCCGACGCTGGCCTCAGGCACCGGCTGGAGGCGTTGGGGACCGAGGCCGGCACCGACTGGTCGGCGGTGGCGGTGGCCTGGCTGCTGCACCACCCGGCCCGGATCCTGCCGGTGCAGGGCACCAACTCCCTGCCCCGGATCGCCGCGATCTCCGACGCGCTGAAGGTGCCGATGGACCGGCAGACCTGGTTCGAGCTTTACACGCTGGCCCTGGGCCGCGAGGTTGCCTGAACCCCACCCGGCCGGAGCGCCCATGACCCAGACCTTCGAGCCCGATCCGGGCAACCCCCGGGCCTTCCGCGACGCGCTGGGCCGGTTCGCGACCGGCGTCTGCGTGATCACCGTGGCGGCGCCGGAGGGGCCGATGGGCTTCACCGCCAACAGCTTCAGCGCCCTGTCGCTGGACCCGCCGCTGGTGCTGTGGTCGCCCGCCCGCGCCTCGACCCGCTATCCCGCGCTGGTGGCGGCGGCGCATTTCTCGGTCCACGTGCTGGCCCGCGACCAATACGCCATCGACCGCCGCTTCGTGCGGGGCGGCCAGGGCTTCGCGGGGATGGTGCCGGAGCTGTCGCCCTGGGGCGTGCCGCTGATCCCCGGCTGCCTCGCCCGCGTCGACTGCGCGCGCGAGGCGCTGCACGAAGGGGGCGACCATACTATCGTGGTGGGCCGGGTGCTGCGAGCGATGCTGGCCGAGGGCGAGCCCTTGGTGTTCTCCTCCGGCCGCTACGGCGGCTTCGTACCGTGACCATGCTGGGCCGGCCCTTCTGGGACCTGCATTTCCCCGGCCTCGCCGCCGCCGCCTGCGCCGCGCTGGCCGCGCAGTTCCTGGCCGACCACTACGGCGCGCCGGCGATGCTGATGGCGATCCTGATCGGCATGGCGCTGCATTTCCTGGGGGAGGAGACGCGGGCGGCGCCGGGGATCGACCTCGCCTCGCGCGCGCTCCTGCGGCTGGGGGTGGCGCTCCTGGGCCTGCGGATCTCGGCGGAGCTGGTGCTGGGGCTGGGCTGGCCGGCGCTGGCGCTGATCCTGGGCGCGGTGGCCGCCACCATCGGCTTCGGGCTGGCGCTGGCGCGGGGGCTGGGGCAGCCCGGGCGCTTCGGGCTCCTGACCGGGGGGGCGGTGGCGATCTGCGGCGCCTCGGCGGCCATGGCCATCGCCGCGATCCTGCCCGCCGGCCGGCGCGAGGACGCCGAGCGCGACCTGGCCTTCACCGTGGTCGGCGTCACCGTGCTGTCGACGCTGGCGATGATCCTCTATCCGGTGCTGGTGCAAAGGCTGGGGCTGGATGCGCGTGCGGCCGGGCTGTTCCTGGGCGCCACCATCCACGACGTGGCGCAGGTGGTGGGCGCGGGGTTCAGCCTGGACCAGGTGACGGGGGAGCTTTCCACGCTGGTCAAGCTGATCCGCGTCTGCGCGCTGGCCCCGGTGGTGGTGCTGGCCGCGCTGGTGCTGCGCCGGGCCGCCGAGGCCGCGCCCGCCGGCCCGCGCCCGCCCTTGGTGCCGGGCTTCGTGCTGGCCTTCCTGGGCCTCGCCGCGCTCAACTCCGCCGGGCTGGTGCCGGCCGTAGTGTCGGACGCCGCCGCGGGCATCTCGCGCTGGGCCTTGCTGACCGCCATCGCCGCGGTGGGGATGAAGACCTCGTTGCCCCGGCTGATGCAGGTGGGCCGGCCCGCGCTGGTGCTGCTGGGGGCCGAGACGCTGTTCCTGGCGCTGCTGGTGCTAGGCGGGGTGATGCTGTTGTGATTCGTCCGGCGTTTGCGCGGGTGGAAAGCGCCGGGGGGCTTCGCGCCCCCCGGACCCCCCGCGGGATATTTGGAGTACCAAAGAAAGCAGGAGGGGGGACAATTTGACTCAAACTGTCCCTTGTCCGCTCAGGGAATGACGCGGGTGTATTTCACTCCGGCCAGCGTGGCCCCGGCGATCAGGCCCGACTGGCCGAAGACCAGCGCCACCACCGGGTCGATCTCGGTGGTCTCCTTGCCCAGCGAGGCGCCCTGCTCGGGCGTGGCATAGCGCACGTCCGCCCCCACCGCCCAGCCGGGCGAGCGGCGGAAGTCGGCCAGCGCCGCCTCGGTCAGGAAGAACAGCGCATGGGCATATTGCTGCGCCCCGATCTGGAAGCCGAAGGTGGCCCGGGCGGCGGAATAGTAATCCACCGTCACGTCGTTGATGCGCAGCGCGCCGCGGCCGTAGCCGCCGCCGATGCCCAGGCCGGCCTCGGTGATCAGCGGCATGTAGAGCACGCCCGCCGATTTCGCCGCCAGATCCCGGGTACCGGGATAGCGCGAGAACAGGAAGTCGCGGGTGGCGTCCACCCGCGCGTCCAGCCGTGCCGCGTTGTTGCTGCCCACTCCGTTGGCGCAGCCCGCGACCGTGGCCGCCGCCCCCGCCAATACCATGCGTCGCGTGATCCTGCTCATCCCTGCGCCTCTCGCTGCCCCGGATGGGGGTCTTTTGCCCCCTCTCCCTCAAGATATAGCGTGATGCGGGCCCGCTGTCACCCCGGCGCGCCGGTTCAGGCGGAAAGGAGCCGAGCCGCCTCGGGCGCGAAATAGGTCAGGATCCCGTCGCAGCCCGCCCGCTTGAAGCCGATCAGGCTTTCCATCATCGCCCGTTCGCCGTCGATCCAGCCGCGGTCGGCCGCGCCGCGGATCATCGCGTATTCGCCCGAGACCTGATAGGCATAGGTCGGCACCCCGAAGGCGTCCTTCACCCGCCGGCAGATGTCGAGATAGGGCATCCCGGGCTTCACCATCACCATGTCCGCGCCCTCGGCCAGATCGCGGGCCACCAGTTGCAGCGCCTCGTCGGAATTGGCGGGGTTCATCTGGTAGGTCTTCTTGTCGCCCACCAGCCGGCCCGAGGCGCCGACCGCATCGCGGAACGGGCCGTAGAAGGCGCTGGCGTATTTCGCGGCATAGGACAGGATCGCCACGTCGCGGTGCCCCGCCCCCTCCAGCGCCTGGCGGATGGCGCCGATCCGGCCGTCCATCATGTCGGACGGGCCCAGGATGTCGGCCCCGGCCTCGGCCTGCGCGAGCGCCATGCGCACCAGCGCCTCGACCGTCTCGTCGTTCAGGATCACGCCGTCGCGCACGAAGCCGTCGTGGCCGTTGATGTTGTAGGGGTCGAGCGCGATGTCGGTCATCACCGCCACCTGCGGAACCGCCGCCTTGATCGCCCGGATCGCCCGGTTGGCGAGGTTCTCGGGGTTCCAGGCCTCCTCGCAGGTCTCCGTCCGCAGGGCGGGGTCGGTATAGGGAAAGAGGCAGACCGCGGGGATCCCCAGCCCTGCCGCCCGCTCCGCCGCCGCCACCGCGCGGTCGATGGACAGCCGGCCGACCCCGGGCATCGAGGGCACGGGCTCCTCCACCCCCTCTCCATCGCGCAGGAACAGCGGCCAGATCAGGTCGCCGGTGGTCAGGGCGGTCTCCTGCGCCAGCCGGCGCAGCGCGTCGGTGCGGCGCAGCCGGCGCAGGCGGCGGGCGGGAAAGGCGGCGTGGACGGGTTGCATCGCTCCTCCGGCTCGCGGGGTCCGGCCGCCGGGCCGGGGCTTGCACCCGCTCCGCCTGCCTGCCATGGAAAGACGCGCGGCTCAAGCCGCGGAAGGCCGGCGGGCGGCGATCGGCCGCAACACGGGGAAGGCGCGGTGGACTGGACCAGGACGATCTTCGAGGTCATCGACCTGCGGTCCTTCTCGAACCTGTGGTTCTGGATCGCGGTGGCGGTGCTCTGGTCCTCGGCCAGCCACTGGGTGCTGGGCGTGCCCTTCGACATGATCTCGCGCGCGCGGCGCCACGGCGGCCCCACGGCCGAGGATCTGGACGCGCTGGCCCATATCAACGCCCGGCGGCTCCTGATGATCAGCGGCGTCTCGGGCCTGTGGCTGACCGGGATCACCTGCTTCCTGCTGACCACGCTCGTGATGCTGGGCTTCTGGTACGGCAACGAATTCGCCCAGGCGGTGCTGCTGCTGGCCGCGCCGATGGCGGCGGTGGGGGTGCTGAGCCTGCGCACCGCCCGGCGCATCGCCGAGCGCGGGCTGACCGGCCCGGAGCTGTGGCGCGCGCTCCTGCATCACCGCATGGCGGTGCAGGGCATCGGGGTGGTGGCGATCTTCATCACCGCGATGTGGGGGATGTACAAGAACCTCAGCGTCGGGATCTACTGAGGCCGCAAGCCGCTCATCGAGCCTTCGCTGCGGGTTCGCCAGCGAAGAAGGCCGGCAGGCCCTGATGAGCGGTCCCTCATCCCCGCCCCGCGCGCGACAGGAAGGCCAGCCGCTCGAACAGCTGCACGTCCTGCTCGTTCTTCAGCAGCGCCCCGTGCAGCCGCGGCAACAGCGACTTCGGATCGCGCTTCAGGTCCTCGGGCGTCAGGTCCTCGGCCAGCAGAAGCTTCAGCCAGTCCAGCACCTCGGAGGTCGAGGGCTTCTTCTTCAGCCCCGGGGTTTCCCGGATCTCGAAGAACTGGGTCAGCGCCGCGGTCAGCAGCGTCTCGCGGATCGCCGGGAAATGCAGCCTCACGATGGCCCGCAGCACCTCCATCTCCGGGAAGCGGATGTAGTGGAAGAAGCAGCGCCGCAGGAAGGCGTCGGGCAGGTCCTTCTCGTTGTTCGAGGTGATGACGACCACGGGGCGGTGCCGGGCGCGGATGGTCTCGCCGGTCTCGTAGACGAAGAACTCCATCCGGTCCAACTCCTGCAGCAGGTCGTTGGGAAACTCGATGTCGGCCTTGTCGATCTCGTCGATCAGCAGCACCACGCGGGTCTCGGCGGCAAAGGCCTCCCACAGCTTGCCGCGGCGGATGTAGTTGGCCACCTCGTGCACCCGGGCATCGCCCAGCTGGCTGTCGCGCAGCCGGCTGACCGCATCGTATTCGTAAAGCCCCTGCTGCGCCTTGGTGGTGGACTTCACGTGCCATTCGATCAGCGGCAGGCCCAGGCTGGCCGCCACCTGCCGCGCAAGCTCGGTCTTGCCCGTGCCCGGCTCGCCCTTCACCAGCAGGGGCCGCTGCAGGGCCACGGCGGCGTTGACCGCCACGGTCAGGTCGGGGGGCGCCACATAGCTGGCGGTCGAGGCGAAGGTCATTGCGGTCTCCGGTCCATGCGGCGGCACCTTAGCAGGCGGGGCCGCGGGGGCAATCCGGGCCGGCCCGCGCCGATCAACCTTCCGTTGCGGCAGGCATATTGGCGGGGCGCCCCGCAAGGTGCCCTAGTGACAAGGGGCCCGCGAGCGGGTATCAGCCGCGCAAACGGGAGCGTGCCATGGCAGCCAACCTGTCGGCATACCCCGACGAGCAGGAGAGCGACGCAATGAAGGCCGAAGTTTTTCTTCCCGACGATTACCGCCCAGCCGAGAACGAGCCTTTCATGAACGAGCGCCAGCTGGAATACTTCCGGCGCAAGCTCCTGACCTGGAAACAGGAACTGCACAGCCAGTCGGCCGAGACCATCGACAACCTGCAAGACAGCGCCCGCAACGTCCCCGACATCACCGACCGCGCCTCGGAAGAGACCGACCGGGCGCTGGAGCTGCGCACCCGCGACCGGCAGCGCAAGCTGGTGGCCAAGATCGACGCGGCGCTGCGGCGGATCGACAGCGGCGAATACGGCTATTGCGAGGTGACGGGCGAGCCGATCAGCCTGAAGCGGCTGGACGCCCGCCCCATCGCCACCATGACGCTGGAGGCGCAGGAACGCCACGAACGGCGCGAGCGGGTGCATCGCGACGACTGACCCCGGCGGTCATCGCTGGCAAGGCAGGCGCCGGGCTCGCAAGGGTCCGGCGTTGTCATCGGAGGGGGGCGGATGAGCCTGATCGGGGCCGAGGTCTGTGTGGTGGGCGCCGGGGTGGCCGGGCTGGCGGCGGCGCGGGCCCTGGCCTTGCGGGGCGCGAAGGTCGCCGTGCTGGAACAGGCCGAGGCGATCCGCGAGGCGGGCGCCGGGTTGCAGATCGGCCCCAACGGCGGCGCGGTCC
>JBBCJM010000086.1:0-14787 GCA_037190175.1 Paracoccaceae bacterium | reverse complement strand
CCAAACAGTGAAGCTGACACCCACATCATCGGTCGGCCTCCTCACGGAAACTCCCCTAGCGGGCCGATATGCAAACGCCAACGCCGATACACGACACCAGCCGCCCACATATCCCTTCTCATCTCAATATGTCAAAAAGCGTGAAGACAAAAACAGACAGCGCGCCAGATCATCCAGCGTCACCCATCGCCTTGCCTTCAGAGTTGTCCGCAGCGGCCGGAGCCGCCTTGGGCCGATCCGTCTGCGTCGCCGCCCCGGTCTCGGTGGAGGGCTATTTACGGATCGCCCGCGGGGCCCGCAAGGGGAAAACGACAGGAGGATGACAAAATTTTCGCCGGCTCCGAAAGTTGCCCAACATCTTGGGGTCAGGATCATTTTCACCACAAACCGGCCCTGCCGCGGGCAAGATCCGGACCCCCCGGGCGCCTACCTCCGGCGCAGCCAGATTCGCAGCGCGAGAAGCCCGAGGATCAGCCCCAGATAGGTCAGCGGCTCCACCGGCCAGGTCTTCACCAGCCAGAGGAAATGCACGCCCGCCAGAATCGCCGCCGGATAGGTCAGCCAGTGCAGCCGCCGCCAGGCCCGCGCCCCCAGCCGGCGCACCGACCAGTCGTTGGAGGTCGCGGCCAGCGGGGCCAGCAGCAGCAGCGACAGGAACCCCACCAGGATGAAGGGCCGCTTCACCAGATCCCCGGCGATCTGGCCCCAGAAGAACTGCATGTCGAGCACCAGCCAGACCAGGAAATGCAGTGCCACGTAACAGAACGCCAGCACCCCCAGCGCCCGGCGGAACCGCATCAGGTTCAGCCCGGTCAGCCGCCGCAGCGGCGAGACCGCCAGCACCGCCACGATCAGCTGCAGCCCGATCAGGCCCAGCTCGTGCTCCAGCGCCTTGACCGGATCGACGCCCAGCCGGCCGGCCGCGGCCTGCCAGAACAGCCAGAGAACCGGCAGCGCCCCCAAGGGGTACAGCACCCATCCCGGCACCGGCCGCAGCCCGGCGTTCACCCGGCCGATCATCAGTAGTTGGCCCGCAGGTCCATCCCGGCATAGAGGCCGGCCACATGCTCGCCATAGCCGTTGAACATCTGCGTCGGGATGCGCGGGTCGAAGATGCCGCCGCCGATGCGCCGCTCGCTGGCCTGACTCCAGCGCGGGTGGTCCACCTCGGGGTTCACGTTGGAATAGAAGCCGTATTCGAAGGGCTGCATGATGTTCCAGGTCGCCGGCGGCTGCTCGGCCACCAGGCTGATCCGCACGATCGACTTGATCGACTTGAAGCCGTATTTCCACGGCACCACCAGCCGGATCGGGGCGCCGTTCTGCTTCGGCATCTCCTCGCCGTAGAGGCCGGTGGCCAGGATGGTCAGCGGATGCATGGCCTCGTCCAGCCGCAGCCCCTCCACATAGGGCCAGTCGAGGATGCGATACCGCTGGCCAGGCATCTCCTCGGGCCGCTGCAGGGTCTGGAAGGCCACGTATTTCGCGCCCGGCTGCACCCCCACCCGGTTCAGGAAGGCGGCAAGCTCGAAGCCGATCCAGGGGATCACCATCGACCAGGCCTCGACGCAGCGCAGCCGGTAGATGCGCTCCTCCAGCGCCACGCCCTCCAGGATATCGGCCAGGTCATAGCTGCCGGGCCGGTCCACCAGCCCGTCCACCTGCACCGCCCAGGGGTCGACCGTCATCTGCCTGGCATAGCGCACCGGGTCGGCCTTGTCGGTGCCGAATTCGTAGAAGTTGTTGTAGGTGGTGATGTGCTCGAAGGTGTTGAGCTTCTCGTCGGTGGACCAGGGGCTGGGCGCGGCGGCGATCTCGGCCGCCGCCGGGCCGGCCAGCACCGCGGCCCCCGCGGCGGCCAGCAGCTGCCGGCGGTTCAGCCAGTCGGCGCAGGGCGTCACCGCCGACCAGCCCAGATCGTTCTTCCACGCCATCGCAGCCTCCCCTGTCGCGCCCATGCTAACAGATATGGGCGCGCGGGCGCGACGGATTACTCACATCTGCGGGAGGCCGTCAGGAAAAGGGCCGCCCTTGCAGGCGGCCCCCGGTTTCAGTGCAGCGGAACCTGGCTCGGCCGCTCGCGCCGGCTGGCCGACACGCGGTCGCCGATGATCAGCCCCTCGGGGCCGGCCGTCACCCGCACCGTGGTGTCGTCCATCACGTCGCCGGCCAGGATCATCTCGGCCAGCGGGTCCTGCAGGTGGCGCTGGATCACCCGCTTCAGCGGGCGGGCGCCGAACACCGGGTCGTAGCCCTCGTCGGCCAGCCAGGCCCTGGCGTCGGCGTCCAGCTCCAGCACGATCTTGCGCCCCGCCAGCCGCTTCTCCAGCCGACGCAGCTGGATCTCCACGATCCCGCTCATGTCCCCGCGGCCCAGCCGGTCGAAGATCACGGTCTCGTCCAGCCGGTTCAGGAACTCGGGGCGGAAATGCGCCCGCACCGCGTCCATCACCTCGCGCCGGGCGCCCGAGACATCGGCCCCGTCCGGCAAGGCGCTCAGCGCGTGCGCGCCCAGGTTCGAGGTCAGCACGATCAGGGTCTGCTTGAAGTCCACCGTGCGGCCCTGCCCGTCGGTGAGGATCCCGTCGTCCAGCACCTGCAACAGCACGTTGAACACGTCCGGATGCGCCTTCTCCACCTCGTCGAACAGCACCACCTGATAGGGTCGGCGCCGCACCGCCTCGGTCAGCACCCCGCCCTCGTCATAGCCGACATAGCCCGGGGGCGCGCCGATCAGCCGGGCGACCGAGTGCTTCTCCATGAATTCGCTCATATCGATGCGCACCATGGCGTTCTCGTCGTCGAACAGGAATTCGGCGACCGCCTTGGTCAGCTCGGTCTTGCCGACGCCGGTGGGGCCCAGGAACAGGAACGAACCCAAGGGCCGGTTCTCGTCGTTCAGCCCGGCGCGCGCCCGGCGCACGGCATTGGCGACCGCGGTCACCGCCTGCCGCTGGCCGATCACCCGCTTGCCAAGCTCGTCCTCCATCCGCAGCAGCTTTTCCCGCTCGCCCTCCAGCATCCGGCTGGTGGGGATGCCGGTCCAGCGCTCCACCACCTCGGCGATCTGCTCGGGCCGCACCGCTTCGGAGACGAGTTGCTCGCCGCCCTGCGCCTCGGCCTCGGCCAGCTGCTTCTCCAGCCCGGGGATGATGCCGTAGGACAGTTCCCCGGCCCGGGCCAGGTTGCCATCGCGCTTGGCCTGGTCAAGCTCGGCCCGCGCGCGGTCCAGCTTCTCCTTCAGCTCGCGGGACTTCTCCAGCCGGTCGCGCTCCGCCTGCCACTTGGCGGTCAGTTCCGCGGCCTTGTCGCCCAGGTCGGCCAGCTCCTTTTCCAGCTTGGCCAGCCGGTCCTGCGAGGCGGCGTCGTCCTCCTTCTTCAGCGCCTCGGCCTCGATCTGCTTTTGCAGGATCTCGCGGTCCAGCGCGTCCAGTTCCTCGGGCTTCGAATCCACCTCCATCCGCAGCCGGCTGGCGGCCTCGTCCACCAGGTCGATGGCCTTGTCGGGCAGGAAGCGGTCGGTGATGTAGCGGTGGCTCAGCGTCGCCGCCGCCACCAGCGCCGAGTCGCTGATCCGCACCCCGTGGTGCAGCTCGTACTTCTCCTTGATCCCGCGCAGGATGGAGATGGTGTCCTCCACCGTCGGCTCCTCGACCATCACCGGCTGGAACCGGCGGGCGAGGGCCGCGTCCTTCTCCACATACTTGCGGTATTCGTCCAGCGTCGTGGCGCCCACGCAGTGCAACTCGCCGCGGGCCAAGGCCGGCTTCACCAGGTTGGCCGCGTCCATCGCGCCGTCGGCCTTGCCCGCGCCCACCAGCGTGTGCATCTCGTCGATGAACAGGATGATCTCGCCCTCGGCGCCGGTCACCTCGGACAGCACCGCCTTCAGCCGCTCCTCGAACTCGCCGCGGTACTTGGCCCCGGCGATCAGCGCGCCCATGTCCAGCGCCATCAGCTTCTTGTTGCGCAAGGATTCCGGCACGTCGCCGTTGACGATGCGCAGCGCCAGGCCCTCGGCGATCGCGGTCTTGCCCACGCCGGGTTCCCCGATCAGCACCGGGTTGTTCTTGGTCCGCCGGCTCAGCACCTGCATGGTGCGCCGGATCTCCTCGTCGCGGCCGATGATCGGGTCGATCTTGCCCTCGTCGGCGGCCGCGGTCAGGTCGCGGGCGTATTTCTTCAGCGCGTCATAGCCTTCCTCGGCACTGGCGCTGTCGGCGGTGCGGCCCTTGCGGATGTCGTTGATCGCGCCGTTCAGCTTCTGCGCGCTCACCGCGCCGGCATCCAGCGCGTCCTTGGCCTTCGAGGGCACCATGCACAGCGCCATCAGGATCCGCTCGACGGGCACGAAGCTGTCGCCCGCCTTCTTGGCCACCTTCTCGGCCTCGTCCAGCACGCGGACAAGCCCGGGGTCCATGAAGGGCTGCGCGTCGCCCGAGACCTTGGTCGACTTCGCCAGCGTCAGGTCCACCGCCTCGGCCACCCGCAGGGGCTCGCCCCCCGCGCGGCGGATCAGGTTCGAGGCCAGCCCCTGATCGTCGTCCATGAGAGCCTTCAGCAGGTGCTCGGGCGCCAGCCGCTGGTGGCTTTCCCGCATCGCGATGGTCTGGGCGGCCTGAAGGAAACCGCGCGACCGTTCCGTGAACTTTTCCAGGTTCATCGGCACTCTCCTCTCGTTCAGCCCCGGATCCCGGCGTCCGCCATGGCCCGCCTCGCCCGGTCTTCATGCCGATGTGGGGCGCGGAGGAAGGTGTTGCAAGATTGCCAGCACGCCGCGGCGCGGAGATTTCCGCCGCAGCCCGCACCTATGGAATACCCGACGTTGCGGGAGGGCCCGCCCGCCCCCACCTGCCCGCCATTCACGAGGGAGATTTCAGAACATGCCGGCAACCGACACCGACGCCATCTCGCCCGAAGCGATGGCCGTGCTCACCGAAATGATGAACGAGACCGAGGAATTCTACGACGAGGTGGTGGATACCGCCGCCGCCAACCTGAAGACCAGCGACATCCGCGACATGCCCAAGGGCGAGGTCCGCGCCTATCGCCGCGACCTAGCCACCGCCGAACTGCTCTACGGCAAGTATTGCGACGCCTTCGACGAGGCGCGCGGCGGCGCCCTGACCGCGGCCCGCATCGCCCGGCTGCAAAAGGCGCACAACGCCTTCCTGACCGCGACCGAGGTGGTGGACGAGGCCAACGGCATGTTCACTGCCCGGATCGAGTCCGGGATGGCGGCCAAGGCCGCCGCGGTGGTGGTGCTGTTCCAGACCATCCTGAAAAGCCAGGAGACGAAGATGAAGTCGCTGGCCGACGACCTGGTGGCGCTGGAAAAGCTGCTGGTCAAGGCCCGCAAGGAGGCCTCGGGCGCCGAGATCCAGCGCGACGTCAACCTGGCGCTCACCGCGGTGGGGCTGTGCCTGCCATCGATGACGCTGGGCCGGCAGATCATGGCGACCATCGGCTTCAGCGCGGCGCGGCTTGCGCCGGATACGTTCTGGGGTCCCTCCGGCCCCGACCTCGCCGGCGCGGCCAAGACGCTGGCCACCGAATACGCCGGGGTCGCCGACGCCATGGGCGCGGTGGGGGGGCGGCTCGCCTCGATCACCAGCATGGCCGACACGCTGAACACCGACGCCAAGGAGGTGGCCAAGGCCAAAAAGACGCTGGCGGACGTGAAGAAGCGGCTGAAATCGGCGCGCTCGTCGCATGACGCGCTGGAACGGGCGATGCGGGCCTCGGCGGGCGAGGCGGTGCGGCTGACGCTGGCGCTCGACAAGGCCGCCTCCGCCGCCCGCGACGCGGCCAACCGGCATCAGGCCCACCAGGCCCGCCGGCACGACCTGAAGGCCGAACTGGGGATGTGACCGGGCCCTTCCGTGCCGCTGGCGTGGTTTTTGTGGCTGGCCGCCGGGGGTTTTGCACCCCCCATGCCGCCGGTTTCTTGAACCGGTGGCAAAATCGCCGGCAAACCCCGCAGGATATTTACGGACAGAAGAAGGGTATTGAGTCAAATTGTCACCCTTCCGGCTTTCTTTGGTGTTCCAAATATCCCGCGGGGTTGCCAGTGGTTTCGCCATTGGTTCAAGAAACCACTGGCTGGGGGGGCGCGAAGCCCCCCGGCGCTTGCCACCCGCCGGATCTCGCAGGAAAGGCGCTACCCCTTGGGCACCAGCAGCCGGTCCGGCCGCGCCGCCTCGGCGGCCTTGAAGAGGCCGAAGGTCTGGTTGACGTAGTTCACCACCCCCGCCAGCTTCTCGCAGTACTCCAGCAGTTCCGGGGTGCGCGCGGCCTCGACCACGTTGACCGCCCGCTCCGGCCCCTCGGCCTCGAACTGCAGGTAGAACAGCGGCTCGCCCCGGCGCAGCACGATGTCCTTCTCCGGCTCGTGCCATTCGAAGGCCCACATCAGCGGCCGCGGCCAGACATGGATGGGGAAGCGGCCGCCGAAGATCGTGCCGGGCAGCGGATCGCGGCGGTAATGGGCGAAGGTGCCCAGTTGCGTCACATAGACCGGCTCGTCGGCGATGAAGACATAGGGCAGCGAAAGCTGGATCGTCGGCCGGTCGGGGAACCGCCATTCGGCCTCGCTGACCAGCGTCAGCACCTGATTGAGCTTGTTCGACCGCACCGCCGAGGCGGCCCCGGCGCGGTTGACCAGATGCGCCCTGCCCTCCTTGTCGCGGCCGAAGCCCACATGCAGGTCGAAGGGACATTTCACCACGAAATACCGGCTTTCCATCTGGATCACCGCCGGGCAGCGCGCGGCCGACTTCGCGTGCGTGCGGTTGGTCTGCCGGATCATCAGCCGCTCGGGCGGGTCGTAGAGCAGCCCGCCCTTGGTCTCGGCCAGGAACCAGCCCACCGTGACCGGCCCCGACCGCGCGCCCGCCTCGGGGCCCTCCACCGTGATGTTGATCTGCATGTCCGCTCCCGGCCTCGACGCCCCAGCCTTCCCGCCCCGCGCGGGCCTGTCAACCGCGCGGGCGGCCCGCGGCATCCGACCCCCGGCCATCCACATTCGTTTTGCGCCGCGACCCGGCCGGCGGCCATTGATTTTGGCGCATCCGCCCGTACTGTGTATGCAAGCAACAGCTCTCGGGGAGGATAAAGCAATGCAGAGAAGAACCGCGCTGGCCACGATTCTGGTGGCCGGTCTGGGCTGGCCGGGCGCCGCCCTGGCCCAGGACACCGTCAAGATCGGGGTCATCCTGCCCTATTCGGGCCCCTTCGCCGATGCCGCCAACCAGCTGCAGGCCGGCATCGACCTCTATCTCGCCAAGCACGGCAACACCGTGGCCGGCAAGACCATCGAGATCATCAAGAAGGACACCGGCGGCCCCGCGCCCGACGTGGCGCAGCGGCTGGCGCAGGAACTGGTGGTCCGCGACGGGGTGGACATCATCGCGGGCTTCGCCCTGACGCCCGAGGCGCTGGGCGCCGCCCCGGTGGCCACCGAGGCGCAGAAGCTGATGGTGGTGATGAACGCCGCCACCTCGGTGGTGACCGAACAGTCGGAATACATCGTGCGCACCTCCGTCACCATCCCGCAGGTGAACGAGGTCTTCGGCCGCTGGGCCTACGAACAGGGGGTCCGGCAGGCCTATACCCTGGTCTCCGACTATGGCCCCGGCCACGATGCCGAATCCTCATTCGCCCGCGGCTTCACCGCGGCCGGCGGCACCATCGTCGGCGCCGACCGCACCCCGGTCGCCAACCCCGACTTCTCGGCCTTCGTGCAGCGGGTGCGTGACGCCAATCCCGAGGCGGTCTATATCTTCGTGCCCGGCGGCGCCCAGCCCGCGGCCATCGGCAAGGCGCTGGTCGATCGCGGCCTGGCCCCGCCCGAGACCAAGATCTTCGCGCAGGGCGAGCTGACCCACCCCGAGGCGCTGGAAAGCATGGGCGCCAACGCCAACGGCATCATCACCACCTTCCACTACACGCTGGAACGCGACGACCCGCTGAACGCCGAATTCGTCGAGGGCTATCGCGCGGCGAACGGCGGCCGCTCGCCCGACCTGTTCTCCATCGGCGGCTATGACGGGATGCACCTGATCTTCGAGGCGCTGAAGGCCACGAACGGCGATACCTCGGGCGACGCGCTGGTCGCGGCGGCCAAGGGCATGTCCTGGCAAAGCCCGCGCGGCCCGATGTCGATCGACCCCGAGACCCGCGACGTGGTGCAGGATGTGTACATCCGCGAGGTGCAGGAGGTGGACGGCGTGCTGCAGAACGTCATCATCGACACCATCCCGGCGGTGAAGGATCCGCTGCACGGCGCCACGAACTGACGGCGAAGGGCATTTCCGGTCGTGCTGGGCAATCTGGCCATCGTCCTGTTCGACGGCTTCGCCTTCGGCATGCTGCTGTTCGTGATGTCGGTGGGCCTGTCGGTCACGATGGGGCTGATGAACTTCGTCAACCTCGCGCATGGCGCGCTGGGGATGCTGGGCGGCTATATCGCCGTCACCGCCATGCGCCACCTGGGGATGCCCTTCCTGCTGGCCCTGCCCGCGGCCTTCCTGGGCGCGGCGCTGGTCTCGGTGGTGCTGGAACGCACCCTCTTCCGCCGGCTCTACCGGGCCGGCGAGCTCAACCAGGTCCTGTTCACCATCGGCCTCGTCTTCGTGGCGCAGGCCGTGGTGACCTTCCAGTTCACCGCGGTGCAGCAGGTGATCCAGATCCCCGGCTGGCTGCGCGGCTCGGTCGAGATCGCGGGGATGCGCTTCGGCATCTACCGCATCTTCCTTATCGTGGTGGCGCTGGCGATCACCGCGCTGCTGGTCTTCGGGCTGGAGCGCACGCGGCTGGGCGCCCAGATCCGCGCGGCGGTGGACAACCAGCGCACCGCGCAGGGGCTGGGGCTGGACGTGGAGCGCATCTTCGCCATCACCTTCGCGCTGGGCAGCGGGCTGGCCGGCCTCGGCGGGGCGCTGGCCATCGAGATCGTGGGCCTCTCGCCCTCCTTCGGCTTCGACTTCCTGGTCTTCGTGCTGATCGTGGTCTCGGTGGGGGGCCTCGGCTCCATCGCCGGCTCCTTCGTGGGCGCGGCGATCCTCGGCATCGCCGATGTGGCCAGCAAGTATTTCTGGCCCGAGATCGGCAGTTACGCGATCTATCTCCTGCTGGTGGCGATCCTCTTGGTGCGGCCCGCGGGCCTGTTCGGGAACCGCTGAGATGAGCGACACCGCCTCGCCCCCCGTCCACGACTGGTTCCGCCGGCAAAGCCGCTGGTCGCCACTGGAGGTGATCTTCTGGCTGGCGATGCTGGCGCCCTTCTTCCTGTTCCCCTCCTACCTGCCGCTGGCCAACCAGATCGCCATCACCGCGCTCTTCGCGCTGTCGGTGGACCTGATCCTGGGCTATGCCGGCATCGTCACGCTGGGCCATGCGATGTTCTTCGGGCTCGGCGCCTATGCCGCCGGGATTCTCGCCATCCGCACCGGCTGGTCCGAGCCAGTCTCGGGCCTGCTGTTCGCCGGCGTCGTCGCCGGGCTGGCGGGGTGGATCACCAGCTATCTGGTGACCCGGGTCCAGCATCTGGCGCTGATCATGGTGACCATGGGCCTGGGCCTGCTGACCTACAAGATGGCCGAGAAGATGAGCTGGCTGACCGGGGGCACCGATGGCCTCCTGGGCTCCCGCCCCTGGCCGCTGCTGGGGTATTTCCGCTTCGACCTCTGGGGTTTCACCGCCTACGGCTATTCGCTGGCGGTGCTGTTCCTCGCCTTCCTGTTCAGCCGGCGGCTGGTCAATTCCTCCTTCGGCCTGTCGCTGAGGGGCGCGCGCGAGAACATCCGCCGGATGCCGGCGCTGGGCTCCGACCACCGGGCGCACCTGCGGCGGATCTACACCATCTCGGCCGCCATGGCGGGGCTGGCCGGGGGCCTCTTGGCGCAGACCACCAGCACCGTGGGGGTCGAGGCGATCAGCTTCCACCGTTCCGCCGACATCCTGGTGATGCTGATCCTGGGCGGCACCGGGCGGCTTTACGGCGCGGTGTTCGGGGCGCTGATCTTCATGGTGGCGCGCGACCAGCTGTCAGGCGCCTCGCCGCAATACTGGCAGTTCGGCATCGGCCTCCTGCTGATGGTGGTGGTGCTGTTCATGCCCAAGGGCATCCTCGGCTTCTTCGCCGGCCTCTGGGGGCGCCGCGGATGACCGAGCCACGGATCATGCTGCGCACCGAGGGCCTGCGGAAGAATTTCGGCGCGCTGGAGGTCACCCGCGACGTGTCGATCGCCCTGCCGCTGGGCTGCCGCTACGCCCTGATCGGGCCGAACGGGGCGGGCAAGACCACGCTGATCAACCTGATCACCGGCGTGTTGCGCCCCGACGGCGGGCGGGTGGAGCTGGACGGGCAGGACGTAACCGCCCTGCCCGCCGCGCAGCGGGTTCGAAGGGGCCTGAGCCGCACCTTCCAGATCAACACCCTCTTCCCCGAGCTGACCCCCATCGAGGCGGTCACCCTGGCGGTCTGCGAGCGCGAGCAGGTCTCGGGCCAGTTCTGGCGCAGCCTCTCGGCCCAGACCGCAGCCATCGACGAGGCGCACGAGATCCTGGCCCGCCTGCGGCTGGCCGAGGTCGCCACCCGCACCACCCGCACCCTCGCCTACGGCCAGCAGCGGCTCTTGGAGATCGCGCTGGCGCTGGCCGCGCGGCCCAAGGTCCTGCTGCTGGACGAACCCGCGGCGGGCGTGCCCAAGGATGAAAGCGCCATGCTCTTCAGCGTGATCGCCGCGCTGCCCGAGGACATCTCGGTGCTCTTCATCGAGCACGACATGAACATCGTCTTCCGCTTCGCCACCCAGATCATCGTGCTGGTCGCGGGCGGCGTGCTGATGCAGGCCCCGCCCGAGGTCATCCGCACCGACCCACGGGTGCGCGACGTCTATCTGGGGCATTCCTCCCATGTCTGAGCCGCTGGTCGAGTTCCGCGAGGTCAGTTCCGGCTACGGCCAGGGGATCGTGCTGGACAAGGTGTCGCTATCGGTCCCCGAGGGCGGCAGCCTCGCGCTCCTCGGCCGCAACGGGGTGGGCAAGACCACGCTGATCCTGACGCTGATGGGCTTCCTGCCGCTGGCCGGCGGGCAGATCCGCTTCCGCGGGCAGGACATCTCGCGCCTGCCCCCCCACCGCCGGGCGCGGCTGGGCCTCGGCTGGGTGCCGCAGGAGCGCGACGTGTTCCCCTCGCTGACGGTGGAGGAGAACCTGACCGCCACCGCGCGGCCCGGCCGCTGGGACCTGGAGGCGATCTACGGCCTCTTCCCCCGCCTGCGCGAGCGGCGCGGCAACATGGGCAACCAGCTCTCGGGCGGGGAGCAGCAGATGCTGACCATCGGCCGCACCCTGATGACCAACCCGGCGATCCTGCTGCTGGACGAGCCGCTGGAGGGGCTGGCCCCGGTGGTGGTGGACGAACTGACCGCCGCGATCCGCCGCATGGCCGGACAGGTGGCGCTGGTGCTGGTGGAACAGCACGCCGAGGTGGCCCTTGGCCTGACCGAGGAAGCCATCGTGATCGAACGCGGCCGCGTGGCGCACCAGGCCCGCTCGGCCGACCTGCTGCACGACCACGAGACGCTGGACAGGTTCGTGGGGATGAACCTGTAGACGGTCGCGCGAGCCGAGAGCGCCGGGGGCTCTCTGCGGCACGACGGTGCCGGCTTCCGCGCTCCCTCATCCACGCACGGCCGCTGTTCGCCCGTGCCGCCTTGCCGCGCCGCCCCCCGAGCCCCTATCTGGACCCCAGACGCCCGGCCGGCGCCGGCATCACGCCCCGCCGCAGTCCGGGCAGGGATCCTGACCCCATGAAGAAGATCGGCTTTCTCTCCTTCGGCCACTGGTCGCCCTCGCCGCAGTCCGGCACCCGTTCGGCGGCCGATGCGCTCCTGCAATCCATCGATCTCGCCGTGGCGGCCGAGGAACTGGGGGCCGACGGCGCCTATTTCCGCGTCCACCACTTCGCCCGGCAACTGGCCTCGCCCTTTCCGCTGCTGGCGGCGGCGGGGGCAAAGACCAGCCGCATCGAGCTTGGCACCGCGGTCATCGACATGCGGTACGAGAACCCGCTCTACATGGCCGAGGACGCCGGCGCCGCCGACCTGATCGCCGGCGGTCGGCTGCAACTGGGCATCTCGCGCGGCTCGCCCGAGCAGGTGATCGACGGCTGGCGGCATTTCGGCTATGCCCCGCCCGAGGGGCAGAGCGACGCCGACATGGCCCGCCACCATGCCGAGGTGTTGCTGGACGTGCTGAAGGGCGAGGGCTTCGCCCAACCGCATCCCCGCCCGATGTTCCCCAACCCGCCGGGCCTCTTGCGGCTGGAGCCGCATTCCCCCGGCCTGCGCGACCGCATCTGGTGGGGCGCGGCCTCGGACGCCACCGCGGTCTGGGCGGCGGAGCAGGGGATGAACCTGCAAAGCTCCACGCTCAAGTGGGACGAGACGGGCGAGCCCTTCCACGTCCAGCAGGCCCGCCAGATCCGCAAGTACCGCGAGGCATGGACGGCGGCGGGGCACGGGCGGGAGCCGCGCGTCTCGGTCAGCCGCTCGATCTTCGCGCTGATGAACGACAGGGACCGGATGTACTTCGGACAGGACCGCTCCGACCGCGACCAGGTGGGGGTGATCGACGACACCCGCGCGGTCTTCGGCCGCAGCTATGCCGCCGAACCCGACCGGCTGGTGGAGGAACTGCGCAAGGACGAGGCCATCGCCGAGGCCGACACGCTGCTCCTGACCGTGCCGAACCAGCTGGGCGTGGACTACAACGCCCATGTGATCGAGAGCATCCTGAAGCACGTCGCCCCGGCGCTGGGCTGGCGGTGATGGCTACACGATGTCGTCCAGGTCCAGCCGCAAGGCGTCGGCCAGCGCCCGCACGGTGCTGATGCGGGGGTCGACCTTGCGGTTCTCGATGTCGCTGATCGTCGCCGCACGCACGCCCGAGGCCGCGGCCAGTGCCGCGATGCTCTGGCCGCGGGCCTGACGCCAGGCGGTCAGCGGGTGCACCGCCCCCTGCGCCATCGCCAGCGCCACGCGTGCGGGCAATCCAGGCAGGCCGGCATCGGCCTGCCTGGCCTCGCGGGCCAGCGCCACGTCGCGGCCGTCCTCGGTCAGGGCGCGATATTCCTCGGCGGTCAGCACGACCAGCCGGTCGCCTTGCAGATTGGTGGCCTGGTTCATACCCGTCTCCCGTCAATCATAGACCTCGCGCCGGTGCGCGATCCGCACCACCAGCAGGTCGCCCTCGATCTCGAAGACCGCCCGCCAGTCGCCGTGCCGCAGCCGGTGGAACGGTCCGCCCGCCAGCTTCTTCACGTCGCCCTCGCCGGTCTCCGCGAAAGCCTCCAGCTTGGCGACCAGCGCCGCGGCATCCTTCGCCGGCATCCGGCGAAGTCCCTTCTGGGCGGTGCGGGAAATGATGACCTGCATGATGCGACCGACATGTTACGCCAAAGCGGAACGATCGGCAAGTATCATACTGATAAGCGTATCGGAAGGACTCCTTGCCTTCCCCCGCCCCGCACCCCAGATCCTCCAGGGACTATAGCTTCACGGGAGACCACCATGCTGACCATCGGCAGGCTGGGGCAGGCGGCGGGGGTCAAGGTGCCGACCATCCGCTATTACGAACAGGTCGGGCTGCTGCCCGAGCCCGAGCGCAGCACCGGCAACCAGCGGCTCTATGCCAGGGCGACGCTCGACCGGCTGCGCTTCATCCGCCATGCCCGCGACCTCGGCTTCTCGCTGGAGGCGATCCGCGAGTTGCTGAGCCTCTCCGACCGCCCCGACCAGCCCTGCGCGGCGGCCGACGAGATCGCGCGCCGGCAACTGGCCGCGGTGAACGACCGCATCGCCCGGCTGACCGCGCTGCGCGGGGAACTCGAACACATGATCCGGCAATGCGCCCATGGCACCATCGCCGACTGCCGGGTGATCGAGGTGCTGGGCGACCATTCGCTCTGCGCCCATGACCATGCGGCCCCCGAGCCGGCGCTGGAGGCTTGACACGCCCCCCCTGCCCGCGCGACACGGCCGCCCGAGCCGGGAGGATGCCATGGATGACCGCCTGATCGTCGCCCTCGATGTGCCGGACGTGGTGGCGGGGCTGGACCTGGCCGACCGGCTGGACGAGGCGGTGTCGTTCTACAAGATCGGGCTGGGGATGCTGACCGGGGGCGGCCTCGCGCTCGCCAACGAGTTGAAGCACCAGCGCGGCAAACGGGTGTTCCTGGACCTGAAACTCTTCGACATCGGCGCCACGGTCGAGGCGGCGGTCCGGGGGCTGGCGGCGCAGGGGCTCGACTTCCTGACCGTGCACGGCGACCCGCAGGTGGTCCGCGCCGCGGCGCAGGCCAAGGGGGGCACCCGCATCCTCGCGGTCACCGTGCTGACCTCGCTCGACCGCGCCGACCTCGACGCCAACCTGATCCGCCCCGGGACGCTGGCCGAGATCGCGCTGGAACGCGCCGCCCGCGCGCTGGAGGCGGGCGCCGACGGGGTGATCGCCAGCCCGCAGGAGGCCGCGGCGATCCGCGCCCTGCCGCAGGCTGCGGGCCGGCTGATCGTCACCCCCGGGGTGCGGCCGGAGGGCGCCGAGAAGGGCGACCAGAAGCGCGTGGCCACCCCGGCCGAGGCCCTGCGCGCCGGGGCCGACCACATCGTGGTGGGCCGCCCGGTCTGGGCCGCCCCCGACCCCGCCGCCGCCGCCCGCGCGATCCTGGCGAACCTGCCCTGAGATGTGGCGCGGGTGGACAGCGGGGGGGGGGGGGGGGGG
>JBBCJM010000085.1:0-3847 GCA_037190175.1 Paracoccaceae bacterium | reverse complement strand
GGGCCTCCCCGGCCTCCTCGGCGAAGCGGTCGGCGGCCAGACGCGCCGCCTCCAGTCGCCCCTCGGCCAGCCGCCCGTCCGCCTCGGCCCGGGCCAGCGCGCGGTTCGCCTCGGCCAGCCGCGCCTCGGCCGAGCGGCGGGCCTCGCGGGCCATCTGGTCGGCGCGGGCGAGGTCCGCCAGCCGCGCGGTCAGCGCCTCATGCGCCTGCCGCGCGCCCTCGGCCCGGGCCGCGACCTCTTCCAGATCGCGCTTCAGGGTCTGCAGGCGATTGAGCTGCTTCAGCCGCAGCGCCGAGGCCTGCGGCGCATCCTCGGCCGAGGCACGGAACCCGTCCCACCGCCACAGGTCGCCCTCGGGGCTGACCAGCCTTTGTCCGGGGGCGAGCCCGGGTTGCAGCCGGGCGCCATCCTCGCGGCCCACGATCCCGGTGAAGGCCAGCCGCCGGGCCAGCGCGGGGGGGCCTGCGACATAGGCGGCCAGCGGCTGGACACCCCCGGGCAGCGGCGCGGGGTCCAGCGGCGGCAGCCCGGCCCAGCCGGAGCGCGCCGCGCCCTCCGCCTCGCCCGCCCGCAGGTCGTCGCCCAGGGCGGCGCCCACCGCGGCCTCCCAGCCCGGGGTCACGGTCAGGCGGTCGAGCATCTGGTGCCCGGCCTGCGATTCCCGCTCCACCAGCCGGGCGAGCGCCGCCACCTCGGCCCGCAAGGCATTGGCCTCGCCCTCCGCGCCCGACCGCGCCGCCCGGGCCTCGGCCTCGCGCTCCTGCGCCGCGGCCCGCGCCGCCTCGGTCTCGGCCAGCGCCGCCTCGGTCTCCTCGGCCAGCGCGGCGGCGGCCTCGCGGGCCTCGGCGGCGGCCTCCTGCGCCTCGGCGGCCGCCGCGCGGGCGGTCTCCGCGGCGCCGGCCTCGGCCAGCGCCCGCGCCGCCTCGGCCTCGGCCCGGGCCATCGTCAGCCTTGCGTCCGACAGCAGCCGCGCCGCCGACTGGTGGCGGGCGGCCAGCCTTGCCGCATCCTCGGTCAGCCGCCCCAGTCCGGCCTCGGCCCCGGCCAGCACCGCGGCGGCCTCGCGCGCGGCTTCCGTCACTTCCGCCAGCTTCTCCGCCTCGCCCTCGGCCGCGCGTTCCAGCGCCTCGGCCTCCCATTCCAGCCGGGCGATGGTCTCGGCGGCGTCGCGGTTCAGCTGCCCCTCGCGCTCGGCGTCGCGGTCGAGCTGGGCGATCTTGCCCCTGATCTCCTCGATGGCCCGCGCCGCCCGCCCCTCGGCCTCGGCCAGCTGGTCGCGGCTCACCAGCAGCCGTTGCAGCACCGCCCCGGCGATCGCCTCCTCCTCGCGCCGCGGGGGCAGGGCGTCCTCGGCCGCCTCGCGCCCCTCGCGGGCCTTGCGCACCGCCGCCTCGGCCTGACCGGCGGCGACGATCCGCTCGCGCATCCCGCCTTCCGCCTCCACAACCGCCAGGTCCGCCTCGCGGAACCGGCGCCAGAGCAGCATCCCCTCGGCCCGCCGCAGCGCCTCGCCGATCTCGCGATAGCGCGCGGCCTGCCGGGCCTGCCGGGTCAGCGTGGCGATCTGCTCGGACAGCGCGCCCAGCAGGTCGTCCACCCGGCCGAGGTTGGTCTCGGCCGCCGAGAGCCGCAGTTCCGCCTCGTGCCGCCGGGCATAGAGGCCCGCGATCCCCGCGGCCTCCTCCAGGATCCGCCGCCGGGCGCGGGGCTTGGCGCTGATCAGTTCCGCGATCTGCCCCTGCCGCACCAGGGCCGGCGACTGCGCCCCGGTCGAGGCATCGGCGAACAGCATCTGCACGTCGCGCGCCCGCACCTCCTTGCCGTTGGCGCGATAGGCCGAGCCCGCGTCGCGGGTGATCCGCCGCACGATCTCGATCTGGTCGGCGTCGTTGAACCCGGCCGGCGCCAGCCGTTCGGTGTTGTCGATGGTCAGCGCCACCTCGGCGTGGCTGCGGGCCGGGCGGCTGGCGGCGCCGGCGAAGATCACGTCCTCCATCCCCCCGCCGCGCATCGCGGTGGGCCGGTTCTCGCCCCTCACCCCGCGCAGCGCCTCCAGCAGGTTCGACTTGCCGCAGCCGTTCGGCCCGACCAC
The DNA here is from genome assembly GCA_037190175.1 of Paracoccaceae bacterium. Taxonomy (GTDB): domain Bacteria; phylum Pseudomonadota; class Alphaproteobacteria; order Rhodobacterales; family Rhodobacteraceae; genus JBBCJM01. Next base: position 1,755 of record JBBCJM010000085.1, on the reverse strand, counting down.
GCCGGTCAGCCCCTCGTGGATCACGAGGTCGGTCGGATCGACGAAGCTCTTGAAGCCGTTGAGGCGAAGCCGGGTCAGGCGCATCCGATTCCCTTTCCGGCGCCATGGTCGGGGCGGCGAGGGGGCAAGTCAACCGCATGTGGCGGGTATGGGCGGACCGGCCCGCAACATCTAGACCAGCCGCCGGGCCAGCCCCACGGCCCGGGCGATGTGGCTGGCATGGATGGGATGGCCCGGCGGCAGGCGCGGCATGGTCCAGCCGACCGAGGCGCAGCAGCGCATCAGCGTCATCGCCTCCACCGCGGCGAGGTCGGCGGTGCCATAGCCCTGCATCAGCGCGGCGCGGATCTCGGGGAAGGCCGGTTCGCCCAGGCATTGCGACAGCACGGTGCCGAGGTCGTAGAGCCGCAGGCCGGTCCCGGAATCGTCGAAGTCGATCAGCGACAGGCCGCGGGGTCCCGCCAGCACGTTCTCGCGCAGCACATCGGCGTGGATCGGCGCCAGTGGCCCGTCGAGCCGGGCGGAGAGGTAGCCGCGCGCGGCCAGCAGCACCCCGCGGTCGGTGGGGGACAGCGCCGGATGCTCCCAGAACCGGCCCCAGAGCGGCGCCTCGCCCACCAGCCCCTCGCGATCCCAGCGCGGGCGGGTGAACCACGGGGGCGGCACCAGGGCGTCGGTGGCGGCATGGATGCGGGCCAGCAGCCGACCCAGTGCATGGTGCACCTCCGCCTGCGCCGCGGGCGTCCCGGCCAGGGGCACCCCGGCCGCGCCGATGGGCTCTCCCTCGACCCAGCTCACCACCGAGACGACGCGGCCCGAGGGCGCGACCCCCGTCAGCGCCCCGTCCGGCCGCGGCACCGGCGCCGGCACCGGCAGCCCCCGGGCCGCCAGCGCCCCGCACCACCAGAGCTCCGAGCGGATCGCGGCCTCCGACTGATAGCCCGGCCGGTGCAGCCGCAGCGCCGCCCGCGCGCCGTCGGGCAGCGCCACTTCCCAGACCGCATTCTCCCGCTTGCTGAGCGGCCTGACCACCCGCGCATCCCAGAGCGCCGCCGCCCCGGCCTCCCCGGTCACTCGTCACCCTCCACCGCGCCGCGCAGCGTCTTGACCGTGCCGCGGCGCGCCTTGGCCTCCAGCCGGCGGCGGATGCTGCCCTGCGTGGGCTTGGTGGCGATGCGCCGCTTCGGCGCCACCAGCGCCGCGCGGATCATCTCGACCAGCCGCTCGCGGGCCAGGGCGCGGTTCTGCGCCTGGCTGCGGGTCTCTTCCGCCCGGATCAGGATGGCGCCGTCCTCGGTCCAGCGCCGCCCCGCCAGCCGCTTCAGCCGCGCCTTGACCGCGGGGGTGAGATGCGGCGACCGCTCGGCCTCGAAGCGCAGTTCGACCGCGGTCTCCACCTTGTTGACGTTCTGCCCCCCCGGCCCCTGCGAGCGGGTGAAGCTCTCGCTCAGTTCCCAGTCGGCGATGGCCAGGGTGTCGTTGATCCGCAGCATGGGCCGAACCTACCCGCTCCCGCCCCGCTCTGGAATGCCCCTCTCCCCGGCTTGAGCCCCGACCCGCTTTCTTTGGTGTTTCAAATATCCTGCGGGGGTCCGGGGGTGCAAAACCCCCGGGGCCGGCTACAAGCCCACCACCGGCAGGACAGGCCCGCGGGGGGTCCAAGGGGGGCGGCAGCCCCCCTTGCCCGGCCCAACGCCCGCAGGCCGTCAGGCCGAGGGGGGCGGGAGGCCCCCGGCCCCGGTCACAGCTCCATCC
>JBBCJM010000084.1:0-13422 GCA_037190175.1 Paracoccaceae bacterium | reverse complement strand
ACACGCTGCCGACCAAGAAGGCAGGGCGCTATACCGGCGGGCTTTGGGTGGGCAAGTTCCTGAAGACCCACAGCTATCAGAAGGTCACCACCGACGCGGCCTCGGCGCTGGTCGGCGAATACGGCTCGCGGCTGTGCATGTTGGAGGGCTTCGTGGGCCATGCCGAGCAATGCAACATCCGGGTGCGCCGCTATGGCGGGCGCAACGTCGAATACGGCACGGCGGCGGAGTGAGGGGCATGAAGGGCTTTGATCCGAAGTGGCGGGATGTCCCGCATTTCATCATCGGCATCACCAAGGAGATCTGGGAGGACCGCGAGATCGGCAGCCTGCGCCACCGCTACGCGCCGGGGCTGATCGTGCGGTCGCCGGCCTCGGTGGTGGTGGACAACACCAACATCATCGGCGCCACCATGGCGACCTTGGCCGAGTTCCCCGACCGCGAACTGCTGGGCGAGGACGTGATCTGGTGCGACGACCCCGAGCGGGCCACGCCGACCTCGGACGCCTATCTCTCCTCGCACCGGCTGGTCTGCACCGCCACCCATAGCCGGCCCGGGGTCTATGGCGCGCCCACCGGGCGGCGGGTGGCCTATCGCATCCTGGCCGACTGCGCGATCCGCGACGACCATGTCTATGACGAATGGCTGGTGCGCGACCAGTCGGCCATCGTGCGGCAACTGGGCTTCGACGTGGTGGACTGGACCCGCGACCTCATCGCGCGCGAGGGCGGGCCGGAGCGTTGCGTGCAGCCGATGACACCGGCCAATGATGTGGCCGGGCCCTATCAGGGCCGCGGCAACGACAACGAATGGGGCGCGCGCTATGCCGACACCATCCGCGCCATCATGGCCGCCGATTTCGACGTGATCCCCAGGCATTACGACCGGGCGGCCAACCTGTTCTACCCCGGCGGGCAGGACGGCCTCGGCTGGTCGGACGCCGACCAATTCTGGCTGGGCCTGCGCGCGGCCTTCCCCCATGCCGAGTTCACCATCGACCATGTGATCGGCCGCGACGATCCCTTGATGCCGCCGCGCGCCGCGGTGCGGTGGAGCCTGCACGGCAAGCATTCCGGCTGGGGTCGCTTCGGCACCCCCACCGGGGCCGAGGTCTATATCATGGGGATCGCCCAGGCCGAATACGGCCCCTTCGGCACCACGGGCGAGCCGGCGATCCGCCGCGAATACGCGCTGATCGACGAAACCGCGATCTGGAAGCAGATCCTGCTCAAGACCGGGGCGCATGGATGAAGGGGTTTCAGGAGCGGTTCACCGACCTGCCGGACTACATCCTGAAGATGACCCGCGAGATCTGGGAGGATCGCGGGCTTTCCACCCTGCACCACTACTATGCCCCCGAGATCCCGGTGCGGATGCCCTCGGGCCTCACGCGCGGCAACCTGAAGACCATCGACGGCACGCTGGCCACGCTGGCCGAGTTTCCCGACCGGCAGATCCTGGGCGAGGACGTGATCTGGTCGGGGGACGAGGAGGCGGGGTTCCTGTCGTCGCACCGCATCGTCACCACCGCCACCCATACCGGCCACGGCGCCTTCGGCCCGCCCACCGGGCGTAGCTTCTGCGTCCGCGCCATCGCCGACTGCGCGGCGAAGGACGATGTGATCTATGACGAATGGCTGATCCGCGACGCCGGCGGCATCGTCCGCCAGCTGGGGATGGAGCCCGAAGCCTTCGCCCGCGAGCAGGTGGCCCGCGAGGGCGGTCTGGTGCGGCCGTTCCATCCGGTGGACGACGTGTCGGGGGGGTATGAAGGCCGCGGCAACGAAAACGAATGGGGCGCGCGGCTGGTCGATATCCTGACCCGGATCATGGAGAAGGACTTCACCGTGATCCGCGCCGAATACGATCGCGCCGTGCGGACGGAACACGCGGGCGGGCAGGGCGGCTGGTCCTGGGGCTTCGCGGAAACCCAGTGGATGCGGCTGCGCTCATCCTTCCCTTCCGCGAAGTTCGAGGTGCACCATGTCATCGGCCGCTCCGACCCCGGCCTGCCCAACCGCGCCGCGGTGCGGTGGGGCCTGACCGGCAAGCATGACGGCTTCGGGATGTTCGGCGCGCCGACCGGGGCCGAGGTGCATGTGATGGGCATCACCCATGCCGAATGGGGCCCCTGGGGCCTGCGGCGCGAGTTCACCCTGTGGGACGAGGTGGCGATCTGGAAGCAGATTCATTTGCACACGGGGGCGGGGGACAGATGACCATGCTCACCACCCATGTCGGCTCTCTGCCCCGCACGCAGGAGGTGGTCGATTTCCTGTTCGCGCGCGAGAGGGGCGAGAACCCCGACCCGGCTGCCTTCGACGCCGCCATGACGCGGGCGGTGTCAGAGACCGTGCGCCGGCAGGTTCAGGTGGGGGTCGGCATCGTCTCGGACGGCGAGACCTCGAAGATCAGCTATGCCACCTATGTGAAGGACCGCTACACCGGGTTCGACGGCGACAGCCCGCGCAACGCGCCGGCGGATCTGAAGCTCTATCCCGGGTTCCTGGAGCGGATCGCGCGGCAGGGCGGTACACCGAAATACGCCCGCCCGATGTGCATGGGCGAGGTGCGCTCGAAAGGGCAGGGCGAGCTGGACAAGGACATCGCCAACCTCAAGGCGGCGATGGCGGAACATGGGGCGACGCGGGGCTTCATGAACGCGGCCTCGCCCGGGGTGATCTCCTTGTTCTTGCAGAACAGTTTCTACCCGACGCGCGACGCCTATCTGGCGGCGCTGGCCGAGGCGATGCGCGACGAATACCGCACCATCGTGGCGGCCGGGCTGGATCTGCAACTCGACTGCCCCGATCTGGCGCTGTCGCGGCACATGCTGTTCACCGACCTCACGGACGCCGAGTTCCTGAAGATCGCGGCGGCGCATGTCGAGGCGCTGAACCATGCGCTGGAGGGGATCCCGGCCGACAAGGTGCGCATCCACATCTGCTGGGGCAATTACGAGGGCCCGCATGTCTGCGACATCCCGATGGCCAAGGTGTTCGACACGCTGATGGCCGCCCGGGCGCGCCATGTGCTGTTCGAGACCTCGAACCCCCGGCACGGCCACGAATGGACGGTGTTCCGCGACCGCAAGGCCGATATCCCCGAGGACAAGGTGCTGGTGCCCGGCGTGGTCGACACCACCACCAACTTCGTGGAGCACCCCGAGCTGGTGGCGCAAAGGCTGCGGCATTTCGTGGATATCGTGGGGGCGGAGCGGGTGATCGCCGGCTCGGACTGCGGCTTCGGCACCTTCGCGGGCTTCGGTGCGGTGGACCCCGACATCGCCTACGCCAAGCTGGCGGCGATGGCCGAAGGGGCGGCGCTGGTGCGATGACGCCGCTGGTCCTGCTGCCGGGTATGATGTGCGACGCCCGGCTTTACGCGCCACAGATCGCCGCCTTGGGCGGGGCGCGGGCGCTGCATCTGGCGCCGATCGGCGGGCATCCCAGCATCGAGGCGCTGGCCGCCGAGGTGCTGGCCCATGCGCCCCCGCGCTTTGCGCTGGCCGGCCTGTCGATGGGCGCCGTGGTGGCGATGGAGGTGGTGGCGCAGGCCCCCGACCGGGTGGAACGGCTGGCGCTGCTGGACGCGAGCCCGCTGGACGAGCCGCCCGAGCGGCAGGCGCTGCGCGACCGGCAGATCGCGCAGGTCCGCGCCGGCGGGCTGCGCGAGGTGATCCGCGACGAGATGAAGCCGAACTACCTGGCCGAGGGGCCGGACAGGACGGAGATCCTCGACCTCTGCCTGGACATGGCGCTGGACCTGGGGCCGGAGGTGTTCGAGCGCCAGTCGCTGGCGCTGCGCGACCGCCACGACCGCCGTCCCGGCCTGCGCGATATCCGCGTGCCCACGCTGCTGCTCTGCGGCCGGCATGACCGGCTGTGCCCGGTGGAGCGGCACGAGATGATGCAGGGCCTGATCCCCGGGGCGCGGCTGGAGGTGATCGAACACGCCGGCCACTTGCCGGTGCTGGAGCGACCCCTGGAGACCACGGCGGCGCTGCGCCGCTGGCTGGAGGCATGATGACCGACGGACTTCTGGCCCTGCTGCGCCGCCACGACACGCCGACGATCTGCAACGCCATCGAGACGGTGCAGGGCGGGCGCGGTTTCCAGGGCTTCACCCGCGGCACGCTGCTGGCCTCGGACCCCGCGGCGCCGCCGATGGTGGGCTATGCGGTGACGGCCAGGATCGCCGGGGTGGCGCCGTCGAAGGATGATCCGGCCGTGATCCGCGCCCGGCGGATGGATTACTACCGCGCCATGGCCGTGGGGCCCAAGCCCTCGGTCGCGGTGGTCGAGGACACGGATTTCCCCGGCTGCGTGGGCGCCTTCTGGGGCGAGGTCAATGCCACGATCCACAAGGGCTTCGGCATGGCGGGCGTGCTGACCAACGGGGTGATGCGCGACTTGGGCGACCTGCCGGCGGGGTTCCCGGTGCTGGCCGGCTCCATCGGCCCCAGCCACGGCTTCGTGCATGTGACCGGGATCGGCACCCCGGTGACGGTGTTCGGGCTGACCGTGGCGCAGGGCGACCTGATCCACGCCGACCGCCACGGCGCGGTGGTGATCCCGCCCGAGGTGGTGGCGGGGCTGGCGGAGGGGATCGCGCGGCTGCTGGCCTCGGAAAAGATCGTGCTGGACCCGGCGCGGCAACCCGGCTTCGACTTCGCCGCCTTCGAACGCGCCTGGGAAGCGTTCGAGAAGGTGCGCACCTAGGATGGCTCGCGCGAGGTGGCGCGGATGCGCAGCTCGGGCGGCAACAGCCGCCGCTCGCCGCTGATCGCCGTGCCCTCGATCAGTTCCATCAGCATCCGCACCGTGGCCTTGGCCATCCGCCGCACCGGCTGGCGGATGGTGGTCAGCCGGTAGCTGGGCCAGTCGGCCTGCGGAATGTCGTCGAAGCCGGTCACCGCCACGTCCTGCGGCACCCGCAGGCCCAGTTCGAACCGGCAGGCGTCCATCACCCCCAGCGCCATCGCGTCGTTGGCACAGATCACCGTCTGCGGCCCCTCGGCGCCCGACAGCAGCTCGCGCGCGCTCTGCCGCCCGCCCTCGAAGGTATAGTCGCTGTGCACGACCGGGCCGAAGGCGATGCCGCAGCGGCCCAGCGCCTCCATCGCGCCCTGCAGCCGGTCCTTGCTGACCGGCGCCCATTCCGGCCCGGCCAGCAGCGAGACCCGGCCCGTCGGCGCCTCGGCCAGATGGCGGACCAGCATCTCCATCCCCGCGTGCTGGTCGCAGCCGACCATCGAGGTCTGCGTGTTGGGCTTGGAGCGGTTGAACAGCACCACCGGCACCTGCGCCTTGGCGCACATCTCGATCGAGGCATCGTCGAAGACCGCGCTCGAGATGATGCCGTCCACGTGATAGGCGAGGATCTCGCGCACCGCGGGCGCGGTGTCGCCGTCGCGGGGCAGGGCCACCACCAGCATCCGGCTGCCGCTGTCCTGGATCTCCTGCCCCAGGTAGAACAGCACGTCCGGATAGGCGCGGTTGCTGGGGTCGGTGATCACCACGCCGATCAGCCCGGTGCGCTGGGTGATCAGCGACCGGGCGATCTGGCTGGGCGAATAGTTCAGCGCCGCCGCCGCCGCCTCGACCTTCTTGCGGGTGGCCTTGGAGACCGGCGCGCCGTCGCGGAACACCCGGCTGACGGTGGACTGCGACACCCCCGACAGCATGGCCACGTCGTAGGAGGTCGGCCTGGCGGGCCGCCTGGCGGATTCGGTTTCCTCGGTCCGGCGAGCCGGCGAAACAGGGCCTTCAGACTGCGCTGCCATCGGAAATCCACCCGTACCACTGGCCGCACTTCGCGGCAGTTCTGAATGCGTGGCATCAAACGTCCGATTTTGCAAGGAGATGTGACGGATCCCGCGGCACTGAATGGGATGCATAGTTTGATTGACTTCGAATGCAGTACATGCGAGTTTGCGGGCCAGTGACAATCAGGGGAGGAAACCGAATGTCTGTGACAAGAAGGCGTCTACTCGGCGGTGCGGCGGCGATCTCGGCGGCCGGCATCCTGGGGGTGAGCCTGCGGCCGGCGCTGGCCGTGACGCCCGGCAAGCCCTTCGACGGACAGGAAATCAACGTCCTCGCCGTGCAGTCCTCGCAGTTCGCGGCGCACGAGCGGCACTCGAAGACCTTCACCGAGCTGACCGGCATCAAGGTCAACTACATCTACGTCCCCTTCGTGGCGCTGCGCGAGCGTCTGACCGCCGAAATGGTCGGTGGATCGGCTGACTTCGATATCGCGACCGCGATGGACGTCTGGATCCCGCCGCTGGCCGACAACTACTTCCAGCCGATCGACGACCTGATCGCGGCGCGCGGCATCGACATGTCGGACTATCCCGAGCCCTTCATGACCGCGGCCCGGTTCCCCGGCGGCCTCTACGGCCTGCCGGTGCGCTGCCACGTGCAGCTCATGTGGTATCGCAAGGACCTGTTCGAGAAGGCCGGCCTGCGCCCGCCGGAGACCTGGGAAGAGGTCGGCACCAGCGGCAAGATCATCCAGGAGCAGAACCCCGACGTGGCCGGGATCACCATCCCCTACGGCCAGAAGGACGGCCAGAACCTGATGGTCTGGTACAACTTCCTCTGGGGCGCCGGCGGCGACCTGCTGGACGAGAACCTGAACCCGATCTTCGCCAGCGAGGCGGGCTACAAGGCGACCGAGGACTTCACCGCCTACATCCTGAAGGACCGCATCGTGCCCCCGGGCGCCGCATCTTTCAACGAGGCGGATTCGACCACCAACTTCTTCCAGGGCAAGTCGGCGATGCTGCCGGTCTGGTGGCACGTCTACAACCGCCTGGCGCTGCCCGACACCCAGGTCACGCGCGACCAGGTGGGCTTCAAGGTGCTGCCGCACTATGAAGGCAAGGGCGCCACGACCTACACCAACTCGTGGATCTACGGCATCAACAAGGCGACCCAGAACCGCGATGCCGCGATGGAGTTCATGGAGTACATCTGCAGCGCCGATGTCGAGCGCGAGATCCTGCTGAACCCGAACGAGAACGACGTGGTCTGCGTTCACTGGCAGAACCTGCGCGACCCCGACGTGAACGCCCGCTTCGACGGGATGCACGCCATCGCCGCCGAGGCGCTGGAAACCACGACCAACTCGATCCCCAACATTCCGCAGTTCCTCGCCATCGTCGACGTGCTGGCGGCGGCAGTGTCCGAGGTGGCCACGGGCGCCAAGGAGATCAAGCCGGCGCTGGACGAGGCCCAGCGGCAATCCGAACGGATCATGCGGCGCGGCTGACGCTCCGCGCGACGGCACCGGCCAGGACGGTCGCCGGACAGCGATGCCCGGCGGCTGACCTTGCCGCGCCCTGCCGCCCCATCCGGCCCCGACAAGAGAGCCAGCCGCCATGTCCCAACGCAGACTCGCCCTGATCCTTCTGGCGCCGGCCCTGCTGCTGGTCGCCTTCACCACGATCTATCCGCTGATCGTGTCGCTCTGGACCAGTTTCCACGACTACAACCTGACGCGCAGCCTCGAGATGGGGCCATGGATCGGGGTCGAGAACTATACCGAGGCGTTCAAGTACGACCCGGAATTCTGGACCGTGATGCGGGTCACCGTGACCTTCGTGATCCTCGACGTCGGGCTGACCATCCTGGTCGCGCTGGGCCTGGCGATCCTGCTGCTGCGGCGGGGGTTCGGCAAGACCTTCCTGCGCACGATCCTGATCCTGCCCTTCGCGATGAGCCCGGCGCTGATCGGGATTTCCTGGCGGTTCATGCTGAACCCGGATTTCGGCGGCTTCGCCCGCACCATCGGCGCGGTGCTGCCCTTCATGCACAACGTCGACTACTTCGCCAATCCCTACCTGGCCATGGGGGCGCTGGTCTCGGCCGACGTCTGGCACTGGGCGCCCTATTTCTGCTTCATGCTGATGGGGGGCCTCGCCTCGATCCCGCCCGAGACGCAGGAGGCGGCGCGCATCGACGGCGCCTCGGCCTGGCGGGTGTTCTGGGACGTCACGCTGCCGCAGCTGAAACCCGTGCTGGTGGTGGCGATCATCCTGAAATCGGTGTTCGCGCTGAAGGTCTTCGACGCCATCGTCACCATGACCGCGGGCGGCCCGGGGCGCGAGACCACGACGCTGGGCTTCTTCGCCTATCAGATCGGCTTCAGGGACTATCAGTTCGGCTATGCCGCCGCGCTGGCCTACATCCTGACCGCGATCATGTTCGTCCTCTCGCTGTCCTACATGCGGGTCGCCTTCCGGAGAGCGCCATGACCGACACTCCCCCTCCCGGCACCGTGCCGGACACGCTGCCCGCGGGCAATGCCCATGCCTCCACCCCGGCCCAGCGCCGGGCCCGGCGGCAGCGGCGGCAGCGCGCGCTGGACATCTTCGAGGGCGCGGTGCTGGTCGTCATCGCCGTGCTGGTGCTGTTCCCGATCATCTGGATGGTCGCGACGGCGTTCAAGAGCCCGGCGGTCGTCTACCAATACACCATGTGGTTCGAGCCGACGCTGGAGAACTTCCGCACCATCTTCAACGAGCGGTGGAACATCGGCAGGAACATCATGAACAGCACCATCGTGGCGCTGTCGGTGGTGGTCATCGCCACGCCGCTGGCGGTGGGGGCGGCCTATGCCTTCTCGCGGCTGGTGTTCCCGCTGAAGCGCACGATGTTCCAGTGGATCCTGCTCACGCAGTTCATCCCCGCGGTGGCCATCGTGCTGCCCTTCTACGTGATGTTCCGCGCCATCGGCCTCTTGGACACCTACTGGGCGCTGATCATCGTCAACCTGTCGGGCGTGCTGCCCTATGCGATCTGGACCATCAAGGGCTTCATCGACGCCATCCCGATCGAGACCGAGGAGGCCGCGATCATCGACGGCGCCGGGCGGTTCCGGGTGATCTGGGACATCGTGGTGCCGATGGCCTGGCCGGGCATCATGACCGCCGCCATCTTCTGCCTGATCCTGACCTGGAACGAGTTCCTGTTCGGCTATCTGCTGACGCGGCAGCACGCGGTGCCGCTGCCGGTCGGGCTGATCAGCTTCGTGCTGGAACGCGGCACGGTGTGGGAGCTGGTCGCGGCCACCGGCATCATCATCACCATCCCGATGTTCTTCTTCGCGATGGTGATCCAGCGGCATTTCACCAAGGGCATGAACCTCGGCGCCGTGCGCTGAACCGAAGGAAGCACAGATGGCAAGCATTTCGTTCCGGGGCGTGACCAAGAAGTGGGGCGCTTTCGTGGGGGTCCACGAGCTGAACCTGGAGGTCGCCGATCAGGAGTTCCTGGTGCTGCTGGGCCCTTCGGGCTGCGGCAAGACCACGACGATGCGGATGGTGGCGGGGCTGGATGACCCCACCGAGGGCGAGATCTGGATCGGCGACGACGTGGTGAACGACATGTCCCCGCGCGAGCGCGACGTGGCGATGGTGTTCCAGAACTACGGGCTCTATCCGCACATGACGGTGCGCGAGAACATCGGCTATCCGCTGAAGGTGCGCGGCACGCCCAGGGCCGAGGCCAAGGCGATGATCCAGGCCGCGGCCGAGAAGGTGGAACTGGTGCCCTTTCTCGACCGCAAGCCGGCGGCGCTGTCGGGCGGCCAGCGGCAGCGGGTGGCGCTGGCGCGCAGCCTGGTCCGCACCCCGCGGGTGTTCCTGATGGACGAGCCCCTGTCGAACCTCGACGCCAAGCTGCGGGTGACGATGCGGGCGGAGCTGAAGCACCTGCATCACGAGCTGAAGGTCACGACGATCTACGTCACCCACGACCAGATGGAGGCGATGACGCTGGCCACCCGGGTGGCGGTGATGAACAAGGGCATCATCCAGCAACTGGCCGCGCCCGAGGTGATCTACAACGATCCGGCCAACCTCTTCGTGGCCGGCTTCATCGGCTCGCCCAGCATGAACCTGATCGAGGGCCGGCTGGAGAACGGCGGCTTTCAGGCAGGCCAGATCGCGGTGCCCGGCGTGGGCGGCGGCAACCGCGAGAACATCGTGCTGGGCATCCGGCCCGAGGATGTCACTGTCGGCGCCCCCGGCAGCGGCCAGTTCGACATGGAGGTCTACACCGTCGAGCTGACCGGCGAATCCATCCTCGTCACCGCCCGGGCAGGCAAGACGCAACTGACGGCCCATGCCGACCGCCATTTCCGCTGCGAGATCGGCGAGCGGGTGGGCATGAGCTTCGATGTCGCGCGCACCTACCTCTTCGACGGGAAAACCGAAGAACGCATTCGTCTTTAGAAGGAAATCAGAGAGATGACCGACAAGACCCTCACCGCGGCCGAGGCGCGCGCGCGGCTGATCCCGCAGTCCGACTATGTGTCCTGCAACGTCGCCTTCATCGACTGCAAGACGCCCGGATCGCACCTGAAGGAAAACTACTCGATGATCGGCCCGGGGGTGACCTCGAGCAAGGAGCAGGTCATCAACCTGCGCGAGAAGCACGGCTTCAACATCGGCGCGGCGGCGATGCCCACCGGCATCACCAACAACCTGCACATCCATTTCACCGCCGAGGTGTTCATCGTCTACAAGGGCGCGTGGAAGTTCCGCTGGGGCCCGAACGGCGACGATGGCGAGATCATCGGCCACGAGGGCGACCTGGTCTCGGTGCCGACCTGGATCTTCCGCGGCTTCACCAACGTGGGGCCGGACGACGGCTGGATCTTCACCGTGCTGGGCGGCGACGATACCGGCGGCATCATCTGGCACCCGTCGATCATCAACGGGGCGGCGCAATACGGCCTCTATCTCGACAAGCTGAACCGGCTGATCGACACCTCCAAGGGCGACGCGGTGCCGCCGCAGGAAGACCTGATCACCCCGCTCAGCGCCGAGGAGATCGCCCGCCTGCGCCGCTATACGGTCGAGGAGATGGCGCGGAACGTCGTCACCCGCGCCGAACGGGTCTGGTCGAAGGACGCGCTCTTGGACAGCTGCCTGCCGGGCCATGCCAGCGAGATCGCCCCGGCGCTGGGCTACGGCATGACCATGGACCGCGACAGCCTGCCCAAGATCACCATCCCGCGCGGCTTCTCCATCGAATGGCTGAAGCTGCCCAGGGGGCAGTCGGTCTCGCGCCACCGGCTGGAGGAAAAGCAGGTGATGATCCCCTTCACCGGCAGCGCCGAGGTGGTGCTGAACGGGCCGGGCGAAGAGGTCAGCCTGCCGGTGGCGGCCAAGGACACCGTTTCGGTGCCCGGCGGCGTGTGGCGGCAGATCCGCAACACCGCGGACGTGGATACCGAGATCATGGTCGTCACCACCGGCGACGGCCGCAAGCGGCCGGAATGGGCGCCCGAGGTGGTCGAGGCGGCCGCGAAGGCCGGGCGCACCGTGGACGCCAGCGGCTATGTCGCGGCCACGCATCTGGTGCCGACCTACGCCTTCGGAAAGGGCTGAGATGCGCCCGAACGTCCTTCGCCAGCGGTTCGCCGCTGGCGCCCCCATCGTGAACGCCTGGCTGGCCATCCCCTCGGCCTATTCGGCCGAGGTGATGGGCCACCAGGGCTTCGACAGCGTGACGGTGGACCTGCAGCACGGCATGATCGGCTTCGACGCCGCGGTGCCGATGCTGCAGGCGCTGTCCTCGACCCCGGCGGTGCCCTTGGCCCGCGTGTCGAAATGCGACTATGCGCTGGTGATGCAGCTTCTGGACGCCGGGGCCTACGGGATCATCTGCCCGATGATCTCGACCCCGGCCCAGGCGGCGGTATTCGCCTCGTTCTGCCGCTATCCGCCGGCCGGGCAGCGGTCCTTCGGCCCGGCGCGCGGGCTCTTGTACGGCGGGGCGGACTACTTCGCCCATGCCAATGCCGAGATCCTCGCCCTGCCGATGATCGAGACGCGTGAGGCGGTGGCCAATGTGGATGCGATCCTGGCCACCCCGGGGATCGACGGCATCTATATCGGGCCGAACGACCTCTGCCTGTCGCACGACTGCGCGCCGGGGCCGGAGCCGACCGACCCGGCGATGGCCGGGGTGATCCGCGATCTGGCGGCGGCGGCGGGCCGGGCGGGCAAGATGGCCGGCATCTTCTGCTCCGGCGGCGAGGCGGCCAGGGGCCGGGTGGCCGACGGGTTCCATATGGTGACGCCGGGCAACGACGTGGCGCTGCTGTCGCGGGCCAGCAAGGCGGCCATCGCCGCGGTCAGGGGCGACGGCCCTGCCCAGGTGTCGAAGACGGGATACTGACCATGAATGCGCTCGACGACCTCGACCCCGCGGCCTATGCGCCCTACCGCAACCCGCGCGACTACATCCTGTCCTGGACCGACTCGATCTGGGTCGACCAGTCGCCGGGGCTGATCCGCGACCACTACGGCGACAAGGTGAAGGTGCATACGGCCTATGCCGAGACCTATGACCTTGAACTGGTGATCCAGAACTCGCTGCAGAAGATGGCGGCCTTCCCCAACGGCGGCGGCGGCATGGCCGAGGACGTGGTGTGGGAGCCGCGGGGGCGCAACGGCTTCATCTCGTCCCACCGGGTGCTGAAGACCGGCACGCATCTGGGGCCGTTCATCTACGGCCCGCCCACCGGGCGCGACTATATCTCCCGTACGGTGGCGCATTGTCTGGTGCAGGACGGGCTGATCGTCGAGGAATGGCTGGCGCGCGACGAATATGCGGTGCTGACCGGCCTGGGCATCGACCCCTGGATGGTGGCGCGGAAGCTGGCGGCCAACTCTCCGGTGACGGGGAAGAAGCTGGCGGCGGGGGACGACAGCGAGGCCTTCGGCGGCCGCATCGCCGATCCGGCGCGCTTGGGCGTCTCGGGCGCGCGGCCCGACCGGCACATGGCGGATTGCGAGCTGATCAAGGCGTATTTCGATCAGGTCTGGAACTGCCGCCTGTTCCACAAGACGCGCGACTACGTGTCCGAGCGCATCTTCTGCCAGACGGTGCGGATGAAGCGGGTGCAGGGCCGCTGGCCCTACGAGAACGAACTGATCGACCTGTTGGCCCGCTTCCCCGACTGCGAGATCGAGATCCGCGACATCGCCATCCACGAGAACGACGAGATCGGCAAGCGCGCCGCGGTGATCTGGCTGTTGCGCGGCACCTATTCGGGGGCGCCGTTCTACGGCCCGGCCAACGGGGCGCCGGTGCGCATCCTCGGCGCCTCGCATTTCGAGATCGAGCACGGGAAGCTGGCCCGGGAATACCGGGTGTTCGACGAGATCGCGGTGATGGCGCAGATCGCGGCGCACGGGGGCGTGGAATGACCACCGTCGGCTTCATCGGGCTGGGGCGGATGGGAGGGCCGATGGCGGCCAACCTGCTGAAGGCCGGCTTTCGCGTGGTGGCCTATGACCCGGCGCGTGAGGTGGAGGGCGCCGAGCCGGCCGCCGGCCCGGCGGCGGTGGCGCGGGCCAGCGACATCGTGATCTCGATGATCATGAACGACGCGATCCT
>JBBCJM010000083.1:0-14377 GCA_037190175.1 Paracoccaceae bacterium | reverse complement strand
CCCTCGCGGTCGCGCCTCGCCGGGAACCGCCCGCGACGCGCGCCCGACAGGGAGCGATGAGCGGTCCGGTGCGCGGTCAGTCCGGCTCCACCGCCGCCTCGCCCGCCGTCATCCCCGGCCCCAGCCGGTCGAACCGCACCCAGGCCAGCGCGCGGTCGCCGGAACGGGTGCGCAGGGTGCCCACCTCGCGCCCCTCGCGCAGGATGGGCGTGCCGGGCCCGGCCGGGCCGGCCACCCGCACCCGGGTCAGGCCCTTGCGCAGCTCGGTCTTGTGCTTCATCCGCGCGGTGACTTCCTGGCCCACGTAGCAGCCCTTGCGGAAATCCACCCCGTGCAGCCGCTCGAAGCCGGTCTCCAGGATATAGGTCTCGTCGGGGATCAACTCGGCCCCGGTCTCGGGGATCAGGTGCTCGACCCGGATCGCGTCCCAGTCCACCGGCGTCTCGGGCAGGGCCTCGCCGTAATGCCGCCAGCCCAGCGCCGGGTGGCGGGGGTCGGGCAGGGCGCCGGATGGCAGTTCGCCCAGCCCGCGCGTCACCGACAGCCCGCTTTCGGCAAAGCGTACATCCGCGCGCAGGCGGTACATCGCCAGCCGCCGCAGCACGCCGTCCGCCAGCGCCCCGGGCAGGTCCAGCAGCAGGGCGTCCCCCACCCGGGCCACGAAGAAATCGGCCAGGTACTTGCCCTGCGGGGTCAGCAGCGCGGTCCAGACCAGCCCCGGCCCGCGGCCCAGCGGCAGCAGGTCGTTGGTGACGAGGTTCTGCAGGAAGGGCAGCGCGTCCTTGCCCTCGATGGCGACGATGCGGCGGGTGGTCATGGTCGCCTCCTCAGCCCGTCAGTTGCAGCCGGCAGAGCTCGGCATAAAGCCCGCCGCGCGCCAGCAGTTCCTCGTGCGTGCCGCTGTCGATGGCCCGGCCGCGGTCCATCACCACGATGCGGTCGGCATCGCGCACCGTGGCCAGCCGATGGGCGATCACCAGCGTGGTGCGCCCCTCGCCCAGCCGGCGCAGCGAGGCGGCGACCGCCTGTTCCGTCGCGGCGTCCAGCGCCGAGGTCGCCTCGTCCAGCAAGAGCACCGGCGCCTCGTGCAGCAGCGCGCGCGCGATCGCTACCCGCTGCCGCTGCCCGCCCGAGAGCGCCGAGCCGCGCGGGCCGGCGGGGGCGTCCAGCCCCAGCGGATGCGCGGCCAGGAACGCCGCGGCGTCCGAGGCCGCCAGCGCGGCGGCCAGCCGCTCGTCGGGAATGGCGCGGCCCAGCGTCAGGTTGTCGCGGATCGTCTCGTCGAACAGCGCGACGCTCTGCGTCACCACCGCGAAGGCGGCGCGCAGGTCGTCGAGCGACAGTTCGGCCGCATCCACCCCGCCGATCAGCACCTGTCCCGAGGTCGGCACCTGCAGCCCGGCCAGCAGCGAGAAGACCGTGGTCTTGCCGGCGCCCGAGGGGCCGACCAGCGCGGTCATCCGCCCGGGCTCGGCCACGAAGGAAAGCCCGTTCAGCGCCGGGCCGGCGCCGGGATAGGCGAAATGCACGTCGCGGAACTCCACCCCCGGGGCGCCGGTGGCCAGCCGCGCGGTGGCGGGCGCCCGGGCGGCCGGGGCGGTGTCGAAGACCGCGAACAGCCGTTGCAGCGAGACCACCGCCACCTGCCAGAAGCCCGACATGTCGCCCAGCCGCCGCAGGGGCTGGAAGGTCAGCGTCATGGCCGAGAAGAAGGCCATGAAGTCGCCGATGGTGCGCTGCCCGGATTCGATCTGCGGCCCCGCCAGCAGCAGCACCAGCAGGAAGCCGATCCCGGTCACCACGTCGATCATCGCCGGGATGGTGGCGCGGCCCGCGGCCATGCGCACCTCGGCCCGCCGGATGCGGCCGACGATCTCGGCGAAACGAGCGGTCTGGTAGGCTTCCATCCGGTTCAGCTTCACCGCCTCGATGCCGTGGAACACCTCGTCCAGCCTCGTGGCGCGGGCCTGCGCCTCGTTGCGCATGGCGCCGGTCTTGCGGCGGATGTAGCGTTGCACGGCCAGCGTGGGCAGGATCAGGAGCGGCGCGCCCACCAGCGCGGCCACCGTCCACACCGGGTCGATCCACAGCGCCACGCCCAGCAGGCCCACCAGCGCCACCACGTCGCGCCCCACCCCGGTGATGAAGGTGGTCCAGACCCCCTGCACCGCGGCGGTGTCGCCCTGCACCCGCTCGATCAGCGCGCCGGGCGGGTTGGTCTGGAAGAAGCCCTGGTCCAGCGTCAGGATATGGCGCATCAGGTCCACCTGCATCGCGGTCGAGGTGCGCTGCGCGATCACCGTCAGCAGGGTCTTGGACAGGATCGAGGTCAGCGCGCGCAAGAGGAACAGCGCCATGATCGCGCCGCCCACCCAGATCAGCGCCCCCCCGCCCTGCGACAGCGCCTGGTCGAACAGCGGCTTCAGGAGGTAGCTGAGCGCGCCCAGCGTGGCCCCCTCCACCGCCATGATCAGGAACCCCGCCGCCATCAGCCAGCGGTGCGGGCGCAGATAGCCGCGCCAGAGGCGCAGGAAGGGGCCGGGCTGGCTCATGGGAGTGGTGTAGGGGAAGGCGCGGCGGGCGGCAAGGCGGGGCGGCGGCTGTCCGAATAAGCCAAGTCACCCCTCGAACCGGGCGCGATAATCGCGCGGCGCATGGCCGGTGCGGCGGTGGAACACCCGGGCGAAATAGGCCGGATCGTCGAAGCCCAGATGCCAGCCGACCTCCTGCACCGACATGCGGGTATAGACCAGCAGCCGGCAGGCCTCGCCGATGGTCTGGCTGTCGATGTAGTCCTGCGCCGACTGGCCGGTGGCCGCGCGGCAGAGCCGGCTGAGATGGCGGGGCGAGACCGCCAGCCTGCGCGCGAACTCCGCCACCGTCAGCCGCGCGCGCAGGTGGTCGCGCACCATGGCCTCGAACCGGGCGAGGCGGGGGTCGGGGGCCTTCGGCCGGGCCCCGGCGGTGTCGGGGATCGCCTCGGCCACCCGGCAGGCCAGCGCCGTGGCCTCGGCCGCCAGCCGGCTGCGGCGGAAGCGGATCGGCTGCGCATAGGTCTCGGCCATCGCCCGGAACAGCGGGGTGAAACGGTCGGGGTCGGGCAGGAAGGCGGGGCGGGCCAGCACCGCGGCGACCTCGGCCTCCGGCGCGAAGAGCATCGGATAGACCTCGGCCGGCAGGGTCAGCACGAAGCCCTCGGTCCCGGCCGAGAAGGTGAAGCCGTGCACCGCCCCCCGCGGCACGTTCACGCAAGCCGGCAGGGCCAGCCGGCGGGGCGGGGCGTCCAGCGTCATGGTGACCTCGCCCGCGGTCAGCAGGAAGATCTGGTGCAGGTGCAGGTGGCGGTGGGGCGCGATGGTCCAGTCCAGCCCCGCGGCGCGGTCCACGATGCGCTCGATGTGCATGACATCGGGGAAGGGCAGCAATTCGCCGTAGAGCTGCCAGACCGGAATCGGGGCTGCGGTGCCATCCATGTCCGAAAAGTACCGGAACTTCCCGCTTTCGTCCATTCAGCCGGCGCCCTGCCCGGGGCATTCCCCCTGCGTCGAGGGAGGAAGACCATGCGCACACAGGTGGCGATCGTCGGGGCGGGGCCTTCGGGGCTGCTGCTCTCGCAGCTTCTGAACCGGGCGGGGGTCGCCACCGTGGTGCTGGAGCGGAAAAGCCGCGACTACGTGCTGTCGCGCATCCGCGCCGGGGTGCTGGAATGGACCACGGTGGAGCTGCTGCGCGAGGCCGGGGCCGGCGACCGGATGGACCGCGAGGGGATCCCGCATGACGGCTGCCACCTGTCGAACGAAGGCCGGGAGTTCCGGGTGGACTTCATGCAGGCCTGCGGCCGGCGGGTGATGGTCTATGGCCAGACCGAGCTGACGCTGGACCTCTATCAGGCGCAGGACGCCATCGGCGCCACGGTGATCCACGAGGCGAAGGAGGTGGCGCTGCACGACCTGACCTCGGATAGGCCTTACGTCACCTTCGTGAAGGACGGGCAGGCGAGGCGGCTGGATTGCGACTTCGTGGCCGGCTGCGACGGGTTCCACGGGGTCAGCCGCCCCTCGATCCCGGCCGAGGTGCGGCGGGAATACGAGAAAGTCTATCCCTTCGGCTGGCTGGGGATCCTGTCGCGCACCCCGCCGGTGGCCGAGGAGCTGATCTATGCCCGCAGCGAACGGGGCTTTGCGCTGGCCTCGATGCGCAACGCCATGCTGTCGCGCTACTACGTGCAGGTGCCGCTGACCGACCGGGTGGAGGAGTGGAGCGACGAGGCCTTCTGGGCCGAGCTGAAGGCCCGCCTGCCGGCGGCGGCGGCGGCGCGGCTGGTCACCGGCCCCTCGATCGAGAAATCCATCGCGCCGCTGCGGTCCTTCGTATCCGAGCCGATGCGCTGGGGCCGGCTGTTCCTCTGCGGCGACGCCGCGCATATCGTGCCGCCGACCGGGGCCAAGGGGCTGAACCTCGCCGCCTCGGACGTGCATTACCTGCACGAGGCGCTGGCGGGGCACTACCTGCGGGGCGAGGGCAGGGGGCTGGAAGCGTATTCCGCCAACGCGCTGGCCCGGGTGTGGAAGGCGATGCGGTTTTCCTGGTGGATGACCACGATGATGCACAACTTCCCCGAGCACAACGCCTACGAGCGGCGGATGCAGGAGACGGAGCTCGATACCATCGCCACCCAGGACAGCGCCCGCCGGGTGATGGCCGAGAACTATACCGGGCTGCCGTTCTGAGAAGCCGTAGTGGCGGGGTGAATCCTCCTACGCCAGGGTGGCCGGGCGGCGGGGTTCACCCCGCCACGACGGTCCCCCCAGCGAAGAGAGCCGGCAGGCTCGATGAGCGGCCCCCCGCCGACTTGGCTTGACTTGATACCGACTGGTATGTATGTTTCTCCCATCGCAACTGAGGGAGGCTGCCATGCCGGACGACATGACCGAACGCCCCGATCCCCGGGTGATGCAGGGGGTGATCCCCTACGTGAGCCTGGAGGGCAAAGCCGACGAGGCCGCCGATTTCTACATCCGCGCCTTCGGCGCCAGGGATCTGGGCCGGATGCCCTTTCCCGACCGCCCGGACGAGGCGATGCACCTTCAGGTCGAGATCAACGGCGGCGCGCTGATGATGACCGACATGCGGCACGAGCATAACAAGGGCCTCCGCCCGCTGGCCGCCGGGCACCTGCAGCTGGTGGTCGATGACGGCAAGGCCTGGTGGGACCGCGCGGTGGCGGCCGGCTGCACCGTCGAGGCGCCGTTCGAGCGGCAGTGCTGGGGCGACGACTGGGGCCTGTTGCGCGACCCCTTCGACATCCACTGGGCGATCCTGCAACCCGGCCCGATGGGAGGCTGAGATGACCCATTCCATCCGCACCGTCCTGTGGTTCGACGGCGGCGGGCTCGAGGCGGCGCAGTTCTATGTCTCGCTCTTGCCCGGCAGCCGGATCGAGGACACCTATACCCACGACCCCGCCAAGCCGCCGCTGACCATCGACTTCACCCTGGGCGGCGTGCCCTACCAGATCCTCGACGCCGGCCCCTATTTCAAGCTGACCGAGGCGGTGTCGATCTCGGTCACCGTGCCCGACCAGGCCGAGGTCGACCGGCTGTGGGCGGCGCTCTTGGCCGATGGCGGGCAGGAAAGCCAGTGCGGCTGGCTGAAGGACCGCTGGGGCCTCAGCTGGCAGATCGTGCCCGCGGCGCTGATGCGGCTCCTGACCCAGCCCGACCGGGCGGCGGCCGACCGGACGTATCAGGCGATGATGCAGATGGTGAAGCTAGACGTGGCGGCGCTGGAGGCGGCCTCGGCCGGGACCGCGGCGGCATGAGCGAGCGGCGCGTGCCCAGGGGGGAGGCGCGCCAGCGCCTCCTCGACCAGTCGCTGCGGCTGATCCGGGAAAGGGGCTTCGGCGCCATGGGGGTGGACGAGCTTTGCGCCGCCGCCGGGGTGACCAAGGGCGCCTTCTTCCACCACTTCCCCACCAAGGAGGCGTTGGGGGTCGCGGCCATGCAGCACTGGGCCGAGGTCACCGGGGCGATGTTCGCGGCCCACCCCTACAACCGCCTGCCCGACCCGGTGGACCGGCTGCTGGCCTATATCGACCTGCGCCGCGACCTCTCGGCCGGCAGCGCGGGGGAGTATTCCTGCGTCGCCGGCACCGCGGTGCAGGAGGTGCACGCCAGCAGCCCCGCGATCCGCGCCGCGGCGCGCGATGCCATCGAGGGCGGGGTGGAACATGTCCGGCCGCATCTGGCCGCGGCGCTGGCGGCGCATCCGGTGCCGGGGGTGACGGCGGACAGCCTGGGCCGGTTCTTCCAGGCGGTGGTCCAGGGCGGCATCCTGCTGGCCAAGGCCGACGACGACCCCGCCCGGCTGCGCGAGGCGCTGGACCATCTGGAACGCTACGTCCGGGCGCTGTTCGGGCGGTGATCAGCCCGGATCGAAGGGGCCGCGGGCGGGCAGCCGGTGTGCGACCGGCCCGGGGGCAGCCGGCGGCTCGTGGTGATGGGCAGGGCCGGGCTCGGGCGCAAAGGGCTCGCTCACCCGGGCCAGCGTGGCGCCCAGGGCCTCCAGCAGCGCCTCCAGCCCCGGATCGGGGCGGAGCAGCAGGCGTCGGGGCTCGGTCTGGCAGGGCACGTGCCGGCTGCCCAGATGCCAGGCGAGGCGGGGCAGGTCGCCCGTCACCTGCACCAGCGGCTCCTCGGCCGCGACCACCTCGATCAGCCGTCCGTCGGCCAGTTCGAAGCAGTCGCCCTGCTCCAGCGCGGTCGCCTCGGGCAGGTCGACGAAGAACCCCTCGTCATGCACGGTCACCAGCCGGCGCCGGCGGGGCCTGCGGTCGATCCATGCCAGCGCCACCAGGTCGTGCGGGATGCGGCCCGGTATCCCGCCGCGGTGCAGCGCAACTGCCGGTGGCAGGTCGGGGATGTCGAAAGGGCCGCTCATCCCCGGCCCCAAGGGTTCAGAGCGCGGCGCGCGGCCCCAGGATACGCTCGATCTCGGCCATGCGGGTGGTGCCGCGGGCCTCGAGCTGCGCGTCGGTCATCCGGGACAGCTGCTCCAGCGCCGCCATCCGCGGCCCGAGCTCGCTCAGCGCGATCATCCCGTTCCACACAGCGCGCGCCACGCGAACGAAGAAGTTCGGGCGCAGGTCGTGGGCGGTCGCAGTCATGGTGGCCATGGGAAAGCTCCTGTCGTCTCAAGCCGTTCGCTCCCTGTGCGGGAATATGGCCTTGCTGCGGTGCGGCGACAACGCCCGCCCGCGCAGGCCCGGCTTGCAGGAGGCGCATGGCTCTCACGGCCCGGCCAGGGTGATGGCCGTGGGGGTGGTCAGCGTCGGCTCCTCTTCGCCGCCGGCGAGGGAGCGCAGGATCGCCACGCCCAGCGCGGGCAGGAAGTCCACCTCCTCGATCCGGCTCCAGTCCGGTCCGGCGATGCGGTTGGCGACCGAGACCGCCTTGTAGCGGCAGGGGCCGATCGCCAGTTCCCCCAGCGCGGTCACGGTGGAGGTATAGGCGACCTCGACCGGATCGTTCCCGGCCAGCCGCTCGCTGCCGGCGGTGGACCACTCGCGCACCCCCGGCGGCTCGGCGGGCAGGGGGGCGGCATAGCTCATGACCTCGACCGAACCGGGCACCAGCGCGCCGTCGGCCGCGATCTCGCCGATCTCCAGCGTATGGACGCCATGGACCGCGGTCACCCGCAGACGGAAGCCGTCGGGATAGCTCCATTCCTCGGTCACCACCCCGTCCGCCCCGCGGCGGATGAACAGGCTCGAGCCGTCGTCGATGGCGAACTGCAACCCGGCCTGGGCCTGGGCGCGGGTGGCGGGGCAGTCCTGCGCCGCCGCGGCGGCGGGCAGCGCGAGGACGAGGGCGGGCAGGAGGTGGCGCATGGGCGGGCTCCGGGGCTGCGGGGGCTGCGCCGATGCTAAGCCGGCCCGTGGCGCCGCGTACAGCGGGAACTCGGCCTCAGCCGCTGATCTTCGGCCCCCGCCGCGCCAGCCGGCGGGCGTTCGATTTCGTGCGCCGCGCCACCGGGGCCAGCGCCGCCGCGGCCACCGCCGCCGGCCCCTTGCCCCGCATCGCGGCGGTGGCGGCATGGCCGGTGGCCTCGATCCCGGCGGCCAGCTTCTCGGCCACCATGCGGGCGTTCTCGGAAGGCAGCACGCTCCACATCCCGGCCATGCCCCAGAGCCGCATCCCGATCACCATCTGCGCCTGGCCCAGCATCATGCCGGTCTTCAGCGACAGCCTCATCCAGTCCAGCGGCGTCATCATCCGAGGAACTCCTCTGCGCAGAAAAACCGGGCGGAG
The DNA here is from genome assembly GCA_037190175.1 of Paracoccaceae bacterium. Classification (GTDB taxonomy): domain Bacteria; phylum Pseudomonadota; class Alphaproteobacteria; order Rhodobacterales; family Rhodobacteraceae; genus JBBCJM01. The sequence goes on along the minus strand of JBBCJM010000083.1, from coordinate 6,068 downwards.
AATCGACACCCGACCTGCTTTCTTCTGTCCACAAGTATCCCACGGGGGTCCGGGGGCGTGAAGCCCCCGGGGGCAGCCATCGGCGCCCCGCCGACAGGACAGGCGGGCGGGGGGTCCAAGGGGGGCGGCAGCCCCCCTTGCCCGGCCCAACGCCCGCAGGCCGAAGGCCGAGGGGGGCGGGAGGCCCCCGGCCCTCAGGCCGAGACCTGCTCGCGCAGGATCGCCGCGGTCATCGAGATCACCAGATAGATGCCCGCGAAGACCAGCATGGCGACCAGGGTGTTCTCGAAGGCGCGGGGATAGGTGGCCTCGTCGGGCGGCACGGGGCTGACCGAGATCGACAGGTAGCGCACCTGGCGGTTGGCCTCCATCCGCGCCGCCTCCATGGCCGAGAGCGCCTGCGAGAGCAGCATCTGCCGGGTCTGCACGTCGGCCTGGGCCACCAGGATCTCGCCCTGCACCTTGGCGATCGAGAGGCCCGAGGCGTTGTCCTCGGTCATCTTGGCGCGCAACAGCGCGATCTCGCTTTCCAGCGTGGCGATGCGGCGCTTCAGCGGCTCCATCCGGCTGGGGTTGGGGTTGGGGTTCGATTCCATCTGCTGGAGCGACAGCCGGTCCTGCGTCAGCATGGTCTCCAGCTGGCCGATCTGCGCGGTGATCAGCGAGACCTCGACCTCGGAGGACAGCGTCTTGAACTCCTCCTGCACCTCGACCAGCCGGCGCTGGGCCGCGATCAGCTTGGCCTCGGCGTCCAGATAGGCGTCGCCGGCGCCCTTCATCTGGTCCTCGCGCATCCGCTGGGTCAGGTGGTCGACCTGCCCCTCGGCATAGCCGATCAGCGCCCGGGCGAAGTCGGCCGAGACCTGCGGGTCGGCCGCCACCACCTCCATCTTGATGATGCCCTCGGTGGGGTCGTAGCTGATCTGGATATGCCGCCGGTAGGCCTTGTAGGCGGCCTCCAGCGAGGCGTCGGGGTCCAGCCGCAGGATCGGGTCGAGCGCGGGGTCCGAGAAATGCGCGCGGAAGCCCAGGTCGGCGTCCAGCCGCTGCATCGCCTCGCGCGACTGCAGATAGCCCTGCACCGCGATGGAATCGGTCTGGGTGGCCAGCGGCGAGCCCTGGAACAACCCGCTCATCGCGCCCGCCGCGGCGGGGTTCTGCGATTGCTGGATCACGAATTCCGACTTGGTGGCGTAGAGCGGCGTGGCCACCACCCAGAAATACCAGCCGCAGACCAGCGTCGGCAGGAAGACGAAGAAGAACAGCCGCACCGCCAGCATGGCCGAGCGGCGGCGGCGGCGGCGGGCGATGTCCTGCTGCATCCGCAGCACGTCGGCCACGAAGTTCGGCTCGGCCCTGACCTCGGACGAGGGCAGGCCGGCGCCGGGCTTCACGGTCTGCGGCAGCCGCAGGCCCTGGCCCTCGCCCGGGGTGGTGGCCAGCGCCCGGCCGGGGGCGGGGGCCTGCGGGGGCGCCTCTTCCTCCGGGTCGTCGCCCGCCATCACCAGATCCACCACGTTGCCGCGCTGGAACGGGTCGATCCCCTTGCGGCGCAACAGCCTTACCGCGTCGAAGTCCGAGGTCGCGGGCAGTCCGTGGCGCTGCGCGGTGCGCCGCGCCAGCCGCAGCTGCCGCCCGGTCAGCCCCTCGCGGCGGATCGCGTCCATCTCGGCCTCGGCCGCCACCTCGGCCGGCGGGCTGACCTGGGCCGAGGCCATGATCGCCTCCTCGCGCGTCAGCACCCGCGGCCCGGCAGGCCCGCCCGCGGTGGGGTAGGGGGCGGCGCCGAAGCCGTCGTCGGTGCCGGTGCCGAGAAGCGTGGCCGGCTCCTCCGCCGCGGCGGCGGCGGGAAACTCGGGCCGCCGCAGGCGGAACCGCTTAGCCTTGAGCTTCGTAGTCATAGAGCCGCCTGGCCTCTTCGAGGGTGTCGAACATGTGCAGTTTCCCGTCGCGCAGCACCGCGGCCTGACGGCAGAACTTCTCGATGGTCTGCGGCTGGTGCGAGACCACGACCACGGTGGCATTGGTCAGCCGCTGGCGCAGGATGCCGCCCGCGCGGCGGTTGAACTCCACGTCGGTGGTCGAGGGCATCCCCTCGTCGATCAGGTAGATGTCGAATTCCAGCGCCAAGAGCAGCGAGAAGGTGAAGCGCGCCCGCATCCCCGCGCTGTAGGTACCGATCGGCATGTCGAAATATTCGCCGATCCCGGCCATCCAGCGGCAGAAGCTTTCCACATAGTCGGGGTCCAGCCCGTAGAGCCGGGCCACGTAGCGCGCATTCTCGTTCGCCGTGTGCTTCGAGACCACGCCCCCCATGTAGCCCAGCGGGAAGGAGATGCGCGAGCTGCGGATCACCTGCCCCTCGTCGGGCTTCTCCAGCCCCGCCATCATGTTGATGATCGTGGTCTTGCCGGTGCCGTTGGGGGCGAGGATGCCCAGCGAACGCCCCAGCTCGACCCGGAACGAGGCGCGGTCGAGGATGACCTTGTGCCGTTTCCCGGTCCAGAAGGACTTGCTGACGTTCTCGAACGCGATCATCGCCTGCGCCCTGCGGCCCCGCTGCCCTCGCTCCCGGCTGGGTCCGGGATAGCCGTGATTGTTTACCGATCCGTCACCAATCGGACTAGTGCGGCAATGCGGCGGCAGTATGGCGGAAGGGGCCGCGCCGGGCAATGGCGGCGGCGGTGGGTCAGCCGGGGCGGGGCCGGGGGCTGGGGCGCAGCGCGGCGCGCAGGGCCAGCGTGGCGAGGACGACGAGCACCAGCGACAGGCCGAGGCCGGCCCGCGCCGCCTCGGTCACCGCGCCGCCGGGCTGGGTGGTACTGAGGATCAGCACACCCCCGGTGAAGCCCGGGGCCAGGATCAGCGCGGCGAGCCCGAGGTCCAGCGGCCGCAGCCCCTCGGGCGGGCGCAGGCCCAGGGCGCGGCCCAGGGCGGCCCCCAACGCGAGCCCCACGGGCTGGCCCCGCCAGACCCCGGCCAGCGCCGCGGCGCTGGCCGGCCCCAGCGCGCCGAGGTCGAGCCCGCCGTGGCAGAAGCCGAAGGCCAGCGCCAGCGCCGGCAGCCAGGGCAGCAGCGCGCGGGCCAGCCGGTTCAGCGGATCGGTCAGGAACACCTCGGCGGTGGCGAAGAGGCCGAAGGACTGCCGCGCGTGCGGCATGGCCGGGATCAGCGGCAGGAAGCCCAGCGCCGGCGGCAGCCCGGCCAGCGCCACCCCGAACCAGGAGGGGACCGCGACCAGCGCCCAGGGCCAGAGCGCCTGGGCCCGCGCCCGCTCCAACTCGCTGACCCCCGGCCGCGACAGGGGCCGGGTCAGCGCCCACCACGCGCCGCCGGCCGCCAGCAAGGGCAGCGCCAGCCACGCGGGCCGCAGCCCGCCCGAGCCCGGCGCGGCCAGCCAGGCCAGCAGGAGCCCGCCCACCAGCCCGGCGATGGCGGCGAAGAGCACCAGTTGCAGCGCCGGCGCCCGGTCGCCCCAGACCAGCCGGGCCAGCAGCGCGGCCACCGCCACCTCGCCCCCCGCGCCGGCGACCCAGCCGCGGAACCCCGCCGCCTCCTCGGCCCGTTCCAGCCCGGCCGAGACCAGCGCCCAGACCGCGCCCGCCCCCGCCATGCCGCCGGCCACCGCCACCAGCGCCCAGAGCGCCAGCCGCCCGGCGAAGGGCCCGCGTTCGCAGCGCCAGGCCTCCCACCCCTCCTTGGCGCAGAGGAAGAGCACGACGGCCATCCCCAGTTCCTCGACGATCTGCGCGGGCGTGACCGCGCGCGGGATGCTCTCGCGCCCCGGGATCACCGAGGCGGGCACGTCGAAGAGCCTGAGTTCGATCAGGTCGTAGTACCACCCCGGCACCAGCGCCACCGCCAGCGTGGCCAATGCGGCGCCCGCGATCAGCGCCAGCCCGGCGCGCGGCAGATGGTGGCTCACAGGGGTCACGGTCCCACCCGAACTGGTCCTGATTCTCCTGCTAGCCGCGGGTCCGGGCCGGTGCAACCGGGGCGGCCCCACGCCGCGGCGGCGGCTTGCATCCGCGCCACGCCGCGGGCTAATGGCCGCCCATGTCTGCGCGAATTTCCACCGTTCTCGACACCGCCCACGCCGCGATGGCCGCCGCGCCGGAGGACGACGCGGCGCGGCTGGCCTGGCACGCGGCGCTGGCCGACGCCACGCTGTGGCTGTGGCTGGAGCGGGAGGCAACGGGGGCGGACATCGCCCCCCGGGTGTTCGAGACCGGCGAGGGCCCCCTGGTGCTGGCCTATGACGCCGAGGAGCGGCTGGCCGAGGCCGCGGGCGCGCCCGTGCCCTATGCCGCGCTGCCCGGCCGGGTGGTGGCGCGGGCGCTGGCGGGGCAGGGGGTGGCGCTGGGGGTGAACCTGGGCGCCGGCGCGGGCGAGCACCTGATGGGGCCCGAGGCGCTCGACTGGCTGGTGGCCACGCTGGAGGCCGCGCCCTTGCAGGAGGCCCAGGGCCGCCCGGTGGCCTTTTCCGCACCGGATGCCGGCCCTGCGCTGCTGGCGGCTTTGGCCCCCCGGTTGGCCGGTGCCTCCGCCGCGATGCTGGCCCGGGCGCGCTACGACGACGGGCGCGAGGGGCTGATGCTGGCGCTGACCGGGGTGGAAGGGGCCGCGCAGGCCGCGGTGGCCCGCGCGGTGGCCGAGGCGGTGGCGCTGGGGGGCAGCGAGACGGTGGACGTGGTGTTCCTCGACCCCGGCTCGGCCGCGGCCCGGGCGATGGCCGGCGCGGCGCTGCACCTGGACCTCACGCCCCCCGCGCCGCCGGTGCACCGGCCGCCCCCCGCCCCCGGCACGGTGTCGGGCAGGCCGCCGAAGCTGCGGTGATATGGGGTATCTTGATACCTCAATTGTAACCAACTGTTTTACAAAGAAAACTTCCCGCACGCGCCGCTTGACCTCCGCCCCCGCCTGACGCATAAGCCCGCATCCGAGATTCTCCGGGGGCGATCCCCGGCCGCGCACGGGACGGAACGCATGAAAACCTTTACCGCCACGCCTGCGGATATTCAGAAGAAGTGGGTCCTGATCGACGCCGAGGGCGTGGTTCTGGGCCGGCTTGCCACCATCGTGGCCAATATCCTGCGGGGCAAGAACAAGCCCACCTTCACGCCGCACATGGACATGGGCGACAACGTGATCGTCATCAACGCCGACAAGGTGCAGATGACCGGCAACAAGCGCAACGACAAGACCTACTACTGGCACACCGGCCACCCCGGCGGGATCAAGTCGCGCACCGCGCGCCAGATCCTCGAGGGCGCCCACCCCGAGCGGGTGGTGGAAAAGGCGGTGGAGCGGATGATCACCCGCAACCGCCTGGGCCGCCAGCAGATGTCGAACCTGCGCGTCTATGCTGGCGCCGAACACCCCCACGAAGCCCAGCAGCCCGAGGTCCTGGACCTCAAGCCGCTGAACCCGAAGAACACCCGGAGCGCCTGACACCATGGCCGAGATCAAATCCCTCGACGACCTGAAGGCGGCGGTGGCCGCGCAGTCGCCCAGCCCCGTGGCCGAGGCCGCGCCCGTGCGCGAACCCGTGCGCGACAAGCTGGGCCGCTCCTACGCCACCGGCAAGCGCAAGGACGCGGTGGCCCGCGTCTGGATCAAGCCCGGCAACGGCAAGGTGACCGTGAACGGCAAGGAAATGGCGGACTACTTCGCCCGCCCGGTGCTGCAGATGATCCTGAAGCAGCCCTTCCAGATCGCCAACGTGGAAGGCCAGTTCGACGTGCTGGCCACCGTGGCGGGCGGCGGGCTCTCGGGCCAGGCCGGCGCGGTGAAGCACGGCATCTCCAAGGCGCTGCAGCTCTTCGAGCCCTCGCTGCGCCCGGCGCTGAAGGCCGCGGGCTTCCTGACCCGCGACTCGCGCGTGGTGGAGCGCAAGAAGTACGGCAAGGCCAAGGCCCGCCGCAGCTTCCAGTTCTCCAAGCGCTGATCCGGCTGCATGGATGTGGAAAGGCCCGCCCCGGTGGCGGGCCTTTTGCGTTGCGCGGATGGCAGGCGCCGGGGGGCCAGCCCCCCGGACCCCCCGGGATATTTAAGACACCAAAGAAAGA
>JBBCJM010000082.1:0-4271 GCA_037190175.1 Paracoccaceae bacterium | reverse complement strand
ACCGGCGCCACCTCGGCCACGAAGAAGGTGATGCTGTCGATGCCGATGTCCCTGCCTTCGCCCCATTGCAGATAGAGCGTGCCGTTGGTCGTCACCTCGGGCAGATAGAAGGTGCGCGGCCCCGAGATGGTGGTGGGGCCGGTGGTCCACAGCAGGTTCCACGCCGCGTCATAGATCGAGGCCATGCCCTCCCGCGGGGCGCCGCCGGGGCGGGTCGCCAGTTCGAAGGAGGAGAGCCTGACCGCGTAGCCGGGTGCGGGATCGAAGATGAACTCCCCCACGGACAACGGCGAGCCCGGGATCGCGACGCCCGACAACAGGCCGTAGCCCGTGGCCGCCCAACCCAGATCGAAGCTGACGACCGTGCTGTTGCCGAAGTACGCGCGGGTCTGGCTGGTCACGTCGAGGATGGGAGGAAGATCGCCTTCGTCGTCCCGGATCCGCTGGTCGAGCAGATCGGGATGGTAGCCGCTGAAGTCGATCGTCACGGCATTCGCAGGGGCAGGCAGGGCAAGCAGGGCAGGCAGGGCGAGGCACTTCCAGTCCATCACGCGCTCCCGAATCCGAGGGCAAGGCCGCGACGATGATGCCACGGCCCTGCCCGTTTCCCTAGCGCGTTGTGTGGCTAGATGTGAGCTCTCAATAGGTTGCCCATCCGGTCCGGTCCGAGGAAGCTGGAGTTGCAGACTTCAGGCCGGATGGCCGTTGCCCCGGGCTAGTGCCGCGTTTCCCGCAACCGGGCATGGACCCGCTTCAGCATCCGAATCCGTTCCACGCCTCGAAGCGGCGAAACGGTGCCATCGGCCCTGAAGTCGATGAACAGCCCGTCCATGTCGTCACGCAGCCAGGTGACGAATTCGAGTTCGCCCGTCGCCTTAGCCCTGGCCGTCAGCCGGCCCACCAGTTCGGCATCGGCCTGGGACAACATCTGGCTGGCGTGCAATTCGGCGATGGCATCATCCTTTTCCGCGCTGGGGGTGCCGTCATGCTCCCAAAGCCAGAACGCCTCCATCGCGGGGGCGATCCGCGGTGTCCACTGGAAGCGGTTCTCCACCCGATCAGCATAGCCGCCGTTGGTCAGGGCCGCCATCACCGCGGCGCAACGCGTCATCTCGAAGGGATGGCGTGCCACCGGGAGCGGCGGCGAGGCGTGGCCGTGCGCGAGGTTTAACCAGCAGCCGAGCAGTTCATCCAGGTCGATCAACGGCAGGGACCGGCGGTCTTGCAGCCTGCCCCGCAACCGTCTGTCGTCGAGGAACCGGAAGGCGCCGGGAAAGCGACGCTCGGGCCAGGGGATGTCGCGGCCACTCTCGCCGCAGCCGAAGGCGACGCCGAGCTGCCACAGAACCGCGCAGGGTCGGGTGAAGCTGCTGTCGAACATGTGCCAATAATGGCCCTGCCCCGGCGGCTGACTGGTGTCCTGCAAGACGGCGGCGAGATGGCTCGCCGTCGACGCGGCGAGTTCGATGATCAGCCGGTGCTCGGCCTCGGTAAACACTTCGACTAAAGCCCCAGCCGCTGCGCCACCATCGCATTGACCACCGCGGGGTCGGCCTTGCCGCCCGTGGCCTTCAGCACCTGGCCGGTGAACCAGCCGGCCAGCTTGGCGTTCACCCGCGCCTTTTCCACCTGCGCGGGGTTGGCGGCGATGATCTCGTCCAGCGCCTTCTCGATGGCGCCGGTGTCGGTGACGGCCTTCATGCCGTGGGCGGCGGCCACCTCGGCGGGGTCGCCGCCCTCGGTCCAGAGGATCTCGAAGAGGTCCTTGGCCATCTTGCCGGTGATCTCTCCCCTGGCCAGCAGGTCCAGCAGCCCGCCCAGCTGGCCCGCCGAGACCGGGCTTTCCCCGATCCCCAGCCCCTGCCTGTTCAGCCGCCCGAACAGCTCGTTGATCACCCAGTTGGCCGCGATCTTGCCGTCGCGCCCTTCCGCCACCGCCTCGAAGAAGGCGGCGGTTTCCAGTTCCGCGGTCAGCACCCCGGCGTCGTAGTCCGACAGGCCATAGTCCGCCACATAGCGGGCGCGCCGCGCGTCGGGCAGTTCGGGCAGCTTCGCCCGGATGTCCTCCACCCAGGCCGCCTCGATCTCCAAGGGCAGCAGGTCCGGGCAGGGGAAATAGCGGTAATCGTGCGCCTCCTCCTTCGACCGCATCGAGCGGGTCTCGCCGCGGTCGGGATCGTAGAGGCGGGTTTCCTGATCCACCTTGCCGCCGTCCTCCAGGATGGCGATCTGGCGGCGGGCCTCGAAGTCGATGGCCTGCTGGATGAACCGCATCGAGTTCATGTTCTTGATCTCGCAGCGGGTTCCCAGGTGGGAAAAGTCCTGCGTCGCCTGGTATTTCTCGTATTGCCCCGGCCGGCAGACCGAGACGTTCACGTCCGCCCGCAGGTTGCCGTTCTGCATGTTGCCGTCGCAGGTGCCGAGATAGCGCAGGATCTGCCGCAGCTTGCCCACATAGGCCGCCGCCTCCTCCGGCCCGCGGATGTCGGGGCGCGAGACGATCTCCATCAGCGCCACGCCGGTGCGGTTGAAATCGACGAAGGAGAGGGTGGGATCCATGTCGTGGATCGACTTGCCGGCGTCCTGTTCCAGGTGGATGCGCTCGATCCGCACCCGGCGGGCCACCCCGGGGCCCATCCACACGATCACCTCGCCCTCGCCGACAATCGGATGATAAAGCTGGGAAATCTGGTAGCCCTGCGGCAGGTCGGGGTAGAAATAGTTCTTGCGGTCGAAGGCCGAGACCAGGTTGATCGCCGCGTTCAGCCCCAGCCCGGTGCGCACCGCCTGTTCCACGCAGAACTCGTTGATGACCGGCAGCATCCCCGGCATCGCCGCGTCCACGAAGGCCACGTTGGCATTGGGCTCGGCCCCGAACTCGGTCGACGCGCCGGAGAACAGCTTGGCGTTGGAGGCCACCTGCGCGTGGATCTCCATGCCGATCACCAGTTCCCAGTCGCCGGTGGCGCCGGCGATCACCTTGGGCTTGGGGGTCTCGAAGGTCAGGTCCAGCATGGCGGCTCCGGGGTCGCGGGATCGGGCGTTTCTAGGCAAGCCGGCGCCGGAGGGCAAGGTTGACGCCAGCGGAAACCGGCCGATCCCCGCCCGCCCGGGTTGCAGGGGGCGACCCGGGCGGGGCAAGGCGTGACGGTCGCCGCCAAGAAGCGATGCTACCTACGACGGACGGATGAGACGTGCGATCCTTGCCCTGGGGCTGACCGCCCTGCTGCCTGCCTGCCTGCCCTCGGACGCGGGGCGGATGCAGTTCCGCCCCACGATGCAATGGGACCATCGCGAGGAGGCCCCGGAATGGACCGGGCGCACCCTGATGGCGGTGGCCGAGGCCGATGCGGAACTCGCCAGCCGCGTGCCCGCCGACATCGGCCTCTGGTGCCCCGGCTATGCGCGGGCGAGCCTGGCGGAGCGGCGCGCCTTCTGGGTGGGGATCCTCTCGGCGCTGGCCAAGCACGAAAGCACCTGGAACCCCGCGGCCTCGGGCGGCGGCGGCCAGTGGATCGGGCTGACGCAGATCGCCCCCTCCACCGCCCGGCACTACCGCTGCGAGGCGCGCACCCCCGCGGCGCTGAAGGACGGCACCGCCAACCTCGAATGCGCGGTGGAGATCATGGCCGACAAGGTGGCCAAGGACGGGCTGGTGGCGGGCGACAACGGCACCCGCGGCCTGGGCCGCGACTGGGCGCCGTTCCGCAAGGCCTCCAAACGGGCCGACATGGCGGCCTGGCTGCAGGAACAGGCGTATTGCAAGGCGGGGTGACCGGGGCGGAATGGTGGGCAGATTGCCCACCCTACGGGCGGCCCTTGCAGCAAGCGCCGGGGGGGGGCACCCACGGGTCTCTCCGCAAGAACGACCTCAGGCGCGGCGCAGGCGGCGGGGGGCGGCGGCCTGGGCGAAGGTCTCGGCCACGCGGCCGGGGCCATGCGCCTCGGCCAGCCGCAGCAGGCCGAAGCGGACATGCGCCAGTTCCCGGAAATAGCGCAGATAGGCGGCGTTCAGCGCCGCGCCGGTGACCGCGCCCAGCACCGGCACGGTCTGGGCGGCCAGCTTGCGGGCCAAGGCCGAGGCGATGCCCGGCGCCAGCGTGGTGATCAGCTTGTTCACCGCGCTGCCCGAAAGCGCCAGCCGCGCACCCAGGAAGGCGGTGTCCACCCCGTCGTCCTGCGCCAGCGGGCTGCCCGCGGCCAGCACCCGCAGGCATTCCGCCCGCACCCGGGGGTCGGCGCTGTCGAAGCCCTCGGCCTCGGCCGCGCGC
>JBBCJM010000081.1:0-21903 GCA_037190175.1 Paracoccaceae bacterium | reverse complement strand
CGCGCCAGGCCGCCGCCGAGGCCGCTGCCGCCGTGGAACGGGCTGCGACCGACGCTGCCGCCGGTGCTGCCGCGGCGCTCGACCCGGCCAGCTTCGACGCCGCCGCGGTCAATGCGCTGATCGACGCCTCGCCCTTGGCCGACGCCCGCAAGGCCGCGCTGAAGCGGGCCCTGGAAGCGGCCGCCGAACAGCCGGCCGCGCTGCCCAGCGTGCTGGCGCAGGTCAGGGCCGCCCTGGGGCTCTGAGGCCGCCGGAAGGGAAAGGGCCGCGCCGGACAATCCCGGCGCGGCCCTTCGCATGCCGGTGGGGGCGTTCAGATCCCGTCGCCCACGAAGGCCTTCTCCACCACGAACTCGCGCGGATCGGAATTGGCGCCCTCGTGCAGGCCCCAGCCTTCCAGGATCGCCTTCAGGTCGATGTTGAAGGCCAGGCTGCCGCAGATCATCGCCCGGTCGGTGGCCGGGTCCATCGGCCCGGGGATCCCGAGATCGGCGAAGACCTTGCCGGAGGCGAGGTTGTCGGTCACCCGGCCCATCCGGTCGGAGGGTTCGCGGGTGGTGGTGGGGTAGTAGAGCAGCTTCTCGCGCGCCAGTTCGCCCACCAGTTCGTCGGCCTGCAGATCCTCGACCAGCCGGCGGCCGTATTCCAGCTCGGCCTTCTCGCGGCAGGTGTGCATCATCACCACCTGGTCGAACTTCTCGTAGGTCTCGGGGTCGCGCATCAGGCTGGCGAAGGGGGCGATGCCGGTGCCGGTGGCCAGGAACCACAGCCGCTTGCCGGGCAGAAGCGCGTCCAGCACCAGCGTGCCCACGGGCTTGGGGCGCAGGATGATCTGGTCGCCGACCTTGATGTGCTGGAGCCGCGAGGTCAGCGGGCCGTCCGGCACCTTGATCGAATAGAACTCCAGCTCCTCGTCCCAGTTGGGCGAGGCGATGGAATAGGCGCGCAACAGCGGCTTGCCGCGGTCGTCCAGGAGCCCGATCATCACGAACTCGCCCGAGCGGAAGCGCAGGGACGCCGGCCGCGTCACCCGGAAGGAGAACAGCCGGTCGGTCCAGTGGGTGACCGCGGTCACGGTCTGGGCGTCGGGCACGTGGGGCCGCGCGGGCGCGGGCAGGGGGGCGGCTTCGTTCATCACGGCAGCTTCGGTCATGGCACTCGTCTGTCCAGATACGTGTTTCGGCGGCGCGGGGAAACCGCGAAATCAGGCCCGCAGGCGCGACTGATAGTCGTGGGTGCGCCAGTCGGCCCGGGCGCGCCACTGATCCCAGGGCTGGCGGGCGGCCAGATCCTCGGGGATTTCGGCCTCGTCGAAGCCCACCCGGCGCAGCATGGCGTACTGGTCGGCGATCACCGGCCCCGCGGCGCGCAGCCGGCCGGCATAGCCCATGACCCGCAGCCGCCGCGCGGTGGTGAAGGCGCGCCCGTCGTTGAAGGCGGGGAAGGCCACGCGGATCAGCGCGAGCGTGGCCAGCCAGGGCCGCAGCGCCTCGGGGTCGTCGGTGTTGGAAAGGTCGGCGGCAAGGGTTCCTGCCGTGACCCCGGCCAGAGGGGTGAAGCCCAGCGTCCAGTCCTCGGCCGCAAAGCCCTGGTCGGTGACGATCACGCTCATGCCGCGTCCTCCTGGCGCCAAATTCGTTGGAACGAATTTGCAAATTTCTTCCAAGAAATTTGCCTCCCGCTCATGCCGCGTCCTCCTGCGGCAGGCGCACCGGCTTGCCGTCGATGAAGTGGATGCCGCATTCCGACTTGTCGCTGCCGCGCCAGCGGCCCGCGCGCGGGTCCTCGCCCGGCTTCACCGGGGTGGTGCAGGGGGCGCAGCCGATGGAAGGGTAACCCCTGGCCACCAGCGGGTGCCGGGGCAGGCGGTTCTCCACCATGTATTCTTGGATGTCCTCGCGGCCCCAATGGGCCAGCGGGTTGACCTTGATCCGCAGCTCGCCCTCGGCCTCGAAGAACTCCACGCCCTCGCGCCCGCCGCCCTGGAACCGCTTGCGCCCGGTGATCCAGCCGTCGAAGCGCAAGAGCGCCCGCTCCAGCGGCTCGACCTTGCGGATATTGCAGCAGGCGTCGGGGTTGAACCGGTGCAGCGTGCCGTCCGGGTCCTCGAACCCCACCCGGGCGGGGTTGGCGCGGATGGTGCGGATGTCGCACAGATGCAGCCGTTCGGCCAGCTCGCGCTGGTAGTCCAGCGTCTCGGGGAACAGCATCCGGGTGTCGATGAACAGCACCGGCGTTTCGGGCGCGATCACCGAGACGAGGTGCAACAGCACCACCGACTCCGCCCCGAAGGAGGAGACCAGCGCCACCCGCCCCAGGTCGCGGTCGCGCAGCGCGTGTTCCAGCACCGAGGTGGCGGAGTGGTGGCGATAGCGCGCGTTGAGCGCCGCCACCCGTTCCGCCACCGGCCCGTCGTTCAGGTCACGCGGCATCGCGGGTCTCGCCTTCGCCGTAGAGCGCGGTCTTGAACGGGGCCGGGCCCAGGCGGCGATAGGCGGACAGGAAGCTCTCTCCGGGATCCTGGCGCAGGTCGAGATAGGCGCGCACCAGCCGCTCGATGGCCGGCACGATCTCGTCATAGGCGAAGCCGGGGCCGGCGCGCTCGCCGATCGCCGCGGTCTCGGTCGGGTCGCCGCCCAGCGTGATCTGATAGTTCTCCACCCCCGCGCGGTCGAGGCCGAGGATCCCGATATGGCCCACGTGGTGATGCCCGCAGGCGTTGATGCAGCCGGAGATCTTGATCTGCAGCGGGCCCACCTCGCGCTCCAGCCCCAGTTCCTGCATCCGAAGCGCGATGCCCTGCGCCACGGGGATCGAGCGCGCGGTGGCCAGCGAGCAATAGTCCATCCCCGGGCAGGCGATGATGTCCGAGGCGAGCCCCACGTTGGCCGTGCCCAGCCCCGCCTGCACCAGCGCGGCATGGACCGCCGGCAGGTCCGACTTGTGGACATGCGGCAGGATCACGTTCTGCGCATGGCTGATGCGGATGTCGGAATGGCCGTAGCGTTCGGCGAGGTCGGCGATCAGCCGCATCTGGTCGGCCGTGGCGTCGCCCGGGGTCGCGCCATGCGCCTTCAGGCTGATGGTCACGATGGCGTATTGCGCGTTGCGGTGGGGGGAAAGGTTGGTCTCGGTCCAGGCGCGGAAGGCCGGGTCGGCGGCGCGGAACGCCTCATAGCCGTCGGTCGGCGCGTTGCGGAAGGCCGGGGGGGCGAAGGCCGCCTCGATCTCGGCCAGCAGCACCTGGTCGGCGCCGCCGAACTGCGGCCGGATCGCGGCGAACCGTTCCTCGACCATCTGGCGGATCACGTCGACCCCCGTCTCGTGCAGGGTGATCTTGACCCGCGCCTTGAACTTGTTGTCGCGCCGGCCCAGCGTGTTGTAGACGCTCAGGATCGCCTCGCAATAGGGCAAGAGGTCCGCCTGCGGCAGGAAGTCCCGCACCACATGCGCGAGCATGGGCGTGCGGCCCAGCCCGCCGCCCACCATCACTTCGAACCCCGGCTCCCCGGCCGCGTTGCGGATCATCCGCAGGCCGATGTCGTGGGCCCTGGTCACCGCGCGGTCGTTGGGCGAGCCGGTGATGGCGATCTTGAACTTGCGCGGCAGGAACTGGAACTCGGGGTGGTCGGTGGACCACTGGCGGAGCAATTCGGCCACCGGGCGGGGGTCGGCGATCTCGTCCGCCGCGGCGCCCGCGAAATGGTCGGCGGTGACGTTCCGCACGCAGTTGCCCGAGGTCTGGATCGCGTGCATCCCCACCTCGGCCAGGGCGTCCAGGATGTCCGGCACGTCCTTCAGCTTCGGCCAGTTGAACTGGATGTTCTGCCTTGTGGTGAAATGGCCATAGCCCCTGTCCCACCGCTGGGCGATCATGGCCAGCTGCCGCAGCTTCGTGGGGTTCAGCGTGCCGTAGGGGATGGCGATCCGCAGCATATAGGCGTGCAGCTGCAGGTAGAGCCCGTTCATCAGCCGCAGCGGGCGGAACTCGTCCTCCGACAGGCTGCCGTCCAGCCGCCGCTCCACCTGGCCGCGGAACTGCCGCGCCCGCTCGCGCACGAAGGCGGCGTCGAATTCGTTGTAGTCATACATGAAGGTCGGCCTGCTTGCCGTGGGCATAGTTGGAGGGGCCGCGGGTGCGGAACACCTCGCGGAAATGCACCGGCTCCGGCCCCCGCGGGCCGGGGCGGGCGTCGGCCAGGTACGGGCCGACCACGGCGAGCTTCTGCGCCGTGGCGTGCAGCAGGCGCAGCTGGGCGTGGGCCTCGTCCTCGATCAGCTCGGCCTCGTGGTGGTGGCGGGTCCAGCGGTCGTCCTCGGTCAGGTAGACCACATCGCCGGCGGCGAGATCGTTGGCGGTGACGACCTTGGGGGTGAAGCGGCCGCGGGCGGCCCGGGGGGTATCGGCGCTCATGCGAGGGCCTCCTGCAAGTCGGTCAGTGCCGCGCGGGCGCGGCGGGGTTCGAGGCCATAGAGCAGCACCGCCGGACCTTCCGCGCGGGCCGCCGCCTCGGGCAGCGTGGCAAGCGTGGCGGGGATGACGCGACACTCGGCCCGGCCCGCATGTTCCACCACGGTGACCGGGGTGGCGGGGCCGGCGCCGTGCATCATCAGCCGGCCCTGGATGAAGCGGGCGGATTTCTTGCCCATGTAGATCGCCGCGACCTCGCCCGGCCGGGCCATGCCGCGCCAGTCCTGCTCGGCGAAGCCCGCCATGTCGTGGCCGGTGACGATGCGCAGGCTGCCGTTGCGGCCGCGGCGGGTCAGGCTCTGGCCGATGGCGGCGGCGGCGACGGTGGCGGCGGTGAGGCCCGGCAGGATGTGGAAGGGGATGCCCGCCGCCTCCAGCGCCTCCACCTCCTCGTCCAGCCGGCCGAAGATGCCGGGATCGCCGCCCTTGAGCCGCACCACCCGGGCGCCGGCCAGGGCATGGGCGACGATGGCGGCGTTGATGTCGCGCTGGGGGGCGGAGGGGCCGAAGCCCTCCTTGCCCGCGTCGATGCGCCGCGCGGTGGCGGGGATCAGCGCCATGACCTCGGCCCCCACCAGCCGGTCGTGGATCACCACCTCGGCCTGTTCCAGCGCGTGCAGCGCGCCCAGCGTCAGGTGTTCGGCCGCACCGGGGCCGGCGCCGACGAAGAGCACGGGGTGAAGGGGCGGAAGGGTCATCGGGCCACCTGCGGAATCGTGCGGTGAATATAGGATATCGTTCCGGTCAGGGGCCACCGGGGCTTGCAGATAAGGATGGATGTTCTACTGTGCCGGGCGTGCGGGACAGGTTTCCCGCCCAAGTGGGATGCGCGCGAATGACCGTCCGCCTGGATGAGATCGACCGGAAAATCCTTGTCGAGTTGCAGGCCGATGCGGGCCAGTCGCTGGACGAGATCGCGCGCAAGGTGGGCTCGTCCAAGACCCCGGTCTGGAACCGGATCCGCCGGATGCGCGAGGCGGGCATCATCCAGCGCACTACGGCCCTGCTGGACGCCGAGGCGCTGGGGCTGGAGGCGTGCTTCTTCGTGCTGGTGCGCACCAGCGAGCACGATCCCGGCTGGCAGCAGCGTTTCCTCGACGTGGTGCGCCGCCGGCCCGAGGTGCTGGAGGCGCACAGGCTGGCGGGCGAGATCGACTATATGCTGAAGGTGCGTGTGAAGAATGCCCGGGCCTACGACACCTTCTACCAGGCGCTGATCGCCGAGGTGAAGATCTACAACGTCACCGCGCTGCTCAGCATGGAAGAGATCAAGGCGACCACGGTGCTGCCGGTGTAGGGGCGTCGGAACGGTCCCGGTGTAACGGATCTACGACCTGAGATGCTGCACCATCAGCCAGGCATATTCGCGCTGCAAATGCTCTTGCCGCGCCGGGGCGACGGGCTGCCACCCCACGGCCTGAAGAATTCTTCGCTCCACGGCCGGATGATCTGGTAGTCCGGCGCGATCACGAAGCGGGTGGGCGTCATCAGGCCGCAGGCATCCAGGTCGGAAAGGTTCTGGACGATGAGGTCGTCGTTCGCCCGCTCGGGAAATTTCACCTTGCTGGTGCCGTAGGCGACGCGAAGGTGGACCGAGCCGTCGTCCTTTCTGCGCAGGACCTGGGTCACAAGCAAAGGACGGCAAGCCAGGCTGCCGTCCTTCGGTCGTTTCTCGGGGAAGAACCCGGTGACAATGGCAAATGCTTCAGGCCAGCGCGAGACCCACTCAGGCGCGCTTGGGGTAGGGGTAGTCGAAGCCATCCAGAAGCTCCATCTGGGAGTCGCCGTACATGGCTTCCATCTCTTGCCGCAGGGCCTCCATCGCCTCTGCCGACACCTCGTCGTAGACCTGCGCCGCCTCGGCGGGGAAGCCGTTCCGGCTGTCCCCGGGCGGGGGCGAAACCGTCTGCTTGTGCATGGCCATTCTTGCCTCCTCATACACCGGCCGCGATTCGCGGGCGTACCGGCGGGGCATGTTATTGCAGTTCTTGTCTTTTTCCTGATGCGCTGCGATGGCAGCCCGTGACTGCCCCCACTCTGCCTCCAAGGTGCGCCCCCTGTCCATCGCAAGCTTCCCACAGATTTAGGGCGCAAGAGTGTTGATAACAGATGAACGCGCCAGCCCGTGATCTGTTCCGCGGCGTCTGCGGCCCGGCGCGGACGGCGTGATCCAGGCTCGATGAGCGGCCCCTACTCCAGCATCAGCCGTTCCAGCCCGTGGAAGTGGTAGACATCCGCATAGCGCGGCTTCTCGGCCAGTTTCAGCCCCGGGCGGCGGGCGAAGAGGATGGGCAGCGCCACCTGCAGTTCCAGCCGGGCGAGCGGGGCGCCGACGCAGAAGTGCAGCCCCACGCCGAAGGCCAGGTGCGGCTTCACCGGCCGGGCGGGGTCGAAGCGGTGGGGGCGGGGCCAGACCTGCGGGTCGCGGTTGGCGGCGCCCAGCAGCAGCGCGACCTCGGTCCCCGCCGGCAGGGTGACGCCCATCACCTCCACATCCTCGTAGGCGTGGCGGGTGAAGAGGTGCAGCGGCGGGTCGAAACGCAGGATCTCCTCCACCGTGCCCTCGATGGCCTCCGGGGCCAGAGCCTCGGCCGGCGTGCCGTGCTCCAGCAGCGCCTTCACCCCGTTCCCCAGCGTATGGACCGTCGCCTCGTGCCCGGCGTTCAGCAGCAGGATGCAGGTGGCGATCATCTCGTCGGTGGAAAGCCGCTCCCCCTCCGCCTCGGCGGCGATCAGATGGGTGATCAGGTCGTCGGCCGGCCGGGCGCGGCGCTCCTCGACATAGCCCCGCAGGAAGGCGGAGAAATCGGCCGCCGCCGTGGCCGCGGCCTCCTCCATCGCCCGGGTGCGGCCGGCCTGGTACATGCCGACCATGGCATTGGACCAGCGCAGCAGGTCGGGCGCCATCTCCTCCGGCACCCCCAGCAGGCGGGCGATCACGATCACCGGCAGCCGTTGCGCGAAACCCGGCAGCAGGTCGAAGGGACCCTCCGGCAACTCGTCCACCAGCCGGTGGGTCAGCGCGGCGATCTCGGGCTCCAGGGCCGCGATCCGGCGCGAGGTGAAGGCGCGCAGCACCAGACCGCGCAGGCGGGTATGGCGGGGCGGCTCCAGCTCCAGCATGGAATGCGCCTCGACGGCGTAGAACGGCGCCAGGTGCGGGGGGATCGGCCGGGCCTGCGACGCAGGCACCTCGCGCCCCAGCCGGCGGTCGCGCATCAGCGCGTTGACCCCGGCGGCCGAGGCCACCGCGGGCATCCCGTAGTCTTCCCAGAAGAACACCGGGCCGGCCTTCCGTGCCCTGTCGTAGAACGGATAGGGGTTCTGCACGAAGCGGCGGTCGGTGGGCGACTGGCTCAGGCGCTGCATCGGCTCAGGCCGCGACCAGCGCCTCGACGATGCGGCCGAACTCGGCGGCCTTCAGGCTCGCCCCGCCCACCAGCGCGCCGTTCACATGCGGCACCGCGAAGATCTCGGCGGCGTTGGAGGGCTTGACCGAACCGCCGTAGAGGATGCGCAGCCGGGCGCCGTGGGCGGGGATGGCGGCGACCAGCCGCTCGCGGATGAAGCCGTGCACCTCGGCGATCTGCTCGGTGGTGGGGGTCAGCCCGGTGCCGATGGCCCAGACGGGCTCGTAGGCCACCACCACATGCTCCAGCCGCACCTCGGCCAGCGGCGCCAGCAGCGAGCCGTCGAGCTGCGCGCCCACCACCTCCAGCGTGCGGCCGGCCTCGCGCTCGGCCAGCGTCTCGCCCACGCAGAGGATGGGGGCCAGCAGCGCCCGGTCGGCGGCCATGATCTTGGCCCGCACCATCCGGTCGGTCTCGCGGTGGTCGGTGCGGCGTTCGGAATGGCCGAGGATCACGTAATCCGCCCCGGCCTCGCGCAGCATGTCGGCCGAGATGTCGCCGGTATGGGCGCCGGCGGGCTTGGCATGGCAGTCCTGCCCGCCGACCTGCACCGAGGAACCGGCCGCGACCTCGGCCATGCGGTGCAGCAGCGTCGCGGGGGGGCAGATCAGCAGGTCGGTGTTGTCGGGCGCGGGGAAGGCCGCGATCAGGCTGCGCACCTCCTCCAGATCCTCGCCCGTGCCGTTCATCTTCCAGTTGCCGGCCGCCAGTCTGCGCATCTTGCCCTCCCTCTGTCAGGGGCGGAGATAACCGCAGAACGGGGCAGGGGGGAAGAGCGGTCAGGCGCCGGGCTGTTCGTCCTTGAACTTGATCGACTCGCCGCAGCCGCAGGCTTCGGACACGTTGGGGTTGCGGAAGGTGAAGCGCGATTCCAGTACCGTGGTCTCGTAGTCGATCTCGGTGCCGATCAGGAACATCTGCGCCATGGGGGCGATCAGCACCCGCGCGCCGTCCTGTTCCACCACCTCGTCCAGCGGGTTCACCTCGGCCACATAGTCCATGGTGTATTCCATGCCCGCGCAGCCGCCCTTCTTGACGCCGATGCGCAGGCCCTGCTTGCCGTCCTTCGCCATCAGCCGGGCGATCTGCCGCACGGCGGCGGGGGTCAGGGTGACGGCCTGCTTGCCGGGAATGCCGAACATGGGATGCTCCTTGTCGCCCCCAATCTAGGGCGAAAGGGCGGGGATTCCAAGCGGGGGCAGGTGGGCGAGCAGGGCTAGCGTGCCGAAGGAGGCCGCGATGGCCCAGCCGAAGGAGGCGAGCGTGCCGATGATCACGTATTCGCTGACCGCCCGGTCATCGCCCACCGTGCCGAAGCGCAGCACCGACTTCGCGGCGATGAGAAAGCCGATGCCGCCCGCCTGGCCGGAGATCACGAGCAGGAAGATCAGCCCCCGCTCCAGATGCCCGATGGCCTGCCCGCCGTTCAAGAGCCCCTGCTGCTGGCCGGGCTTGCGCAGAAGCTCGGCCGCCCAGGGCTCCATCAGCAGGCCGATGGCAAAGCCCCCGGCCCGGGTGGCAAGGATCGCGCCGGCGGTCAGCGCCATCAGCGCGGGCAGGTGGGGGATCTCCGCCCAGAGCCCTGCCGCCCAGAGGTCCGGCGCTGCGGCGGCGGCGAAGCCGATGGTCGCCAGATGCGCGGCCTGGTCGGCGAGGAAGGCCATCAGCCCGCGGGGCAGGGCGAGGGTCTTGACCAGGTCGATGGCCAGATGCGCGGCGGTGAGCGCGATGAGCGCCGGATGCAGGGTGCCGGTGGCCGCGACGGCGGTGGCCAGCACCACGGCCACATGCGCCGCCATCGCCACATGCCGCCGCTTGTTCGCCACCATCCAGCCGGTCTGCAACACGAAATCCGCGAGGATATGGGCGAGCAGGAGGGCGGCGAGGGTTTCAGGCATGGGATGCTCCGGCGATGTCGAGTTCCATCGTCTCCTCCCATCCCGTCAGCGCGCGACGGATGGCCTGCACCGCACCTCCGTTCAGGCGGTAGTTCACCGCCTGCCGCGAGATGCCCAGCCGCGGCGCCATGTCGGCCAGTGTCGGATTATCCGGATGCAGCGCCAGCGCCGCGGCCTCGGCCTGTTCGCGGGTCCATTTGCGCACATGTTCCTCGAGCAGTTCGACGATTATGTCGTGCAGCCGGCCGAAGAGCGGGCCGCCCACCATCAGCAGGCGCAGCGAACTCATCCGATCGAGGCCGCGGCCCGAGATCACGAAGGCCTCGCCCCGTGCGGCGGACAGATCGCCTCCCACCAGCGGCTCGGCCTCGGCGATGCCCAGGAAGACGCGGGTGCCAAGGGCGGTATCGTCGGCCCGCAGTCGCGCCAGCAGATACAATGTGGCCCGCAGAGACAGAAGGGGCTCGGTCAGGGCCATTTGCCAGCCGTCGCCCCGGTAACGCTGGAAATCGACTCTCTCGGCCGGTGTCCAGCCCGCAATGTCGCGCCCTGCCGCCGCGAGCAGCGCCATGGTGTGATCGAGCACTGCGGGCTCGGCCGCGGTCGAAGCAACGAGATCGCCGGTCACCACCGCCGTCAGAGGCATGATATCAAGCCTTTTTGCTTGAATCGCTCATATCAATCTCTTTGACTTGATACAAGAAAAACAAGCTTTGAGACTTGATGGGATTCAGCAAGCCCTGCCCGATTTATAGGCAAGCCTTTCGCCTTGCCTTCCGCCGATGCAAGCCCTTGGCCTTGCCCTACATGAACCCCAGTTCCAGCCGGGCCTCGTCGGACATCATCTCCATCCCCCAGGGGGGATCGAAGGTCATCTGGACGTTGACCTGCTTGACCCCGGGCAGGGGTTCGACCGCGTCGGCGACCCAGCCGGGCATCTCGCCGGCCACCGGGCAGCCGGGGGCGGTGAGGGTCATGGTGATCTCGACCTCGTTCTCGGGGCTGATCTCGATGGTGTAGACCAGCCCGAGGTCGAAGATGTTGACCGGGATCTCGGGGTCGAAGACGGTGCGGCAGGCGTCGGCCACCTGCTCGTAGAGCGGATGGTCGGTGGTGGAGGGACGGATCAGCGGCGTTCCTTCCATGCGCTCCTGCGGCTGGTTCATGGCGCCCCCCGTCCGTTGCTGCGGCGATACCTGAGCGTTGATATAGGAAATCGCCCCCGCGGGTAAAGGGCGCGGCGGCCCGTCACCCCGCGACCGATCCCCGCGGCCGGGGCCCTCCCGCCCCCCTCGGCCTGACGGCCTGCGGGCGTTGGGCCGGGCAAGGGGGGCTGGCGCCCCCCTTGGACCCCCCTTCGCCTGTGCTGTCGGCGTTGCGTCGGTGGCCGGCCCCGGGGCGCCGCCCCCATGCCGCCGGTTCCTCGAACCGGTGGCGTAACCGGCGGCAAACCCGGGATATTCGAGGCTCGAAAGAGAAGCGGGGGTCGGGAAGGAAGAAACCGGGGCGTCCTCTTCAGAACGGGATGTCGTCGTCGATGTCGCCGCCGCGGCCGCCGCCGCCGTAGCTCTCGCGCGGGGCCCCGCCCCCGGGGCCGCCGGAGGAGGCGCGGCCGCCGCCGTAGCCCGGATCCTCGTCGCGCGGGGCCCCGCCGCCGTCGCCCCTGCCGCCCAGCATGGTCATGGCCGAGCGGAACGGGCGCAGCACCACCTCGGTCGTGTAGCGGTCGGCGCCCGACTGGTCCTGCCACTTGCGGGTCTCGAGCTGGCCCTCGAGATAGACGGTCGAGCCCTTCCGCAGGTACTGTTCGGCCACCTTGGCGAGGTTCTCGTCGAAGATCGCCACCGAATGCCATTCGGTGCGTTCCTTGCGCTCGCCCGTGTTGCGGTCGCGCCAGTTCTCGGAGGTGGCGATGCGCAGGTTCACCACCTTGCCGCCGCTGGGAAAGCTGCGCACCTCCGGGTCGCGGCCCAGATTGCCCACCAGGATGACCTTGTTCACCGATCCGGCCATGCCGATCCCCTCATGCTGTCCTCGCCCCGGGTGTGCCCCGCAAACGGTTAACGAGCGGTATAGAGCGCCCCCGCCGCACCCGCAACCGCCGGCTGGGCGGCGGCCCGCCGGTGCCGGCGGGAGACCGCGCGCGGGGGGCTGGAAAAGCGCCGCGATTTCCCTATCATCCGCGCCGCGAACGGGGACACCAGGTGCGCGGGCTATTCGGGATCATCGCGGCGGCGGCGCTGAGCGGGCCGGCCATGGCGGAGGGGCTGGTCTTCTCCTCCTCCGGCAAGTCGCGCGCCGCGGTGTTCGGCCAGCAGACCCGGCTGCTGGATACCCGGCTGGCCAAGCAGTACGAGGGTTCGGCCCGGCTGAAACCCAAGAGCGACAAGCCGGCCGAGGGCGCGATCCCCCGCTTCGCCGGCAGCTACAAGGGCGAATACCTGGAGATCGCGCGCGCCGCCGCCCGCAAGCATGGCATCCCCGAGGATCTGTTCCTGCGCCTGGTGCAGCAGGAATCGGGCTGGAACCCCGGGGCGGTGTCGCACAAGGGCGCGACGGGGCTGGCGCAGCTGATGCCCGACACCGCGCGGCTGGTGGGGGTGGACATCAACCACCCGCACCAGAACCTCGACGGCGGCGCGCGCTATCTGCGGATGATGTACGACCGGTTCGGCACCTGGCGGCTGGCGCTGGCGGCCTACAACGCCGGGCCGCTGGCGGTGGAGAAGCACGAGGGCATCCCGCCCTATGCCGAGACCAGGGCCTATGTCGCCGCCATCCTGGGGTCCTGACCGTTCTCGGGCATCAGGGCCTGGAAGCTCGCCTCCTGCGCGATCAGCACCGCCTGGGTGCGGCTCTGCACCCCCAGCTTGCGCATGATCGCGGTGACATGCGCCTTGACCGTGGTCTCGGCGATCGAGAGGTCATAGGCGATCTGCTTGTTCAGCATCCCCTCGCAGATCAGCTGCAGGATGCGCGCCTGCTGGCGGGTGAGCAGCGAAAGCCGGGCGATGGCCTCCTCGCGCCGGCCCTGGGGGGCGGCGGGGTCGGCAGGCGGCACATAGCCCTCGGGCAGGAAGGGGTGCCCGGCGGCCACCGCCTGGAAGGCGGTGCGAAACACCTCGCGGCGCGAATGCTTGGGCACGAAGGCGGCCGCGCCCGCGGCCATGGCGGCGGCGATCACCCGGTTGTCGGCCAGCGAGGAGACCACCACCACCGGCGCCCCGCCGGCCGCCGCCCGCAGCCGGATCAGGCCGTCGAGCCCGCTCACGTCCGGCAGGTTCAGGTCCAGCACCACCACGTCGGGCAGGGGGGCGAGGTCGAGCCGGCCGAGCGCGGTCTCCAGCCGGTCGGCGGTCTCGATGGCGCCGATCCCGGCCACCGCCTTCAGCGTCATGGCCAGCGCGTCGCAGAACAGCGGATGGTCGTCCACGATCAGGGCGCGGGTCAGCGGGCGGTCGGACATGGCGGTCTCGCGGGCCGGAAGCTCGGGGGAAGACTAGCAGGCGGGGCGGCAGGGGCCTAGCCGGCCTTAAGTCGGAGGCATCACGGCGCGGGAGAAACAGGGCAGGGTGGGGTGATGCGAGGGAGACTGCCATGACGAACCCGTATTTCGCCCATTCCGGCACGCCCGGGGATTTCAGCGACTGGCAGGGCTTGTCCGCGCATCTGGAGGGCACCGCCGCCCTGGCCGGGACGGCCGCAGCCCCTCTGGGCCTGCCGCTCTGCGCCCGGATGGCGGGGCTGTTGCACGACTTCGGCAAGTACGACCCCGCCTTCCAGCGCCGGATCAGGGGCGAAGGCGGCGCGGTCGACCATTCCACCGCCGGGGCGCATCTGCTGCTGGGCCGCGCCGGGCCGGCGCATCTCGTTGCCCAGCTGCTGGCCTATGCCATTCTCGGCCATCACGCGGGCCTGCCGGACAAGGGCGGCTCCGAGGCGGCGATGGACCGGCGGATCGAGAATTTCCGCGATCCCGTCGACCCCGCCCTCACCGCCGCGCAAGGGGTGGACCTGGCGCCGCTGGCGCCGGAACTACAGGCGAAGATGCGCAAGGAAACCGTCGGCTTCGACGTATCGGTGGCGGGGCGGATGATATTCTCCTGCCTGGTCGATGCCGATTTCAGGGATACCGAGGCCTATTACAACCAGCTCGAGGGGAGCCAAAGCGACCGCGACTGGCCCGCGCTCTCCGCCATCCTGCCCGGCCTGCGCGCCCGGTTCGACGCCCATATGGCGCGGTTCGGGGCCGCGAGCGACCTGAACCGCCTGCGTGCCGACATCCTGGCCCATATCCGCGCCGGGGCCGCGCTGCCGCCCGGCCTCTTCACCCTGACCGTGCCCACCGGCGGCGGCAAGACGCTGGCCTCGCTGGGCTTCGCGCTGGACCATGCGGTGCGGCACGGACACCGGCGGATCATCTATACGATCCCGTATACCTCCATCATCGACCAGACCGCCGCGACCTTCGGCGAGGTATTCGGGGATCTGGGCGGCATGGTGCTGGAGCACCATTCCTCGATCGACGAGGCTCGGTTCGACGAAAAGGCCGTCGTCAGCGAGAAATCGCACCGGCTGCGAGAGCAGAAAGAGAAGCTGCGGCTGGCGATGGAGGACTGGGCCGCCCCCCTGGTCGTCACCACCAATGTGCAGCTGTTCGAAAGCCTGTTCGCCGCCCGCCCCTCGCGCGCCCGCAAGCTGCACAACATCGCGGGCTCCATCATCGTGCTGGACGAGGCGCAGGTGCTGCCGCGCGAACTGCTGATGCCCGTGCTGCGGATGCTCGACACGCTGGCGGCGCTTTACGGCTGCACCATCGTGCTCTGCACCGCCACGCAACCCGCCTTCGACAGCGCACAACTGAAGCAGGGCCTGCCGCTGGCGGATCGGGAACTGGCGCCTGACCCCGAAGGATTGGCCCGCCGCCTGCGCCGCGCCCGGATCCTGGACGGCGGCGAGATGGACGACCCGGCGCTGGTCGAGGCGCTGAGGGGCACCCCGCAGGGCATGGTGATCGTCAACAGCCGCAAGCATGCGCTGGCGCTGTTCGAGGCGGCGCGGGCCGAGGGGCTGGAGGGGCTGATCCACCTGACCACCCGCCAGTATCCCGCCCACCGCCGCCGGATCATCGCCGACATCCGCGCGCGGCTGAACGCCGGCCAACCCTGCCGCCTGATCGCCACCAGCCTGATCGAGGCCGGGGTGGACCTCGATTTTCCAAAGGGTTGGCGGGCCGAGGCTGGGCTGGACAGCATCGTGCAATCCGCGGGCCGGGTGAACAGGGAAGGCAAAAGGCCGGTCGAGGACAGCACCCTGACGATCTTCCGCGCCCCGGACCACCCGCCCCACCAGCAGATCCGCCCGCTGGTCGAGGCCATGCGCGCCACGCTCGCCCGGTTCGGGGCCGAGAACCTGCTGGAAACCGCGGCCATCGAGCACTGGTTCAACCAGGTCTACTGGACCCGCGGGGTCGAGCGGATGGGCCAGCCGATGGTCTCGCGCTTTCTCTTCGGCCGGACCGGCACGGATTTCCCCTACCGCACCACCGCGGAATGCTTCCGCATGATCGACAGCGCGATGGTGCCGGTCATCATCCAGACCGAAGACTCCGCCGAGGCGGTGAAGAAGCTGACGGTAGAGACCATCCCCTCCGGCGCCATCGCCCGCGCCCTGCAGCCCTTCACCGTGCAGGTGCCGGAAAAGGCCCGCACCCTGCTGGTGGAGAACGGCCACGCCCGGTTCCACGCCACCCACCTGAGAGGCGACCAGTTCTGCGTGCTGGAAAACCACGATCTCTATCGCCGGGACTTCGGCCTGTGGTGGGAACGGGCGGATTATCTGGCCGCCGATGCCTCGCTGATCTGACGCCGGTAACGAATCGTTGCGCGGCCGTGATGAGAACATAAGGTGATCAGGGTTTTCGGGGGGGTTCATGGCTTACGGCATAAGATTGCACGTCTGGGGCCGTCATGCCCTGTTCACCCGGCCCGAGTTGAAGGTCGAACGCGCCAGCTACGACGTGATGACCCCCTCCGCCGCGCGCGGCATCCTGGAAGCCATCCACTGGAAGCCGCAGATCCGCTGGGTGATCGACCGCATCCATGTGCTGGAGCCGATCCGCTTCCAGTCGATCCGCCGCAACGAGGTCGGCCACAAGGCCCCCGCCGGCACCATCAAGCGCGCCATGAACCGCGGCGATCTGGAGGGGGTGCAGTTGCTGGTGGACGAGGATCGCCAGCAGCGCGCCTCCACCGTGCTGGTCAACCCCGCCTATGTGATCGAGGCGCATTTCGAGCTGACCCATCGCGCGGATGCCTCGGATACCAAGGGCAAGCATCTCGACATCTTCAACCGCCGGGCGGCACGGGGCCAGTGCTTCCACCAGCCCTGCCTCGGCACCCGGGAGTTCGCGGCGAGCTTCGCGCTGATCGAGCCGGGCGCGCCGCTGCCTGCCCGCAACCCCGAGGCCGGGACGCATGACTTGGGCTTCGGCGCCCCGCGCGACCTGGGCTACATGCTGTGGGACATCGACCACGCCGCCCCCGGCCGCCCCTCGCTGCTGTTCCGCGCCACCCTGCGCGACGGCGTGATGGAGGTGCCCCCGCCCGGCAGCCCCGAGGTGAAGCGATGAGCCTGCTCGCCGCGCTGGTGCGCGCCTACGACCGCCTGCCGGACGCCCCGCCCTTCGGCTATTCCACCGAGAAGATCGGCTTCTGCGTGGTGCTGAACCCGGACGGGTCGGTGGCCCAGGTGGAAGACCTGCGCGATACCGACAAGAAGCGCAGCCCGCGGATGCTGATGGTGCCGCAGGCGAAGAAGCGTACCGTCGGCATCGACCCCAACGCGCTGTGGGACAAGACCGCCTATGTGCTGGAGGTGACATCCGAAAAGGATCTGATCCCGCGCGAGGAGGACAGTCCCGAGCAGGCCGAGATGCGGGCAAGGGACAGGGCGAAGCGAATGGCCCGCATGGCCGAGGAGCATGCCACGTTTCGAGCCAAGCATCTGGATTGGCTCGCCGACACCGAGGACGAGGGTCTGACGGCGCTGCGCCGCTTTCTGGAAGGCTGGACGCCGGAGCAGTTCGCCCCGCCGATCTGGCATGAGGACATGCGCGACCAGAACATCGTGTTCCGTCTGGCCTCCGAATATGCCTTCCTGCACGACCGCCCCGCTGCGCGCGAGTTGTGGCGCCGGATCGGAGCCGAAGGCGCGTCGGATCCGCAGATCTGCCTCGTCACTGGCGATTCCGCCCCGGTCGCCCGTTTGCATCCCTCGATCAAGGGCGTCTGGGGCGCACAATCTTCGGGCGCGAGCCTGATCTCGTTCAACCTCGACGCCTTCGCTTCCTACGGCCATGAGCAAGGCGACAACGCCCCGGTGTCGGAGGCCGCCGCCTTCGCCTATACCACCGCCCTGAACCGCTTCCTCGCCGACAAGGCCCACCGCCTCCAGATCGGCGACGCCTCGACGGTGTTCTGGGCGGATGCGGAGGGCAGCACGGCCGCGGAGGCGGAAAGCCTTTTCGCCGCATTTTTCGATACGGCCGCCGATGACAAGATCGAAACCGCCAAGGTGAAGGACCGGCTGGAGGGCATCCGCAACGGGCAGCGGCTGGTGAATATCGCCCCCGAACTGGCGGAAGGCGTGCGCTTCCACGTCCTCGGCCTCGCCCCCAATGCCGCGCGGCTGTCGGTGCGGTTCTATTGGGAGAGCGATTTCGGCACGCTGACGGCCAACTACCAGCGTTACCTCTCGGATACCGAAATCAAACCCCCACCGCGCGACGGCTGGCCGCCGCTCTGGCGTTATCTCACCGAACTCGCCGTGCTGGGCAAGCGCGAGAACGTGCCGCCGCTGATCGCCGGCGAATGGATGCGGGCGATCCTGACCGGCACGCTCTATCCGCTGACGCTCTTGTCCACCGTGCTGATGCGGCTGCGCGCCGACGGCGAGGTGAACGCCCTGCGCGCGGCGATCCTGAAGTCCGTCCTGATCCGCAATTTCAAGTCGAAGGAGGCCCCCGTGGCGCTCGATCCCGCCAATACCAACAAGGGCTATATCCTCGGCCGGCTCTTCGCCGTCTACGAGGAGGTCCAGCGCGCCGCGCTCGGCGGCAACGTGAACGCGACCATCAAGGACAAGTTCTACGGCTCGGCCTCGGCCACGCCGCAGAAGGTGTTCCGCACGCTGGACGCCGGCTCGCAGAACCATTTCTCGAAGCTGCGCAAGCAGAGCGCGGGCCGGGCGGTCAACCTGGAAAAGCTCATCACCTCGATCACCGACCTGATGGAGCCGGGCAACGATCCGATCCCCGCCTCGCTCAGCACCGCCGAACAGGCGCTGTTCGGCATCGGCTATTACCACCAGCGCAGCGATTTCTTCCGCAAACGCGACGATTCTGACGCCACCAGCACGGAGAACGCCCAATGACCACGCTGTCCCGCCGCCACGATTTCGTGCTGATCTTCGACGTGAAGAACGGCAACCCCAACGGCGACCCCGATGCCGGCAACCTGCCGCGTCTGGACCCCGAGACCAACCACGGGCTGGTCAGCGACGTGAGCCTCAAGCGCAAGATCCGCAATTACGTGGAACTCGCGCGGACGGGTGAGGCGGGCCATCACATCTATGTGCAGGAGGGCGCCATCCTGAACGACAAGCACCGGCAGGCATACATCGCGCTGCGCGGCGAGACGCCCGGCAAGAAGGAAGCGAAACTGAATCCAAAAGATGATACCGAGGCGAAAGAGTTGCGAGACTGGATGTGCCGCAACTTCTTCGACGTGCGCACCTTCGGCGCGGTGATGTCCACCGGCGTCAACTGCGGGCAGGTCAAGGGCCCGGTGCAGATGACCTTCGCCTCCTCGGTCGAGCCGATCCTGCCGGTGGAGATCTCGATCACCCGGATGGCCGCCACCAACGAGGCCGAGCAGAAGAAACGCGCCGAGGGGGCCGAGGAAGGCGACAGCCGCACCGACAACCGCACCATGGGCCGCAAGCACATCGTGCCCTATGGGCTCTATGTCGCGCACGGCTTATCTCGGCCAAGTTCGCCGAACGCACGGGCTTCTCCGAGGCCGACCTCGACCTGCTGTTCGAGGCGCTGAAGGACGCCTTCGAGCACGACCGCTCGGCCGCCCGCGGCGAGATGACCACCCGCCGCCTGATCGCCTTCCGTCACGAGAGCGCGCTGGGCAACGCCGCCGCGCATACCCTGTTCGACCGGGTGAAGATCGGCCGCAACGTGGATGGCGAGTTCCGGCCGCTGGACGACCGCGGTCTCGGCAACCTCGCCCCGGCGCGGAAGTTCTCGGACTACGTGATCGAGATCGACCGCGACGGCCTGCCAGCGGGGATCGAAGTCCTGGATCTGGTCTGACCATGCCCGCCGAGACGGAGCCCATTCCCCTCTCGGCGATCCAGCATGCGGTCTATTGCTTGCGGCAGGCGGCGCTGATCCATCTGGAGCGGCTCTGGGCCGAGAACCGCTTCACCGCCGAGGGCGATGTGCTCCACGCCGTGGCCGACAAGGGCGGCAGTCGCAAGGCGCGCGGGGTGCGGCGGGTGCTGGCGCTGCCCTTGGCCTCGCGGCGGATGAACCTGACCGGTATGGCCGACCTGGTGGAGTTCCATCCCGGCCCCGATGGCGAGACCGCCTTTCCCGTGGAATACAAGCGCGGCAAGCCCAAGCTGCACCGCGCCGACGAGGCGCAGCTCTGCGCGCAGGCGCTGTGCCTGGAGGAGATGACCGGCACGCCCGTCCCCCAGGGCGCCCTCTTCTATGCCCAGACCAAACGCCGCGTCACCGTGCCGTTCGACGCCACGCTGCGCGCCCTGGCCGAAACCGCGGTGGCCGAGCTTGCCGCCGTCCTCGCCAGCCGCGCCACCCCGCCGCCCACCCCGCACAGGTCCCGCTGCCGAGCCTGTTCGCTCATAGACCTCTGCCGCCCCGAAACCCACGCCCGCCCCGTCCGACAATGGCGTGACCGGATGCTGGCCAGGGCGCTCGCCACATGAGGAAACTGCTCAACACCGTCTATGTCACCACCGAGGGCGCCGCGCTGAAGAAGGACGGCGAGACCCTGGTGGCCGAGGTCGAGGGCACCGAGAAGGCCCGGGTGCCGCTGCACATGCTGGCCTCGGTGGTCGCCTTCGGGCCGATCCTGCTGACCCCGGCCCTGATCGGCACCTGCGCCGAGCGCGGCATCACCCTGGTGCTGCTGGACAGGGCAGGGCGGTTCCAGGCCCGCGTCGAGGGGCCCGTCACCGGCAATGTCCTGCTGCGCCGCGCGCAATACCGGCAGGCCGAGACGGGCGAGGACATCGTGCGCTCCATCGTCATGGGCAAGATCGCCAACCAGCGCGCCGTGATCCGCCGGGCCCTGCGCGACTATGGGGAGGAGATGGACCCGGCCGCCCGTGCCGCCTTGGAAACCGCCACCGACCGCATGGCGATGATCCTGCGCCGGGTGCAGGCGAAGGACGACAGCCTGGACCTGCTGCGCGGCTCGGAAGGCGAGGCCGCGAACCTCTATTTCGCCGTCTTCGACCATCTGATCCGCTCGCCCGACCCCGAACTGCGCTGGACCGGACGGTCGCGCCGCCCGCCGCTCGACGCGATGAACGCGCTCCTCTCCTTCCTCTACACGCTCCTGACCCACGACTGCCGCTCGGCTTGCGAGGCGGCGGGCCTCGACCCCGCCGTGGGGTTCCTGCACCGCGACAGACCCGGCCGGCCCTCGCTGGCCCTCGACCTGATGGAGGAGTTGCGCGCGCCGCTCGCCGACCGGCTGGCGCTGTCGTTGGTCAACCGCCGCCAGCTGCGCGCCGGGGACTTCCGCCGGATGGAGGGCGGCGCGGTGCTTCTGTCGGACGACGCCCGCCGGCTGGTGCTGACCGCCTGGCAGGAAAGGAAGAAGGAGGAACGCCTGCACCCCTTCCTGGCCGAGAAGGCGCCCTTCGGCCTGGTGCCCTGGTTGCAGGCCCAGATGCTGGCCCGCCACCTGCGCGGCGACATCGACGCCTATCCGCCCTGGTTCTGGAGCTGAGATGCTGGTGCTGGTGACCTATGACGTGAACACGACCGAGGAGGGCGGCCGAAAACGCTTGCGCCGCGTCGCCCGCGCCTGCGAGGATTGGGGCCAGCGCGTGCAGTTCTCGGTCTTCGAGATCGAGCTCGACCCGGCGCAATGGACGAAGCTGAAGGCGCGGCTGGAAGGGATCATCAAGGCCGAGACCGACAGCCTGCGCTACTACTACCTGGGTGCGAACTGGACCCGCCGGGTGGAACACGTCGGCGCCAAGCCCGCCACCGACCTGAACGGCCCGCTGATCCTCTGACCGCGCGCCTGCGAACCCCGAGCGTGCCGGACTTCCCGCCACCCTTCGCAATCGGCGCAGCTCTTTGAAATCGTTCAGTTCAGGGCGGCCGGCAGGTGCGATCCGGCCGCCGCCGCCGGCACGAACCCGCGATCCGCATTTCCCGAACCATTTGCCTTTGAGCATCAATCGGCTAAGTGCAACCAGTCGCCCTCCTCGCGAGGGCGCGGATCGAAACTGGTCGCCCAGCGCATCACGCCGCTTGACGACGAGTCGCCCTCCTCGCGAGGGCGCGGATCGAAACGCGGCCAACGACGCGCTGACGCTGGAGTTCACGCGTCGCCCTCCTCGCGAGGGCGCGGATCGAAACCTGCAAGAGCCCGACCCCCTGTCGAAGGGGCTCTGTCGCCCTCCTCGCGAGGGCGCGGATCGAAACCTCGATCCCGAGGCCGAACGGGACTGGCGCCGGCGGTCGCCCTCCTCGCGAGGGCGCGGATCGAAACCCCCATCGCAGGAGCCGGCCCATGCTCGACCGCGCGTCGCCCTCCTCGCGAGGGCGCGGATCGAAACGTGGACCACCGGCGAGGCAAGCGGGCCAAACTCAGCGTCGCCCTCCTCGCGAGGGCGCGGATCGAAACGCAGCAAAGGCAAGGAGCGTGCCTGCGCTCTTGGTCGCCCTCCTCGCGAGGGCGCGGATCGAAACGTTCAGCTTGCCAGCGCCCATTGTCGTCATGCAGTCGCCCTCCTCGCGAGGGCGCGGATCGAAACCGTAGCCATCGTTTCCTCGCCTTAGTTTTCCGGG
>JBBCJM010000080.1:0-21411 GCA_037190175.1 Paracoccaceae bacterium | reverse complement strand
CGCGCCGCCCCGGGCAGGAAGCGCAGGGCGGGGGCGGCGTCGCGCGGCATGGCTCAGGCGATCCGTGCGCGCAGGTCGGCCAGCGCCGGCACCGCGTAGAGCCGCCCGCGGTCGGCCGCCCGGCGGGCCAGCATGGCCGGGGTGACCAGCGTGGTGCCCCCGGGGGTCACGCGGAACCAGCGGCTGTCCTCGGCAGGATCCTCGCCCACCGCCAGCCCCGCAGGCACCACCGCCCCCGGCGCCACCAGCGCGCGGGACAGCCGCGCCCCGGGCATCGCCCGCGCGCCCGGCATCAGCACCGAATCGCCCAGCGCCGGAACCTCGGGCCGCAGGGGCGGCTTGCCGCGGCCGGCGGGCAGCGGCTGGAACGGCGGCACCCGGCCGGGGGCGAAGTCGAGCTGCGCCTCGCGATAGCTGTCCAGCGTGCCCACGTCGCGCCAGTAGGCGGGCGCGCCCGGCGCATGGACGAAGGCGCCGCCCTGCGCCACCGCGCGGGGCAGGATGTTGCGGGCGAAGTCGAGCTCCGCCTCGGGGTCGGCGGCCGCCAGCGCCCCGCGCAGCCAGGCCCAGTCGAAGACATAGATCCCCATGCTGACCAGCGCGTGGTCGGGGCGGCCCGGGGCCGGGCGGGGGTCGGCGGGCTTCTCGGCGAAGTCGAGGATCCGCCCGTCGGCCGCCGCCTGCATGACGCCGAAGGCGCTGGCCTGCATCCGCGGCACCTCCTGCGCCGCCACGGTGGCCACCGCGCCGGTCGCCCGGTGGCGGGCCAGGATCGCGCGATAGTCCATGCGGTAGATGTGGTCGGCCGACAGGACCAGCAGTTCCGTGGTGCCGGCCGCGTCGATCTCGGCCCGGTTCAGCGCCACCGCCGCCGCGGTGCCGTTGTAGCCCAGCGCCGAGCGGCAGACCCGGTATCCGTTGCGCAGCGCGATGCCGCCGGGAAACTCCGCCGCCCAGCGCCGCATCAGGTGGCGTTCCAGCGTCTCGGGCCGGTACTGGGTGGCGACCAGCATCCGGTCGAGGCCCGAGCGCGCCGCGTTCGCCATCGTGAAGTCCACGATCCGGCAGGAGGTGCCGAAGGGCAGCGCCGGCTTGCACTCGGCCCGCGTCAGTTCGTGCAACCGGGTGCCGGCACCGCCGGCAAGAAGCAGCGGGAACGTCACGGGCTGGTGCCGGCGCGGCGCGTGCGACATCTGGTCCTCCTCGGGGATCGCGGGGTGTGCTGAAGAGGACTATCTTCGGGACGGCCGGAAGGTTCCCGCCACGCGCCAAGGTTGCGAGGATTCCTGCCGAGGCGCGCGCCTTCCGCGGTCAGCCCGTCGCCACCACCCGCACCGGGGCGCCCTTGAAGGCGGGGGTCTGCGAGGCGCGGTCGTGCAGGTCCAGCGGGACCAGCACGTTGGCCTCGGGATAATAGGCCGCCACGCAGCCTGCGGGCAGGTCATAGGGCACCAGCCGCAGCCCGTCGAGCCGGCGCTCCACCCCGTCGCCATGGGCCGAGACCAGCGCCACCCGGTCGCCCGGCTCCAGCCCCGCCGCCGCGATCTCGGCCGGGGCCATCAGCACGATGTCGCGCTCGCCCTCCAGCCCCCGCAGCCGGTCGCGGTTGTCGTAGATGGTGGTGTTGAACTGGCCGTTCGAGCGCAGGGTGATCAGGGTATGCACCCCCCGCCCCGGGATCTCGGCCAGCGCGGTGGGCGCGGCCGGGGTGGTGAACATCGCCCGGCCCGCCTCGGTCTTCCAGCGGCGCTCGCGGGCCGGGTTGCCCTTGTCGAAGCCGCCCGCGGTGAACATCCGGGCGTTGAAGTCGCGGAACTCGGCCGGATAGGCGGCCTCGATCTGGTCGCGGATCAGCCCGTAGTCGCCCACCCAGTCGTCCCAGCGCACCCGCGGGTTGGGATCGAGCGTGGCCTTGGCCAGCCTGGCGACGATGGCGGGCTCGGACAGCAGGTGCGGCGAGGCCGGGCGGCGGCGGCCGATCGAGCCGTGGATGTGGCTCAGGCTGTCCTCCACGCTGACCGCCTGGTCGCCGCCCGCCTGCCGGTCCACCTCGCCCCGTACCAGGCAGGGCAGCAGCCAGGCCCCGTCGCCCACCAGGGTATGCGTCCGGTTCAGCCGCGGGGCGACCTGCACGTTCAGCTCCAGCCGCGGCCACAGCGCATCGGCGCGGCCCTGGTCGGGGATGGCGCGGGCGAAGTTGCCGCCCAGGCCGACGAAGCCCTTCAGCGAACCGTCCAGCAGCGCCTGCACCACCTCGACCGTGGTCATGCCGGTCTCGCGCGGCGGTTCGAAGCCGTACATCTCGGCCAAGCGGTCCAGCGGGGCCAGTTCGGGCTTTTCGGTGATGCCGACGCTGCGCTGGCCCTGCACGTTGGAATGCCCCCGCACCGGGCAGATCCCCGCCCCCGGCCGGCCGATGTTGCCGCGCAGCAGCAAAAGGTTGACCAGCATCCCGATGCTGTCCGCGCCGTGGACGTGCTGGGTCAGCCCCATGCCATAGACGGCGATCGCCCGTTCGGCCCCGGCGTAGAGGTCGCCCACCCGCTCCAGCTCGGCGCGCGGCAGGCCCGAGATCCGCTCGATCTCCTCCCAATCGAGCGCCTGCACCCATTCCGCGAAGGGCTCGAAATCGGCGGTGTGCCGGGCGATGAAGTCGCGGTCCAGCACGCCGGGCGCCGCCGCCTCGCGCAGCATCAGCCGCTTCACCACCCCGGCGATGGCGGCGATGTCGCCGCCCGCGCGCAGTTGCAGGTAAAGGTCGGACATGGCGGTGGAGCGGCCGGTCAGCATCTCGGTCGGGCGCTGCGGGTTCAGGAACTCGATCAGCCCGCGCTCGCGCACCGGGTTGAACACCACCACCTTGCAGCCGCGCTGCCGCGCCTCCTGCAACGGATGCAGGAAGCGCGGGCTGTTCGAGCCGGTGTTCTGGCCGAAGAACAGCAGCAGGTCGCAGGACTTGAAGTCGTCCCAGACGCAGGTGCCGACCCCGGTGCCGATGGTGCGCTGCAGCGCCACCGAGGTGGTCTCGTGGCACATGTTGGAACTGTCGGGCAGGTTGTTGTGGCCGTAAAGCCGGCCGAACAGCGCCCAGAGATAGGAGGTCTCCAGGCTGGCCCGGCCCGAGGCGTAGAAGACCGTCGATTTCGGCTCCAGCCGCCGCAAGGTGGCGCCGATGGCGGCGAAGGCCTCGTCCCAGGTGGTGGGGACATAGCGGTCGCTGCCCGCGTCGTAGCGCAGGGGATGGGTCAGCCGCCCGCTGCGCTCCAGCTCGTGGTCGGACCAGCCGCGCAGCCCGGCCACCGGGTGCTCGGCGAAGAACTCGGGCCCGCAGCGGCGGCGGGTATGGTCCCAGATCGTGGCCTTGGCGCCGTTCTCGCAGAACTCGGCCGGGTGGGGCGAGGGCGGCTTGGCCCAGGCGCAGGAGGTGCACATATGCCCGCGCGGCTTGTTCTGCCGGCGCAGCGTGTCCAGCACCCCCGGCCCGACCGCCCCGTTGGCCAGGTGCCAGGCCACGCTCTTCAGCGAGCCCCAGCCGCCGGAGGGATGGTCGTAATGCGGGGTCCCGGGGTGCTGCCCCGTGGCCTCGTCGCGTCTTTCGTCTTTCACGGGTCCGGTCCTCTCGCGTCTCGCCTCAGGGGGCGAACCGGAGGGCGGCGGAAGGGTTCCGGGCGCGGGGCTCACGACTGCGCGGGGATGATGCTGATCTTGCCGTCCACCTCCAGCACCGCGCAGTCGATGCCGGCGAAGGTGCGGATGCCGTGCTGCTGGCGGGCGGCCTCCAGTACCTCGGTGATGTCGATCCGCGCCCGCCGCATCGCCTGCGCATCCACCTTGCCGCCCGAGACCAGCACCGTGGGCACCCCCATCAGGATCCGCGCGACCAGCGGCGAGGTGCCTTTCAGCAGCGACAGCGCGATGTCGGCGGCGAAAAGGGTGACGATCAGCAGGATCCAGTGGGTGAAGGAGCCGTCGCCGCCCACCAGCGCCTCCTGCGTGGTCTCGGCCACCACCATCAGGAGCACCATGTCGAAGGGCGTCATCTGCGACAGCGTGCGCCGGCCCGAGAGCCGGGTCAGCACCAGCAGCACGGCATAGCTGACAAGCGCACTGACGACGCTGCCCATCCCCCACCCCCTATGGCAGCACGAGGAAGGTCAGCACCACGGGCTGCCCGTTTGCCTGCACCGGCAGCCGGGCCAGCCCCGCCTCCCGCGCGGTCAGCCGCAGCGTCAGCCGGTCGCCGGCCAGGATGACGGCGCAGCCGGTGCGGTCGAGCCTGACCGGCACCGCCTCCACACCCTCCACCGGCCCGCAGGGCAGTTCCAGCCGGTGCGGGCCGGGGCCGGCGAAGGCGACCGTCGCCTCGGCGGGGCCGTCGACCCGCAGCACGCGGGGGGCCTGGATCTCCGCCCCGCCGGCCTGAAGCTGGCGCAGGTGGAAAAGCCCGCCGTCGCCGGAAAGCCCCAGCAGCGCCACGCCGATCACCGCGGCGAAGCCAGCCCAGGCGATCCGCTCGGCCCGCCAGAAGCGGCGCTGGAACCCCGGCGCCTGCTGGATCTGCAATCCGTCCTCGCGGATGGGAATGTCGTCGGGGGACACGCTGTTCATGCGGCCGCAACCCGTCAGGGCGGAGGGTTGTTCCCGGCGAACCAGTCGGCCAGCGCCTCCATCTCGGCCGGCGCCAGCCAGCGGGCCACCTGCGCCATCATGTGGCCGTGCGGCCCGCCGCGGTCCGCGCCCATCTCGGCGAAGAGTTGGAGCTGCCGGCGCAGGTAGCGGGCGTCCTGCCCCGACAGCGCGGGATAGGTGGGGCGCTGGGGCCCGGCGTGGCAGGAAAGGCAGGCGGGCACGTCGCGCTCGCGCAGCCCCTGCCGGGCGATGCGGGCGGCGGGGGTGTCGGTGGCGGGTAGGGGGATCTCGATGCCTTGGCCGAACTGCCGGGCATGGGCGTCGATCTGGTCATCGGTTAGCGTCCGCGCCACCGCCATCATCGTGCCGCTGGCCCGCGTGCCCTCGCGGAAGGCGCGCAGGGCGGCGGCGATATACTCCGGCGTCTGGATGTCCAGCCGCGGGATGCCGTCGCGCCCCTCGCCCCGCGCGCCGTGGCAGGCGGTGCAGTCCCCCGCCCGGCCGGCCAGCGCGCGGTAGTCCTGCGGGGAAAGGTCGGGCAGGCGCTGCAGGAAGGCCACCATGTCCCACACCTCGTCCTCGCGGGCGGTCTCGGGCCAGCTGGGCATGGCGGTGCGGGCGATCCCGTCCCTCACGGTCAGGAACACCCGCGCGGGCGGGCGCCAGCGGGCCTGCGCGGAGGTCAGCCGGGGCGGGCGGGGCCAGAGGTCCTCGGCGATCCGGGCCGGGGGGGCGGCCGGGCTGCCGTGGCAGGCGGCGCAGACCAGTTCGTAATGCCCCGCCGCGCGCCGGGCCATGGTGTCGGTCAGCGGCGGCACCGGCGTGGTCAGCGAGCGCAGGGTGACCGACTGCCGCGCGGCCAGCCAGTGATACCAGTGGGTGACCCCCCGCCCCCCGGTGGCGTCGTGGGGCAGGAGGCCCGAGAGCGGCAGCATGGCCAGCGCCAGCACCCCCAGCGCCGCGCCGGCCAGATGGGGCAGGTGGCGCTTCATGCCGGCCTCCTGTCCCGCAGCACCCGCGCCATCAGGACCAGCGCGCCGGCCAGATAGACCGCGCCGCCCACCACCAGCATGATCGCGCCGCCCAGCTGCTGGTCGGCCACCGGGTCGTGGTGGCCATGGGCGTGGAACAGCCCCCGCGGCGCCAGCCCGATCAGCGCGCCCAAGAGCGTCATGTGCATCGAGGTGAAGAACAGCGCCGCCGCCCCGCCCAGCGCCGCCTCGCCCCCATGCCCCCGGGGCCGGGCCAGCGCCACCAGCCAGACCAGCAGCGCGACGGTCGCGAAGCTGACCTGCTCCACCGCCAGCACGGCGGGGCTCTGCCGCGACGCCTCGTGCAGCGCCGGCGCGTGCCAGCCCCAGACCACGATCAGGTCCAGGAGGCTCGCCGCCACCGGCAGGCCCGGGCCGGGGCGCGAGGCAAGCCGCGGCGCCAGACCGGCGGCCAGCAGCGGCACCCCCACGGCGATCACCGTGACATGCAGCACCATATGGGCGGCGAAGCTGTGCGCCACCATGCGCGGCAGCGGCCCGGCCCAGGCGAGGGCCAGCACCACGAGACCGGCAAGGATCAGCGCGCGGTTCATCGGCAGCTACTCAGCGTCAGGGCGGGCAGGGTGCCGTAGAGCACGGCGACGGCCGACAGCGCGCAGAGCATCAGGCCCACATGGGCGAGGAAGCGGTGCCGCTCCTCCGGCGCGTTGTATTCGAAGTCGAAATCCGCGTCGGTCAGGCTGGGGGCATGGGCGCGCCACAGCCGGCGGGCGAGGATGCCGATGGCCACCAGCGCCAGCACGGTCGCCGCCAGCACCGCGATGCGGGCGCCCAGGATCGGCGTCTCTCGCCCCAGCTTCTCGCACCAGACGGCGGCGAAGACATAGGCGGTCAGGAAATGCGCGGCCCAGATCACCGGGGCGGCGATCACCTGCTTCAGGTCGGTGCCGGTTTCGGGCCGGCGCGGGCGGTGGGGGGCGGGGCGGGTCATAGCAACAGCGGGAAGCCTCCGATCACCAGGGCCGTCAGGGCGGCGGAAAAGGCGGCGAAGTGCCAGTAGAGGGTGACGTTCCACAGGTCGGCGTCATGGGTGGGGGTGGCCTTGCCCTTCCACAGCCGGGCATAGGCATAGGCCTGCATCAGCATCCCCGCGGCCAGATGCAGCGCCGCCCAGCCGGCCAGCGTCCAGACGATGGCGGGATAGGAATGCGCCGCGGGGTCGAGGCCGGTCGCCCAGGGGCCGGCCAGCAGCGCCAGGGCCGCAGCCCCGCCCAGCCCGATCCCGGCCAGCAGCCAGAGCCTCGCGGCCGAGGGCGAACCCCGGCGGTTGACGATCCGCGCGGCCAGCGTTGCCCCCCAGGCGGCAGCCACCAGCAGCCCGGCGGCCAGCGGCCAGCCCCAGCCCGGCCCGTCGAAGCCGGCGGTGAAGTCCTCATGCACGGTCCAGAAGAAGAAATAGCCGAAGAGCAGGCCGAGGAAGGCCGTCAGGTCCCCGGTCATGGTGATGAACATCGCCCACCAGCCGGTCGAGGCCGGGCCGGAGACATAGAGCGGCAGGTGCAGGCCCTGGCCGGCGTCCTTCGCGGGCGCCTCGGGGATCTCGGCGGTCCCTCGCCAGAGCCAGCGCAGCAGCGCCCAGAGGAACAGCGCCGCCCCGGCTGCGGTGGGCAGCCACAGCTTGAAGGTGGCGAAGACGAACACCGCCCCCAGCCCCGCCGCCGCCGCCAGCGGCAGCCAGCCGGGCCCGCCGATCCGCAGCACCTGCACCGGGGCGGCGTCCAGGGCCGAGGTCACCAGCGTCTCGCGCCGCCCCTCGGCTGCGTCGGGCAGGAAGCCTTCGCCCGCGTCGATGCGGGCCAGAACCCCGGGGTCGTCCCACAGCGGATAGCGGCTGCCGATGGGGGGGATGGCGCGGAAGCCCCAGCCCTCGCCGCCCGCCGGGGTGGCCCATTCCAGCGTCCCCGCGCGCCAGGGGTTGCGCGGCGCGGGGCCCTGGGGCCGCAGGCAGTTCCACACGAAGACCAGGAACCCCGCGGCGAAGACGAAGGCCGCGACGGTCGAGGTGAGGTTCAGCAGGTCCCACCCCCGGTCCGCGCCATAGGTGAAGACCCGCCGCGGCATCCCCAGAAGCCCGGTCCAGTGCATCGGCAGGAAGGCGGCGTTGAAGCCCAGGAAGGTCAGCCAGAACGACCAGACCCCCAGCCGGTGCGACAGCATCCGCCCCGCGATCATCGGATAGTAGTAATGCACCCCCGCCATGGTCGGGAACAGCATCCCGCCGATCAGCGTGTAGTGCAGATGCGCCACCACGAAATGGGTGTCGTGCACCTGCAGGTCGATGGGCACCAGCCCCACCATCACCCCGGTCAGCCCGCCGATCACGAAACTGGCGAGCGCCCCGGCGGCGAACAGCATCGGCACCGACTTCACCACCCGCCCCAGCATCACCGTGGCGATCAACGCGAAGATCTGGATGCCGGTGGGGATCGCCACCGCCTCGGAGGCCGCCGAGAAGATGCCCAGCGAGATCGAGGGCAGCCCGGTGGCGAACATGTGGTGCACCCAGAGCCCGAAGCTCAGGAACCCCGTGCCGATGGCCGAGAGCACGATCCAGGAATAGCCGGCGATGGGCCTTTGCGCGAAGGTGGGGATCACCATGGCCAGCAGCGCGATGGCCGGCAGGAAGATGATGTAGACCTCCGGGTGGCCGAAGATCCAGAACAGGTGCTGCCACAGCAGCGGGTCGCCCCCCCGCTCGGGGTCGAAGAAGGGCCAGCCGGCCATCCGCTCCAGCTCGAACAGGATGTCGCCGGCGATCAGCGGCGGGAAGGCGAAGAGGATCATCGCCCCCACGATCAGCACGTACCAGGCATAGAGCGGGATCAGGTTCAGGTGCATCCCCGGCGCCCGGCACTTCAGCACGCCCACGATCAGCTCGACAGCGGCGGCGATGGAGGCGACCTCGATGAACGAGAGGCCCAGAAGCCAGATGTCGGCGCCGATGCCCGACTGCTTGGTGGCCAGCGGCGGATACATGAACCAGCCGCCGTCGGGCGCGGCGTCGAAGAAGATCGAGCCGCAGACGAAGATCCCCCCGATCAGGTAGCACCAGAAGCCGAAGGCCGAGAGCCGGGGGAAGGGCAGGTCGCGGGCGCCCACCAGCCCGGGCAGGATCAGCATCGCCATCGCCTCGAACACCGGGACGGCGAAGAGGAACATCATCACCGTGCCGTGCAGGGTGAAGAGCTGGGCATAGGTGCCCGAGGAGACCAGCGTGTTCTCGGGCACGGCCAGCTGCGCCCGGATGATCAGCGCCAGCGCCCCGGCGAAGAGCATGAAGGCGAAGGCCGCGGCCAGATACCACAACCCGACCGAGGAGTTGTTCACGTCCGACAGCCGGCGCCAGCCCCGCGGGGGCGCCCAGACTTCGGCCAGCCGTGCGGCGGCGGGATCGTGATGCGCGGTCATCGCAGCCCCATGAGGAAGGTGAGGATGGCGCGGATGTCGGCCTCGGGCAGGTCGGCATAGCCCGGCATCCGCGCGTCGGGCTTGAAGGCGGCGGGGTTGGCCAGCCAGGCGGCGAGTGCCTGTTCGGTCATCGGCAGGATGCCGGCGGCCAGGGTCTGGCGGCGGGCGAGGTGGGTCAGGTCGGGGCCCACGCCGCCCTCTTCCACCACGCCGCGCACGGTATGGCAGGCGCCGCAGCCCGCGGCGCGGAAGGCGGCGGGGTCGCCCGCGGCGGGCGCGGCCTCGGCCTGCAGCCAGCGGGCGAAATCCTCCGGCTCCGAAACGGTGACCGGCAGCGCCATCAGCGCGTGGGAAAGGCCGCAGTATTCGGCGCAGATGCCGCGGAAGCTGCCGGTCTCTTCCGGGGTCAGCCGCAGCAGGGTGACCCGCCCGGGGATCGCGTCGATCTTGCCGCCCAGCGGCGGGATCCAGAAGGAATGGATCACGTCCTGCGCGGTCAGCGCGAATTCCGCTACCTGCCCCCGCGGCAGGTGCAGCTCGTTCGCCGTCTCCACCAGCCGTCCGTCCGGCAGCTCATAGGCGATGCGCCACCAGAACTGCTCGGCGGTCACATGGATGCGCAGGTCCGCCCGGCCCTGCCAGTCGGGCAAAAGCCGCAGGCCGAAGAACAAAAGCACCGCCAGCACCGTGGTGGGGAAGACCACCCCGCAGACCAGGATGAAACGGTCGGCGAAGCGGTCCGAGGTGGGCCGGTTGCGCCCCCTGACCGCATAGAACGCCACCCCCATCACCGCGAACCAGATGACCGTCGCGCCGATCGCGGTGATCCAGATCAGCCGCGCCACCTCGCGCGCCTCGGTGCCGGCGGGGTGCAGCGCGCTCTGCTCGGGCTTGCAGGCCGCCAGCACCGCAAGGGCGGCGAGGACGGCCAGCCGCCGAAAGACATGCCGCTGCCGCACCCCGCCTCCCGCAGATTTCCCGGAACCTTCTTCCCGACAAACCCGTTCAGAAGGAAAACGTTCCATCGAAACGAGCCGCCATGCCGTCGAGGCCGCCGCGCCCCAAAGGATACACGCGCGCCGAGATCGCCCTGCACTGGGCGACCGTGGCGCTGGTGCTGTTCCAGCTGATCGTCAACGACGCGATGCGGCTGGCGTTCCGGCACCGGCTGGAGGAGGGCGCGATGCCCATGGCCCTGGGCGCGGCGGCGCATGTCGTGGCCGGGCTGGCCGTGCTGGCGCTGACGCTGCTGCGGCTGGCGATCCGATGGCGCCGCGGGATGCCCGAGCCGCCGCCGGGCGTGCCGGCGCTGCTGAACGGACTGGCCTCGCTGGTGCACATGGCGCTCTATGTCATGCTGCTGGCCATGCCGCTGACCGGCGCGCTGGCCTGGTTCGGCGGGATCGAGCTGGCCGGGGTGGCGCACGAGGCCGGGCGGCTGATCCTGATCGGGCTGATCGCGCTGCACGCCTTCGGCGCGCTCTTCGAGCATTTCGTGCTGGAGACCGACGCGCTGTCCCGGATGCTGCGGGCGCGAGGCGGGCGGGAACATCACGCCGAGGCCGCTGTTGGCTTGCCGGAGGATGCCGTGCCGGCATC
Organism: Paracoccaceae bacterium; assembly: GCA_037190175.1. GTDB lineage: Bacteria > Pseudomonadota > Alphaproteobacteria > Rhodobacterales > Rhodobacteraceae > JBBCJM01. Next base: position 10,723 of record JBBCJM010000080.1, on the reverse strand, counting down.
CCGGACGACAACGGAGGAAGACATGGACCACAGCAGGCATACCCCGCTCGCCCGGCAGGACTGCACCGAGGCGGTGCTGGCCAATGCGCCGATCTATGGCGCCAACGACGAGAAGATCGGCACCATCTCGCACCTGCACGGCAACGGCGCCGCCGCCACCGACGCGGTGATCGAGGTCGGCGGGTTCTTGGGGATCGGTGCCAAGCCGGTTCTGGTCTCGCTGGACCAGCTGAACCTGATGCGCGACGAGAACGGCAACGTCCACGGGGTGACCCCCTGGACCAAGGACCAGCTGAAGGAAATGCCGCGGCACTATGACTGAGGCATGGAGGGGCGGCGCCGCGGGCGCCGCCCTTTCCCTATGGGGAGCGCGCCATGAGGCATGACGGATGGCTGCCGGTGATCGCCACCGGCGTGGCGGGGGGCCTGGGCTCGGCCCTGGGGCTGGTGGCGGCCAGCCTGGCCGCGCGCGAAAGCCCGGTGGCGCCGCTGAACGCCTCGGCGCACTGGCTGCTGGGCGAGGGGGCGGCGCAGGCGCCCGGCCCGGCCTGGCCCGAGACCGCGGCGGGGCTGGCCACCCATTTCGGCGCCACCACCTTCTGGGCCGCGGTGCTGTTCGGCGCCGCCCGCCTGACCCGCGCCACCCGGCCCGCGGCGCGCTGGACGGCAGCGGGGGCGGTGACGCTGGGGGCGGGGGTGGTGGACTACGGGATCCTGCCGCGCAGTCTCAGCCCCGGCTGGCATCTGGTGCTGCCGCCCGCCGGGGTGGCGGCGGGGTTCCTGGGCATGGGGCTGGGGTTGGGATTGGGCCTTGCCGCCTGCCGCGGGCGCGCGGCGTCCTGACGCGGCGGAGGTGAAAAAGGGGGGCCCGCAGGCCCCCCTTTCCGTCAGCGGCGATAGCGGGACGACCGGCCCCGGTCATCGTCATCGTCGCGGCGGCGTTCCCAGCCCAGGCGCGAGGCTTCGGAATGCCCCTCGGGGTCGCCGTACCAGCCCTGGCCCTGCTGGCCCCGGCCGCGGTCGTCGTCGTCATAGCGGCTGCGGGAATAGCGGCGGTCGTCATCGCTGGTGAAGCGGCCCTGCTCGTCGCGCTCGCGCCCGCCGCTGCGATAGCCGCCGCCGCGGCCATAGTCGGCGTCGCCCCGGCGGTGTTCCCAGCCCAGGCGCGCGGCCTCGGCATGGCCCTCGCGGTCGCCGTACCAGCCCTGGCCCTGCTGGCCGCGGCCGCGGTCGTCGTCGTCATAGCGGCCGCGCGAGTAGCGGCGGTCGTCGTCGCTGGTGAACCGGCCCTGGTCGTCGCGCTCGCGGCCCGCGCTGCGGCTGCGATAGCCCCGGTCGTCGTCGCTGGTGAACCGACCCTGCTCGTCGCGGTCGCGACCCGAGCCGCGGCTGCTGTAGCCGCGGTCGTCGTCGCCGACGAAGCGGCCGCGGTCGTCGCGGTCGGGCATGTTGGTATTCCTGGGCATCATGGCCTCCTCGGTTGACGTGGAACGTCGCTTTTGTGCCGGCGACCAGGGCGGGGGATCCCGGTCCTCGGCAAAGGCAGCGAGCCACCTTTCCAGATCGTCGGAGTCGAGCCCCGCCGATCGCGCCTTCGCGACGAGGCTGGTCTCGGCCGCCCCCTCGCGTTCGATGATGCGGCCGATCAGCTGACCGGCCAGCAAGAGCTGGGTCTTGCCGATCTCGGCGTCGGCCGGCATCGGCGGGGTGAGCAGGCTGGTGACCAGCGAGACCTGCCGGTCGGTCTGGCGCCAGCCGGAATCGTCGGCCATGCTGTCCTGCGGCAGGCAGGAGCGCAGCACCCGATAGCGGGCGGCATAGTCGCGCCAGGGCTGGAACAGGAGCCGCGCCTGCGCGGTGTCGTCCTCGCCCGGCTTGACGGGCAGAAGGCCCTTCAGCCGCTCGACCACGGCCTCGCAATCGGCCAGAAACCCGGTCTCGGCCTGTTGTTCGCCCGCCCCGGGGGCCGCGCCCGCGGCCGTGGTCCGGGCATCGTCGGGGGTGCCGGCAGGCTCTGCCGGCGACGCTTTCCTGGGTGGCATGGTCCGCTCCCTCCTCGTGGGGACCATGCAACCGGCGGTGGGGGGATATGTTCCAGGGGCCGGCGGAGCCTAGCCGCCCTGCTCCGGACCCTCGTCCGAGACCCTCCGCAGGGCGGCCTGCAGCCGCGCGGCCAGCCGGCGCAGTTCGGGCGAGACGGGCTCGCGTTCCATGCCCTGCATCAGCTCTGCCAGCCGCCGGTCGATCTCTGCGTCGCCCCCGTTCCCCTGGAAACGGGGCTTGTCGTCACTCATTGCCCAGACCCCGAGCTAGACGCCTGATGCCATTGCATCTTGTCGGCCGTGGCGATCACATTCCACGAAACCTGGCGTCATGTCACCCCCGGACGTTACGGCGCGTTGTCAGGACGGTTCGGCCTCGGCCAGCGCGGCCTCGGGGCGGCCGGCGGTCAGTTCCAGCACCAGCCCCTCGGGCGGGTAATCCACCTTCACCTGCCCGTCGAAGGCCGCCGCCAGCGCCTCGCCGATCAGGAAGCTGCCGAAGCCCGTGGTGGTGACCTTTTCCACCCGCGGCCCGCCGGTCTCGCGCCAGGTCAGCACCAGCGGCCCCTCGCCCTCGTGCCGCCAGCGGATCGCCACCCGGCCCGCGGGGACCGAGAGCGCGCCATACTTGGTGGAGTTGGTCACCAGTTCGTGCAGCGCCAGCGTCAGCGCGAAGGCCCGCGTCTCCGACAGGCAGACCGCCGGGCCCTCCAGGGTGAAGCGCGCCTCCTGCCCGCCGGTCACCGGGGCCAGCGCCTTGGCGATCACCTCGCCCAGCGTGCCGGGGCCGCCGCCGGTCAGCGACAGCACCTCCTGCGCCCGGCTGAGCGCGCGCAGCCGGCCCAGAAGGCTCGCCCGCATCTCGTCCGGCGCCCCGTGCTCGCGGAAGGTATGCGAGACCACGGCCGAGATCAGCGAGAAGAAGTTCTTGATCCGGTGGCGCAATTCGCGGTTGCGCAGCCGCGCCCCGCGTTCCAGCGCCACCCGGCCCGTGGTCTCGATCACCGTGTCCATGAAGCCCATCACCCGCCCCGTGGTGTCCACCACCGGGCTGTAGGCGAAGGTGAAGAACGCCTGTTCCATGGCCCCGCCGCGGCGGCTGATCTCCAGCGGGAAGTCGGGGATGAAGGTGGCGTGGCCCTGCATGGCGCGTTCGGCGATGGGGCCGATGATCTCCCAGCTCTCGGCCCAGATCTCGGGGAAGGGGCGGCCCAGGCAGTCGCCCTTCTGCCCCAGCAGGGTGCGGAAGGCGTCGTTGTAGATGGCGATCATCTGCGGGCCCCAGCAGAGGCATTTGGGAAAGCCCGAGCGCATCACCAGCCCCACGGTGATCTTCAGCACCTCGGGCCAGTCCTCGATCGGGCCCAGGCTCGTGGCCCGCCAGTCGAAGGCCGCCACCTGCCGGCCCATCTCGTTCGACAGGTCGAGGAACGGCGCCTGATGCATGATCACCTCTTTCCCATCGGCAGAGCGCGTTTTCGAAACTCTGGCAACTCGGAAAAGGAAGACAGATCGGTCGGTTGCCGGGATGCTGGCGGCGCCCGAGGCCCCCGGCAGGGGGCGATTCTCGCCGCGTCAGGCTGGCATGGCAAGCGGGCCCCTCCAAGGGGGATCGCGCGGGGCGCCGCTGCCGCAGGGTCATGCGCGGAAACCTGCCAGCGGCGGGGCCGGAACAATCGGCCGGCGGCGGGGTTTCCGGGCGCGGAAGGAGCCCCATGAAACCCGAGACGATCCGCAAGGCGCTGGCCAAGGGCCGCCCGCTGCGCCAGATCGCGGCGCTGCCCTATCGCGACCGGCCCGGCGGGCGGGAGTTCCTGCTGATCACCTCGCGCCGCACCCGGCGGCTGATCCTGCCCAAGGGCTGGCCGATGCGCCGGCGCAAGGACTGGCAGGCGGCCGAGATCGAGGCGCTGGAGGAGGCGGGCATCACCGGCCATATCGGCCGCGCCGCCTGCGGCAGCTTCCGCTACGTGAAGGAGATGGAGCCGCTTTTCGTGCCGGTGACGGTGGCGGTCTATCCGCTGCTGGTGCTCGACCTGCACCCCGACTGGAAGGAACGCGCCAGCCGCCGCCGCATCTGGCTGCCCCGCGGGGTGGCGGCCGGGGCGGTGACGGAGCCGGACCTCGCCCGCCTGCTGGCGCGGTTCTAGCAGGGGGCGGTTCAGGCGGAAGCGCCGGCAGGACGGGCGCCTCCCCTGCCGCGTGGAGGGGGCGGGGGCTCGCCCGCGCGGCCTGGACCCACCGGGGGGAGGGAGATACGGGACTTCATCCGGCGGTTCCATCCGGACCGATCCTGCTGCGGAAGGACGCGAACCCCGGCCGGCGGCGGCCGGTGCGGTCACGCGGGGCGGGCGGGGTCGTGCGGTCATCGCCTTCGTGTCGATGTTGTGCGGGGATGGTCGCTCCGATGCGGCCGAGGGCGGAAGGCCGCTCCGCTGCCGCAGCCTACAGATACCCCGCGCTGCGGAAGCTGAGTTCCCTTCCCTTGCCGATGATCAGGTGGTCGTGCAGCGTGATGCCCAGCGCCTCGGCCGCGGTGCGGATCCGCTCGGTCATCTCGATGTCGGCGGTGGAGGGGGTGGGGTCGCCCGAGGGGTGGTTGTGCACCAGGATGAGCGCGCTCGCGTTCAGTTCCAGCGCGCGCTTGACCACCTCGCGCGGATAGACCGGCACATGGTCCACCGTGCCGCGGGCCTGTTCCTCGTCGGCGATCAGCACGTTCTTGCGGTCGAGGAACAGCAGGCGGAACTGTTCGGTCTCGCGATGCGCCATGGCGGTGTGGCAGTAGTCCAGAAGCGCCGCCCAGGAGGACAGCACCGGCCGGTGCATCACCCGCGCCCGCATCATCCGCTGCGCCGCGGCCTCGATGACCTTCAGGTCCTGCGCCACGGCCGGGCCGACGCCCTCCACCTGCAGCAGCCGGGCGCGGGGGGCGGCGACGACGCGGGCGAGGTCGCCGAAGGTGTCGAGCAGCCGGCGCGCCAGCGGCTTCACGTCCTGGCGGGGGATCGCGCGGAACAGCAGGAGCTCCAGCAGTTCGTAATCCGGCATCGCCGCCGCGCCCCCTTCGTCGAACCGGGCGCGCAGGCGGGCGCGGTGGTCGGCGATGTAGGAGGGCAGCCGTTCGGGCAGGGGCCGGGCGACAGCCTCGTCCTCCGCCCCGAGGTGGGCGAAGAGCGGGGTCGCGGAATCGGAGAACTGCCGGGCCATGGCGCGAGCCTGCCCCGGGGCTGGTGAAGAAAGGGTTAACGGCTGCGCACCCGGGGCCGCTCTTCCGCCCTGCCGGGCGTCATCGCTCCGGGAAGCACGCGCACCCCATGGCAGCGATGACGCCCGGCAGGGCGGAAGAGCGGCCGGCCCCCTACTCCGCCGCCAGCGGCATCCGCCCGGCCGTGCCCTGCACGATCTCGGCCACCACCCCGGCGATCTGGGCGGCGAAGGCGGGGAAGTCCGCCCGCTTGGCCACCCGGGCCTCGTCCAGGTAGAGCGCGCGGTCGATCTCCACCTGCACCACATGCACCCCGCGCGCCGGCCGGCCATAGGCCTGGGCGATATAGGCCCCGGCGAAGGGGGCGTTGCGCGCGACCCGCAGGCCGGCGGCGGCAAAGGCGGCCTCCACCCGGTCCATCACCGCCGCCCCCGCGGCCGCGCCGAATCGGTCGCCCAGCACCACCTCGGGCCGCGGCTGGCCGGGGCGGGCATGGGCCTCGATCGCCTCGTGCGGCATCGAGTGGCAGTCGATCACCAGCGCCTCGCCGAACTGCGCCAGCGCCCCCTCCACCAGCCCCCGCAGGGCGGCGTGATAGGGATGCCAGGCGAAGGCCAGCCGCGCCTCGGCCTCGGCCATCGGCAGCTTGCCGGAATAGATCGCGCGGCCATTGGCCACCACCCGCGGGATCACCCCCAGGCCCGAGGCGATGCGCGGGTTGTGCGCCCCGCGCGCCACCCCCTCGACCAGCGCCGGATCCAGCTCGTCCGCCGCGCGGTTGAGGTCGATCCAGGCCCGCGGCATCCGCGCCGCCAGCAGCGGCGCCCCGCAGGAGGGCGCGGCGGCGAACAATTCGTCCACGAAGGCGTCCTCCGAGGACCGCAGCGTCAGCGGATCGAGCTGGCTGGCCGCCAGGAAGCCGGGCGGATAGAACCGGCCGGAATGGGGCGAGGAGAACACCGCCGGGCTGTGGCGGCGGGAGGGCAGGCGCAACAGATAGGCGTCTTGGGTCATGGAGGCTCCGGCCCGAACTGCACCGGGCCCTCCCGACCATATAGCCCGGTTTGCGGCGCTGTCCAAAACCCGTTGCGTCGCGGGTGCCGGGGGCTTGAACCCGCGCCCGCTTGGCCTTATAGCCCCTGCGACCGACGCGGTTCACCCCGCGTCCTTTTCATTCCGAAGGGACGCGGGCGGGCCGCAGGGGTTCGTGGGCGGTTAGCTCAGCGGTAGAGCACTACGTTGACATCGTAGTGGCCACTGGTTCGATCCCAGTACCGCCCACCATTCGCCGCCCCCCGCGGGGGGCACGGGTTCCATCTGGCGCGGATGCGCCGCGTAAGGAAGGAGGGTCGCCATGAAGGTTGCCAACTCGCTCCGCTCGCTGAAGACGCGTCACCGCGATTGCCAGGTCGTGCGCCGCAAGGGCCGCGTCTATGTGATCAACAAGACGCAGAAGCGCTACAAGGCCCGCCAGGGCTGAGGCGCGCTGCCGGCGGGCAGAACTCGGGGCCGCTGCCTGACCGGGCAGCGGCCCGTTTCCATGTCAGGGGCAGGAGGACCGCCGATGCATCCCAACCCCGCCTTCCGCCAGACGCCTGCGCCCGCGAATCTGGCCTTCGCCCGGGCGCGCGGCTTCGGGGTGCTCAGCGTGAACGGGCCGGAGGGGCCCTTGGCCGCGCATGTGCCCTTCGTGCTGGAGGGCGAGGCGGCCGGGCTGCACCTGGCGCGCTCGAACCCCATCGCGCGGGCGGCGCTGCCCGCGGCGGCGGTGCTGGTCGTCTCGGGGCCCGACGCCTATGTCTCGCCCGACTGGTACGGGGCCGAGGATCAGGTGCCGACCTGGAACTATGTCGCCGTCCACCTGCGCGGCACGCTGCATCCCCTGCCCGAGGGCGCGCTGCGCCCGCATCTGGACGCGCTGTCGGCCGAGTTCGAGGCGCGGCTCCTGCCCAAGACACCCTGGACCGCCGGGAAGATGAGCGAGGGGGCGATGCCGCGGATGATGCGGGCGATCCTGCCCTTCCGGTTGCAGATCGCCGCGGTGGACGGCACCTGGAAGCTGAACCAGAACAAGCCCGAGCCCCAGCGCGCCGGCGCCGCCGCCGGCCTGGCCGCCCGCCCCGACCCCGGATCGCAGGCCATCGCGGCGCTGATGCGGGGCGCCTAACGCGCCAGCCCGTGGTATTCCGGGTTCGGCACCATCGCCACCGCCGAGGCCAGCCGGTTCGACATGTTGTAGAAGGCGGCGACCGCGGCGATGTCCCAGATGTCGCGGTCGGCGAAGCCCGCGTCGCGCAGCGTCTGCCGGTCGGGCTCCTCCACCGTGGCAGAGGCCAGCGTGACCTTCTCGGCGAAGGCCAGCATGGCGCGCTGCCGGGGCTCCAGCGCCGCCGCCCGCCAGTTCTGCGCGACGGTCTCGGCCAGCGCCGGCGAGGTCAGCGCCCGCAGCGCCGCGCCATGGGCGGTCAGGCAGTAGTGGCAGCGGTTCAGCGCCGAGACGGCGACCGCGATCATCTCGCGCTCGGCCTTGCTGAGCCCCGAGGGCGCCAGCATCAGGTCGTTGTAGATGCCCATGAAGGCGCGCAGCTTCTCCTGGTCGAAGGCATGGGCCAGCAGCACGTTGGGGATCAGCCCCAGCTTCTCGGTGCATTTCGCGAAATAGGCGGCGATGTCGTCGTCCAGCGGCGCGACGGGCGGCAGGTCGAGGGCGTGGGTGGTCATCGGCGGGTCCTCCTGCGGGCAGCCTCGCCCGCCGCGGCCCTGCCCGCAAGCGGTTGCCGCCGCCGCGGCGCTGGCCTAGCCTCGCGCCGCCCTGAACCGGAGCCTGCCATGACCCTGCGCCTGCAACATTCCCCCACCTCGCCCTTCGTCCGCAAGGTCATGGTCCTGCTGCACGAGGCCGGCCGGCTGGCCGAGGTGGAGCTGGTGCGCGGCGGCGGCTCGCCGCTCGATCTCGCGCAGCGCGGCGGGCCTAATCCGCTGGGCAAGATCCCCTGCCTGGAACGCGACGACGGGCCGGCGCTCTACGACAGCCGGGTGATCTGCCGCTGGCTGGACCACCGCTTCGCCGCCGGATTCTATCCCGCCGCGCCGCGGCTGTGGGACACGCTGGTGCTGGAGGCGACCGCGGACGGGATCCTGGAGGCCGCGCTGCTGATGGTCTACGAGGGCCGGATCCGGCCCGAGGCGCTGCATCACGCCCCCTGGGTCGAGGCGCAATGGCTGAAGGTCACCCGCGCGCTGGACGCCGTCGAGGCCGACTGGATCGCGCATCTGAAGGGGCCGCTCTGCATGGGCCAGATCGCGATCGGCTGCGCGCTCGGCTATCTCGACTTCCGCCACCGGCCGCGCGACTGGCGGGCGGGGCATCCGCGGCTGGCCGAATGGGAGGCCGCCTTCGCCGCCCGCCCCTCGATGGCCGCCACCGTGCCCGCCTGACTCGGCGGCTGAACCGCCCGCCGCGCCTGCCTGCGACAATTCGGCCGGCTCCTGCCCGCAACAGCGGCCTCTTTTGCGTCTCCGCGCGGGTTTGTCCGCTGGACGCGCCCGAGGCTCGCCGCTAAAACCCGCCCCGTTGGGGGTGCGGGCAACCGGGACCCCACAAGGGATATGGGCAGCCCGCCAAGGGCCACCCCGGAAGGAGATCGGTCGTGTCCCACGCAGACGAACCCGCAGGCACCCGCCGCGACTTTCTCTACTACGCCACCGCCGGCGCCGGCGCCGTGGCCACCGGCGCGGCGGTCTGGCCGCTGGTGAACCAGATGAACCCCTCGGCGGACGTGGCGGCGCTGTCGTCGATCTTCGTCGATGTCTCGGGGGTCGAGGTGGGCACCCAGCTGACGGTGAAATGGCTGGGCAAGCCGGTCTTCATCCGCCGCCGCACCGAGGAGGAGATCGAGGCCGCGCGCAACACCGCGCTCTCCGACCTGCCCGACCGGGGCGCCGAGAACGCCAACCGCCCCAACGCCGACGCCAGCGACCAGAACCGCGCGCTGGACGAGGCCGGCGAATGGCTGGTGATGATGGGGGTCTGCACCCACCTGGGCTGCGTGCCCCTGGGCAACGGCGCGGGCGACTTCGGCGGCTGGTTCTGCCCCTGCCACGGCTCGCACTACGACACCTCGGGCCGGATCCGCCGCGGGCCGGCGCCCACCAACCTGCCGGTGCCGGTGGCCGCCTTCACCGACGAAACCACGATCAAGCTGGGCTGAGGGGGCGCACATGGCCGGAATCCCGCACGACCATTACGAACCGAAGACCGGATTCGAGCGCTGGCTGCACAAGCGGCTGCCCGTCGTGTCGCTGATCTACGACACGCTGATGATCCCGACGCCCAAGAACCTGAACTGGATGTGGATCTGGGGCATCGTGCTGACCTTCTGCCTGGTCTTGCAGATCGCCACCGGGATCGTGCTGGCGATGCACTACACCCCCCACGTGGACCTGGCCTTCGCCAGCGTCGAGCACATCATGCGCAACGTGAACGGCGGCCACATGCTGCGCTATGTCCACGCCAACGGCGCCTCGCTGTTCTTCGTGGCGGTCTACCTGCACATCTTCCGCGGCCTCTACTACGGCTCCTACAAGGCCCCGCGCGAGGTGACCTGGATCATCGGGATGCTGATCTACCTCGCCATGATGGCCACCGCCTTCATGGGCTACGTGCTGCCCTGGGGGCAGATGTCGTTCTGGGGCGCCACGGTGATCACCGGGCTCTTCGGCGCCATCCCCGGCATCGGCCCCGACATCCAGACCTGGCTGCTGGGCGGGCCGGCGGTGGAGAACGCGACGCTGAACCGCTTCTTCTCGCTGCACTACCTGCTGCCCTTCGTGATCGCGGCGCTGGTCGCGGTGCATATCTGGGCCTTCCACACCACCGGCAACAACAACCCCACCGGGGTCGAGGTGCGGCGGACGTCGAAGGAGGAGGCCGCGAAGGACACCGTGCCCTTCTGGCCCTACTACGTGCTGAAGGACCTCTTCGCGCTGGGGGTGATCCTGATCGTGTTCTTCGCGATCATCGGCTTCATGCCCAACTACCTGGGCCACCCCGACAACTACATCGAGGCGAACCCGCTGGTGACGCCCGCGCATATCGTGCCGGAATGGTATTACCTGCCGTTCTACGCCCTCCTGCGCGCCTTCACCGGCGATGACTGGGTGGTGCAGCTTGTGCAGTTCGTCACCTTCGGCATCGTCGACGCCAAGTTCTTCGGCGTGCTGGCGATGTTCGGCGCCATCGCCGTCCTGGCGCTGGTGCCGTGGCTGGATACTTCCTCGGTGCGCTCGGGCCGCTACCGCCCGATGTTCAAGTGGTGGTTCGCGCTGCTCTGCATCGACTTCGTGGTGCTGATGTGGTGCGGCGCCATGCCGGCCGAGGAACCCTATGCCACGATCGCGCTGATCGGTGCGGCCTACTGGTTCGCCTACTTCCTGGTCATCCTGCCGCTTCTGGGGATCATCGAAAAGCCCC
>JBBCJM010000079.1:0-34552 GCA_037190175.1 Paracoccaceae bacterium | reverse complement strand
TTCGAAAACTCCGACACTACCCCATCCGTTCTGAGAGCCACGGCCCGATCAGCGCCGCGGCTTCGGCCGAGATCATCTGTGCGTGCAGGAAGGGCACCTCCAGCCGCTCCACCCCCGCCGCATGGGGCGCCCACATGCCGGCCGAAAGGTCGCGGCCCGCGTGGTCCAGCCCGGCGCGGACATGGGTCAGGGTGCCGCCATAGGGCTGGTGGTGGTGCCCGCGGACCAGCCGGTTGGTGTCGGTCACCGTGCGCACCACCCCGTCCAGCACCCGCCCGGGCAGCGCCCCCAGCGCCGAGTCGCCGGCGCGCAGGAAGGCCACCACCTTGTCGCGGGTGTCCAGGTCGCGATGCGCCTCGGGGTCGTGCCCGGCGATGGCGAGCAGCGCGCGCAGGGCGGCCACCGGGTCGGGCTCGGGCTCCGCCCGCCAGGCGTCGGCGGGATAGGCGTCGAGCAGCGCCACCAGCCCCACCTGCCGCCCCATGGCCTGCAACTCCACCGCCATGGCCTGGGCGATGATCCCGCCCACCGACCAGCCGGCCAGATGGAGGGTTCCGGGGGCCTGCGCGGCCACCAGCCGGGCATAATCCCGCGCCAGCGTGGCGATGCTGTCGGGCAGCGGGTGGTCGGGGTCCAGCCCGGGGTGCTGCACCCCCCAGACCCTGCGCCCTGTTGCCCGCGCCAGCCTGCGATAGCCCCAGCCGAGGCCCCCGGCCGGGTGGATCAGGAACAGCGGCGGCCCGTCCCCCTCCGCCAGCAGGATCAGCGGGCCGAGCCCGTCGTCGGTCGGCCCGCCGGCCTCCAGCGCCTTGGCCAGTGCCCCGACGCCGGGGTTCTCGAACACCGTGCCAAGGCCGGGATCGCGCCCGGTCTCCTGCGCGATGCGGTGCAGCAGGCGGACGGCGGAGAGCGAATCCCCGCCCAGCGCGAAGAAATCCGCCTCGGCCGGAGGCGGGGCGGGCAGGTGCAGCACCTCGGCGAAGAGCCGGGCGACCAGCCGCTCGGCCCCCGTCGCGGCCTCCCGCCCCGTGGCGGCGAAGGTGGGCGCGGGCAGGGCCTTGCGGTCGAGCTTGCCGTTGGCGGTGACCGGCAGGGTGTCGAGCGTCACCGTGGCGGCGGGGATCATGTAGCCGGGCAGCGCACCAGCCAGCCGGGCCGCCAGCGCCTCGGCCGAATACCCGGGGCCGGGGACCACATAGCCCACCAGCCGCTTCTCGCCATGGTCCTCCCGCGCCAGCACCACCGCCTCGCGGGCGAGGCCCGAGGCCATGATCGCCGCCTCCACCTCGCCCAGTTCGATGCGCAACCCGCGGATCTTCACCTGATGGTCCGAGCGGCCGAGGTAAACCACCGCCCCGTCGTGCCGCAGCCGGGCGAGGTCGCCGGTGGCGTAGAGCCTTTGCCCCTCGTGCCACACGAACCGCTCGGCGGTCAGGTCGGGCCGGCCGAGATAGCCGCGCGCCAGCTGCACCCCGCCCAGGTAGAGATGCCCCGGCAGCCCGGGCGGCACCGGGCGCATCCGCTCGTCCAGCACCTCCAGCCGCGTGTTCCAGACCGGCCAGCCGATGGGGAGCGGCGCGGAGCGGTCCTCCGGGCCGGCGGGCCAGAAGCTCACGTCCACCGCCGCCTCGGTGGGGCCGTAGAGGTTGTGCAGCTCGGCCGTCAGCACCCGGTGGAAGCGGTCGCGCTGGTCGGGCGTCAGCTCCTCGCCCGAGCAGAACACCCTGCGCGGCGCGAGCCCGGCGGCGGCCGGCGAGGCGAGGAAGGCCGACAGCATCGAGGGCACGAAATGCAGCGTGGTGATGCCGTGGGCGCGGATCAGCGCGGCGATGGCGGCGGGGTCGCGGTGCCCCCCGGGCGGGGCCACCACCAGCCGGCCGCCGCAGAGGAAGGGCAGGATGAACTCCCACACCGAGACGTCGAAGGTCGCGGGGGTCTTCTGCAGGATCACGTCCTGCGGGCCGAACCCGTAGTGGTCGCGCATCCACAGCAGCCGGTTCACGATGGCGCGGTGCTCGATCACCACCCCTTTCGGTTCGCCGGTGGAGCCGGAGGTGTAGATGACATAGGCCATGTTCTCGGGGCCCGGGGTTCCCGTAGCAGCGCCTTCCGCGGGCCAGTCGGGGGTTTGCAGCAGCGGCGTGCCCCCGGGGAACAGGTGGGCCAGGTCGGGCGAGGTCAGCACGACCACGGGCTTGGCCATGCCGAGGATCCGGGCGATGCGCTCCGGCGGATGCTCGGGGTCCAGCGGCAGGTACGCAGCCCCGGCGCGCAGGGTGGCGAGGATGGCCAGCGGCAATTCGAGCGAGCGTTCCAGCGCGATGGCGACGATGCTCTCCGGCCCCGCGCCCATCGCCTCGAGCCGCCCGGCCAAAGCGGCGGTGCGGCGGTCGAGCGCGGCGTAGTCCAGCGTCTCCGCCCCGAAGGTCAGCGCCGGGGCCGCGGGGGTGGCTTCCATCTGCGCCGCGATCAGCGCGGTCAGGGTGGTGTCGGGCACCGGGTGGCGGGCGGCCCCGGCCCGTGCCTCGGTCGCCGCGATCTCGGCGGGCGAGGCGGTGGGGACTTCGGCCAGCCTTGCGGCCTTGAGCGCGGCCGAAAGGAACGCCGGCAGGCGGGCGGCGTGGCCGGCCACGTCCTGCGGCGAATAGAGCCCCGGGTTGGCATCGACCTCGAAGAGGATGCCCGATGCGGGATCGCCGCGGAAGGTCAGCGTCAGGTCGTCCACCGCCCCGGCGGAGAGGATGTTGAGCCCGACCTGCAACCCCGAGAACACCGGCGGCCGGTCGTAGGGTTGCAGGTTGACCAGTGGCCCGAACAGCCGCCGCCCGCCGCCCACCAGCCCCAGGTCGCGCCGCAGCTGCTCGCTGCGGTAGAGGCCGTGGCGGCGAGCCTCGGCGGCCTCGGTCGAAAAGCTCCTCAGCCAGTCCGCCACCGGCTCCTCCTCCTCGGGGCGCACCCGCTGGGGCAGGATGTTCATCGCGGTGCAGGGGACGCGGGCGATGGGGCGGCCGGTGCGGGCCATGAAGGGCAGGCCGATCACCGCCTCGCCCCCGCACCAGCGCGCCAGATAGGCGGCGGTCAGCCCCGCCAGCACGTCGGGCCAGCCGAGGTTGTGCGCCTTGGCGAAGCCCGCCAGGGCCGAGGCCAGCCCGGGGTCCAGCCGGGCGCTCTCGCGCAGGAAGGAATGCGCGGTGACGGCGCGGCCCGGGGCGGGCCCGGCGACCTCGGGCAGATCGGCCAGCGCGGTCTGCCACCACGCCGCATCCTCCGCCCGGCGGGTGGAAGCGCGCCAGGCCGCGTCGTCCTCGAAGGCGCGCGACAGGGGCGGCAGCGGGGCGGGCTGGGGCCGGCCCTCGATCCGGGCGGAATAGCGGTCGCCGATCCGGTTGGTGACCAGCGCGATGCCGTAGCCGTCGATGGCCAGATGGTGGATGCGCTCGTAGAGCCAATGGCGCTCCGGCCCCAGCCGGAAGAGCGTAAAGGCCGCCGCCGGCTCGCCGCCCAGATCCAGCGGCCGGCCGCTGTCGGCCGCCATCAGCGCGCGGGCCTCGGCCTCGGGGTCCGGGGCCGCGGACAGATCGACCTCGCCCAGCCCCAGCCCGGCGGCGTCCAGCCATTGCACCGGCCCCTGCGGCCCGGGGCCGAAGCGCAGGTGCAGCGTGTGCGCCTCGGCCAGCACCTCGGCCATCGCCGCGCGCAGGGCGGGCAGGTCCAGCGGCCCCACAAGATCCAGATACTGGCCGGTGTTGAAGATCGGGTTGGCGGGGTCCAGCGCCTGGGCGTACCACAGCCCCTCCTGCGCCTCGGTCAGGGGCACGGCCCCCGGCGGCGCGGTCATTCCAGCCCCGCCGCCCGGATCGCGGCCCACCAGCCGGCCAGCGAGACCTCCTCGGCGAAGATGCCGTAGTCGGCGCGCAGCCCGCGTTCCTCCCACCCCAGCACCAACTGCATCAGCCGCATGGAATCGAGCCCCAGGTCGGACAGGTTGTCGTCGTCGCCGATCCCGGCCGGGTCGATCCCCAGCAGCGCGGCCACGTCGCGGCGCATCTCGTCCAGCGTCAGGGTCATCGGGCTTCCTGTTCCAGATAGCGGGCGCGCAGGGCGGCGCGCAGGGCCTTGCGGCTGATCTTGCCCACGGCGGTGGTGGCGAATTCCGTCACGAAGACCACCTGATCGGGCACCTTGAACTCGGCCAGCCCGCGGGAGCGGACGAAGGCCTTGATCTCGGCGGGCTTCGGGGCCTCTCCGGCCGGGATCACGAAGGCGCAGGAGCGTTCGCCCAGGAACGGGTCGGGGATCGACACCACGGCGGCGTCGAAGACCTGCGGATGGGCCAGCAGATGATCCTCGATCTCCTCGGCCGAGATCTTCTCGCCCGCCCGGTTGATGTGGTCGCCGGCGCGGCCCTGCACCTCCAGATGGCCCGAGGGCAGGCGGCGCACGATGTCGCCGGTGCGGTAGAACCCGTCGGGGGTAAAGCTGCGGGCATTGGCCGCGGGCTCGTTGTGATAGGCGCGGATCGTGTAGGGGCCGCGGGTCAGCAGGTGGCCGGGGGCGCCCTCGGGCACCGGGTTGCCCTCGTCGTCCAGGATCAGGATCTCGTCGTCTGGGGAGATCGGGCGGCCCTGGGTGCCCAGCACGATCTCCTCGGGGTCGTCCAGCCGGGTGTAGTTCACCAGCCCCTCGGCCATGCCGAACACCTGTTGCAACCGGCAGCCCAGGCTGGGGCGGACGCGCGCCGCGGCCTCGGGCATGAACTTGGCCCCGCCGACCTGGAGGAGTTGCAGCGAGGTGAGGTCGTGTTTCGACGTGGCCGCGGCCTGCATCCAGAGGAGCGCCAAGGGCGGCACCACCCCGGTGATGGTCACCCCCTCGGCCTCGATCAGGGCGAAGGCAGTGGCGGGGTTGGGGTTGGGGCACATCACCACCCTTCCGCCGGCATAGAGCGTGCCGAAGATGCCGGGCGAGCTCATGGGGAAGTTGTGGGCTGCGGGCAGGGCGGCCATGTAGACCGACCCCGCCCCCAGCCCGCAGATCCGGGCGCTGGCGCGGAAGCTGTAGATGTAGTCGTCATGCGTGCGGGGGATCAGCTTCGACAGCCCCGTGGAGCCGCCGGAGATCTGCAAAAAGGCCACCGAGGCGGGGTCGGGGTCGGGCAAGGGGCCGGGCTTGGCGCCGAAACCGCCCTCGGCCACCACGATGTGGGCCAGCGCGGGCACCTCTGCCGCGACCGCCCGGGCCAGCGCGGGATAGTCGAAGCCCTCGTGCCGCTCCACGGTCACCAGTCCGCGCGCGCCCGAGCGGCGGGCGAAATGCGCCAGCTCGGTCTGCCGGTGGGCGGGCAGGGCATAGACCGGCACCAGCCCGGCCAGGAACAGCCCGAAGACCGCGGGCAGGAAGACCGCGACATTGGGCATCTGCACGATCACCCGGTCGCCGGGTTGCAGGCCCAGCGCCTGCCAGCCGCCCGCCGCCCGCTCCGCCCGCGCCAGCAGCTCGGCATAGGTCCAGCGGTCCGCCCCGCCCACCACCGCCAGCCGGTCCGGGTGTTCGGCCGCGCGCTGGCGCAGGAAGCCACCGAAGGTTTCGCCCCGCCACCAGCCGGCGGCGCGATAGCGCGCGGCGAATTCGGGGGGCCAGACCTGCCGGGGCGGGCTGTCCGTTTCTGCCGGGATGCTCACGGGGGTGCCTCTGGATCGGGTG
Source organism: Paracoccaceae bacterium (assembly GCA_037190175.1). Lineage (GTDB taxonomy): Bacteria > Pseudomonadota > Alphaproteobacteria > Rhodobacterales > Rhodobacteraceae > JBBCJM01. The sequence continues at coordinate 28,849 of JBBCJM010000079.1, read as the reverse complement.
GGCGTTGTCCGCCCCTGTCTCGCCCTTAGGACACCCGAGAAAATGAGTCAACTTTCCGCGCGGACGGCTTGGAAGCCGCGGCCGATGACGCTAAGCGGGCGGAAACATGAGGGCCGGCCCATGGCATCCCGACTTCCGCTGTTCGACACGCCCAGCCATTACGGGCTGGTCACCCGCGCCCTGCACTGGGGGATCGCGGCGCTGATCCTGTGGCAATGGACCGGGATGGCATTGCGGCTGATGCTGGGGCGGCAGCCGGTGGTGTCGTTCTTCGTCGGGCTGCACCAGCCGGTGGGGGCGGTATTGTTCTGCCTGATCGTGGCGCGGGTGCTCTGGGCCATCGCCAACCGGCGCAACCGGCCGGCGCATGGGCCGGGGCTGGTGGGCACGGCGGCGCGGCTGGGGCATCTGGCGCTCTATGCCGTGATGCTGGCGGTGCCCTCGGCGGCGCTGCTGCGCGCCTGGGGCGAGGAACGGCCCTTCGCCCCCTTCGGCTTCACCATCTTTCCCGGCCGCGAGGCGCCGGTCGACTGGGCGGTGGGCTTGGGCAATGCGGTGCATGGCGAACTGGCCTGGACGCTGGCGGCGCTGGTCGCCGGCCATGTGGTGATGGTCGGCGTGCACGAGGGCATGTGGCGCGACGGCACGCTGGCCCGCATGGCCGGGCGGTTGCGGCTGCGGGGGAGCTGACGATCCCCGTTTGACACCCGCCGGGCGCGTTCCTATCACTGCGCCCGCCCCTCGCCAGCCAGCGCGCCCAGCGTGCCAGCCCCGCGGACCCTTCCCCCCCTTCCGCAAAAGGCCGGCGCCATGTCCTCGCTTCCCACCACCGCCCCCGCGCTGCGCACCGGCCTGCTGCCGGGGCTGAGCCGCGCGGTGATGCGGGCCGAGACGGCGGTGGGGGGCTTGCTGGTGGCGGCGATCCTGGGGCTGATGCTGGCCAATGCGGCCTCGCGCAGCCTGGGCCGGCCGCTGGTCTGGACCGACGAACTGGCGGTGCACCTGATGGTGGTGCTGGCCTTCCTGGGCGGCTCGCTGGCCGTGGCGGCGCGGGCGCATATGACCATCGGGCTGGTGCCGGACGTCCTAAGGCCGCGGGCCCGGGCCGGGCTGGCGGCGGCCACCGACGCGCTGGTGGTGGGGTTCCTGGGGGTGATGGCGGTGGTGGTCTGGCGCTGGCTGGACCTGCCGGGGCTCATCCGCGCGGGCTCGGGCGCCGCGCTGGGGGCCGAGACCTTCAACTTCGTCTGGACCGATCCGACCCAGACCCTGGGCATCAGGAAGATCTGGTTCTGGCTGGCCATTCCCCTGTCCTGCCTGACCGCGCTGATCCACGCGCTGGCGGCGCTGGCCGAGGATCTGGCGCTGTGGCGGCAGTCATGACCGCGGGCCTGTCCTTCCTGCTGGCGCTGGCCATCGGCGCGCCCATCGCCTTCGCGCTGCTGGCCGCGGCGCTGATCCTGATCGTCTCCGACAACCCGCTGCTGCTGGTGGGCTTCCCCCAGCAACTGTTCGCGGGGATCGAGAGCTATGGCCTGATCTCGCTGCCGCTCTTCATCCTGCTGGGCGAGTTGATGGGTGCGGGGGGGATCGGGCGGCGGCTGCTGGCGCTGGCCGAGGCGATGATGCTGCCCCTGCGCGCCGGGCTGGCGCAGGTGAGCCTGCTGGCCAACCTGATGCTGGCCGCGATCCTGGGCTCCACCGTGGCGCAACTGACCGTGATAGCCCGGCTGGCGGTGCCGGAGATGGAGCGGGCGGGCTATCCGCGCGACCTCTCCGCCTCGGTCATCGCGGCGGGGAGCCTGCTGGCCCCGGTGCTGCCGCCCTCGATCAACCTCATCGTCTATGCCACGGTGGCGCAGGTGCCGGTGGGGGATCTGTTCGTCGCCGCGGTGGCGCCGGGGCTGGTGCTGACCGCGGCCTTCGCCGCGGTGATCGCCTGGCTGGGCTGGCGGCACGGGCTGCCGCGGGTGCAGGCGCAGCCCCTGCGGCGGCGGGTGCGGGCCGCCGCTGGGGCGCTGCCCGCGCTCTTCGTGCCGCTGGTGGCGGTGGGCTCGATCCTGGGCGGGATCGCCACGCCGACCGAGGCGGCGGCCCTGGCCTCGCTGGCCGCGATCCTGGTGGGCGGGCCGGTCTATGGCGAACTGAAACTTGCCGACCTCCCCGGGGCGCTGGCCCGCACCGCGCTGACCTCGGGGGCGGTGCTCTACCTCGTGGCGGCGGCGCAGGCTTTGGGCTGGGTGCTGACCTTCGGCAACCTGCCGGCGGGGCTGGCGGCGGCGATCCAGGCCATGGCGGGCTCGCCCCTGATGTTCCTGATCCTGCTGAACCTCGTGCTGCTGGCGCTGGGCACGGTGCTGGAGCCCATTCCGGCCATCATCCTGACCGCGCCGGTCCTGCTGCCGGTGGCGACGGATGTCTACGGGATCGACGCCATGACCTTCGGCCTGATCCTGTGCCTGAACCTGACGCTGGGCCTGCTGACCCCGCCGGTGGGCGCGGGCCTCTACGTCGCCGCGATGCTGACCGGGGTTTCCGCCGGGCGGCTCTCGTGGCTCCTGCTGCCGTTCTTCGCCGCCGTGCTGGCGGTGCTGGGCGGCATGACTGTCATCGCGGCGCTGGCCGCAAATCCGGGAGGATAGGATGCGTTTCTTCAGATGGGTGCCGGGCCTGGTGGCCGGGCTGGTGCTGGGCTCAGCCGCGCTGGCGCAGGAGCTGCGGATCGGCATGGTCACCCCGCCGCCGCACCAGTGGACCCGCTCGGCCATGGACCTCGCCGCGGCGGTGGAGGCCGAGACCGGCGGGCGGCTGAAGCTGAACGTGTTCCCCTCGGGCCAGCTGGGCAGCGAGGCGCAGATGCTGCAACAGCTGCAGTCGGGCGCGCTGGACCTGGCCTTCCTGACCATCGGGGAACTGGCCAACCGCGACCCCGACTTCGGCATCCTGATCGCGCCCTACCTGGTGCCGGACGCCGAAAAGGCTGCCCGGCTGCTGGAAGGCCCCACCGCCACCGGGTTGCAGGGCAAGCTGGGGGCGCTGGGGCTGCACGGCCTGGGCTACGGCATGGCCGGGATGCGGATCGTGCTGGTGTCCAAGCCGCTCGCCGAGGGCGGCACCCTGGCGGGGCGCAAGATCCGCACCGTGCCGCTGACGCAGGAGCTGGACTTCTGGACCCGCGCGGGCGCCGCCCCCACGCCGCTGCCGCTGCCGGAACTGTTCGACGCCTATACCAACGGCCAGATCGACGGGATGCAGATCGACCTGGAGGGCACCTTCAACAGCCGCTTCCACGACTATTCCGCCGCGGTGCTGGATACCCGGCACATGATCTTCCCCATGGTCGCCGTGGCCTCGGCCCGCAAGTGGCAGACGCTTTCCGAGGAGGACCGCGCGCTGCTGACCCGGCTGATCGCCGGGGAAACCGCCCGCATCCGCGCCGCCTATGCGGAGATCGACGAATCCTACCGCATGAAGCTGCGCGAGGCCGGCGCGCCGCTGGTGGAGGCAGGGCCCGAGATCTTCGGCACCGCGGTGGAGGACTGGTATCGCCACTGGCGCGAGGCCACGCCGCTGCTGGTGGAGCTGGAGGCCGAGGCGAAGGGGCTGTGACCGCCCGGCGGGACGGCCGTGCCGTCGCCGGTCGTGGCCTTCCTGCGCCATGCGCGCCCGGATGCCATCCGGCCGCAGGTCGATAGTTGACAAAAACGCTCGCGTGATCTTTTCAGAAGCTGACGGTTGCCGGACGGGATTCCCTCGCCCGGGCCGGCACCGCCCTTCGGCAAGCCATCCAGCCAGCATCTCGGCCTCCCCCCGTGCCTGACGCGCGGGGGATTTTGCATCTCTTGCCCGGGAGCTTCCGACATGCCCACGCCCTGCCCCCTCCACCCCCTGCCCGAGCCTGACGGCGCGCGGCGGATGCCCACGCTGGGCCTCCTGCCCGTCATCGCCATCTCGGCCGCCGTCGCCGGCCCCGCCCTGGCCCAGACCACCGGCGGCACCGTGCAGCTCGACACCATCGTGGTGGACGGGCCCAAGGGGAACGAGGCTGCCACCGAATACACCACCACCGAGAGCGGCAGCGACAAGGTGCTGACCCCCATCCTGGACACGCCCAAGACGATCAAGGTCATCACCCGGCGCGAGATCGCCGAGCGCGGCCAGACCTCGCTGACCGACATCCTGCGCGCCACCCCCGGCATCACGCTGGGCACCGGCGAGGGCGGCAACCCGGCCGGCACCATGCCCTCCATCCGCGGCAACAACGCCACCAACGACATCCTGGTGGACGGCTTCCGCAGCCCGCTGCGCACCGAGTACGAAGCCTTCAACCTGGAGACGGTGGAGATCACCAAGGGCCCGGGCGGCACCGCCGCGGGCACCGGCTCGACCGGGGGCACGATCAACCTGACCTCCAAGACCCCGATCGCCGGCGAGACCTTCAACGACGCGGCGCTGAGCTTCGGCACGGGCGCCTACAAGCGCGCCACGCTGGACATGAACCGCTCCTTCGGCGATCTCGGCCTGCGGCTGAACCTGATGGCGCAGGACGCCGATTCGCTCTACGGCCGCGACGGCAGGACCTCGAAGCGGCTCGGCCTGGCCCCCAGCCTCAGCTACCGCATCGGCGACGCCACCACGCTGACCGCGGGCCTCTACTACTACAAGGACAACGACATCCTCGACTACGGGGTGCCGCTGACCTCGGCCACCACCGAGACGCTGCCCTTCGCCCGCGGCTCGGGCACCCCGGAGGATCCCTATCTGCCGATGGACGTGCGCACCAGCGCCTTCTACGGCATCCCGGAGCGCGACAAGCACGAGGGCATCACCCGTTCGGGCTTCCTGCGGCTGGACCACGAGATCTCGCCAACGCTGACCTGGAGCACCACCCTGCGCAAGGCGTCGAACTCCAACTGGTACGTGGTGTCGCTGCCGAACGGCACCGCCACGGAATCCACCCGCTCCAACCGGCAGTCCAGCCGCAAGGGCGAAGACCTCGCCTTCAACTCGCAACTGACGGGCGAGGCGTATCTGGGCGGCCTGAAGCACACCTTCGCCATCGGGGTGGATCTGTCGGACGCCGAGGTCAGCACCATGGGCATCACGGTGACCAACCCGCCGGGCTTCTCGGGCAACACGCCCTACGACGATCCCGACCCCACCACCTCCTGGGCGGGCGGCACCATCACCCACGGCCCGGCGACCTCGATCAGCAGCTATCGCACCCGGGCGATCTATGCCTTCGACGTGGTGGAGCTGTCGCCGCAATGGGAGCTGAGCTTCGGCCTGCGCTACGACAAGTTCAAGGCCGAGACCTTCTCGGTCGCCTCCGGCACGGTGACCAACGCCAACAGCTCCAGCTTCTGGAACGGCAACCTCGGCATCGTCTACAAGCCCGCCGGGAACGGCAGCGTCTATGTCTCGGTCGGCACCTCGGCCAACCCGGCGGGCGAAGGCAACGGGGTGGGCGGCGGCCCCAACTCCAGCCTCGACGCGCTGGCGCCGGAACGGGCCTACAGCTATGAGCTCGGCACCAAATGGGCGCTCTTCGACGAGCGGCTGTTCGTCTCGGCCGCGCTCTACCTGACCAGGAAGGACAACGCCCGCGTCACCGGCTTCGACCCGGACGGCATCGCCACCACCCAGAACATCGGCCGGACCCGCACGCAGGGCCTCGAGCTGGACGTGGCGGGCCAGATCAACGACCGCTGGGGCGTTTCGGCCGGCTATGCCTATATCGACGGCAAGATCGTCGACGGCGGCTACAACTGCGACGGCACGGTCTGCACCCCCAGCCCGAACAACGGCACCCGGATCACCGCCACGCCGATGCACAGCCTCTCGCTGTGGACGACCTATGCGGTGAACGACAGGCTGACGCTGGGCGGCGGGGCGCAGTACGTGGGCAAGCGCAACCTGAACGCCACCGGCACCGTGGCGCTGCCCAGCCACTGGCGGGTGGACCTGATGGCGAGCTACAAGGTGAGCGAGACCACCGCGATCCGCTTCAACGCCAACAACGTGTTCGACGAACAGCTCTACTCGGGCAACCGGGGCAACGGCTGGGCCAATGTCGAGCCCGGCCGCAACTTCTCGCTGACGCTGGCGCATTCGTTCTGACGGGATCCGTCGGGACGGGGGAAGGCCGCGCCCGCCGGGCCGCAGCGTGGCCTTCCCGTGCCATGTGTACAATCGGTTGCCTTCCGGGGCATCTCGATAGTTGACAAAAAACCTCGTGTGTTTCAGGGCATGACGGCTGCCGGACGGGTTCCCCTCGCCCGGGCCGGCACCATCATCGTCCAGCAAGCCATCCAGCCAGCATCTCGGACACCTCCCCTGCGCGCCTGACCGGCGGGGGGATCCTGACATCTTTTGCCCGGGAGCTTCTGCCCATGCCTATGCCCTGTCCCCTCCACCCCCTGCCCGAGCCCGATGGTGCGCGGCGGATGCCCACGCTGGGCCTTCTTCCCGTCATCGCCATCTCGGCCGCCGTGGCCGGGCCCGCCCTGGCCCAGACCACCGGCGGCACGGTCGTGCTCGACACCATCGTGGTGGACGGGCCGAAGGGCGGCGAGACCGCCACCGAATACCGCACGACCGAGGGTTCCTCGCCCAAGCTGACCGCGCCCATCGCCGACACGCCCAAGACCATCGCCGTCATCACCCAGCGGCAGATGGAAGAGCGCAACGCCACCTCGGTGCTGGAGGTGCTGCGCACCACCCCGGGGATCACGCTGGGCTCGGGCGAGGGTGGCACGCCGCTGGGCGACCGGCCCTTCGTGCGCGGCTTCCAGGCGGCGACCGACATCATGGTGGACGGGGTGCGCAACCTGGGCCGCACCTCGCAGGAGGCCTTCGCCACCGAATCGGTCGAGGTGGTCAAGGGGCCGGGCGGCTCCTACTCGGGCCGCGGTGCCACCGGCGGCTCGATCAACCTGGTCTCGAAACAGGCGCGCGAGGGCGAGACCTTCCACGAGGTCTCGGGCACCGTGGGCAATGCCGGGCACAAGCGGCTGGCCTATGACGGCAACCTGGACTTCGGCAACGGGCTGGCGGCGCGGCTGAACCTGATGGTGCAGGATTCGGGCGTGCCCGGCCGCGACGTGCTGAAGGACGACCGCCGGGGCATCGCGCTGGCGCTGTCCAAGCGGTTCGGCGACGCCTCGAAACTGTCGTTCAACCTCTACCACAGCCGCACCGATGCGACCCCGGACCTGGGCGTGCCGATGGAGGTCGCCGCCTATCGCGACGCGATCTATGGCACGGGGGTGCGGCCGATCACCAAGGCCGACCCGGGCCTGCCCATCGAGACCATGCCCTCCTCGGCCTTCTTCGGCTCGGCCTTCCGCGACTATCGCGAGGTCACCAACCAGTCGGCCACGCTGAAGTTCGAGCACGAGTTCAGCGATTCGCTGAGGCTGACCTCGACCCTGGCCTGGATCGGCTCGGAACAGTTCTACATGGTGACCCGCCCGACCATCGCGACCAGCGGCGGCGCGGTGGTGCGCGATCCCGTGACCAACGAGATCCTCGTCAACCGCGACCTGCGCTCGGGCGGGCGCAAGAACGGGGCGCTGGCCTTCCAGACCGCGCTGACCGGCACGGCCTTCACCGGCACGGTCAAGCACGACTTCGCGGTGGGGATCGAGCTGTCCGAGGAAAAGCTGCGCTCGGCCGCCTCGACCGGCAGTCCCTCGGTGCCGCGCACCCCGCTGGACAATCCCAACCCCTATGACCCGGTGACCGGCACGCTGGTCTGGGGCGCCTGGGGCACGCCGGTGACCACCACCACCCGCGCGCTCTACGTCTTCGACACGCTGACCTTCAACGACCAGTGGCAGCTGAACCTCGGGCTGCGCTACGACAAGTACAAGGTCGACGACGGCACCCGGGTGCGCAAGGACAACCTGCTGAACTACTCGGCCGGGCTGGTCTACAAGCCGGCGCCGAACGGGATGGTGTATTTCTCGGTCGGCACCTCGTCCAACCCCTCGGGCGAATGCGCCGGGATGGCGGGCGGGGCGGACGGCGCCGGGGCCTGCACGCTGAACAACAACAACGTGAACCTCGAGCCCGAGCGCAGCCGCAGCTACGAGTTCGGCACCAAGTGGGAGCTGTTCGACGACCGGCTGCTGCTCTCCGCCGCGATCTTCCAGACCGACAAGAAGAACGCCCGCAGCACCGACGAGTTCGGCAACGTGGCGCTGCTGGGCCACAACCGCGCGCGGGGCTTCGAGCTGGGCGCCGCCGGGCAGATCAACGACCGCTGGGGTCTCTCGCTGGGCTATACCTTCATCGACGCCAGGCTGGTGAACGACGGCTTCAGCGGCGGGGTGCCCAGCGAAGACAACGGCAACTACATGCAGTTCGTCGCCCGCCACGGCTTCGGCCTGTGGACGACCTATGAGCTCAACGACCGCTGGACCCTGGGCGGCGGCGCCACCTATACCGGCAAGCGTTACCTGAACACCGCGAACACCATGGTCCTGCCGGCGCAGTGGCGGGTGGACCTGATGGCCGCCTATGCCATCAACGACAGCGCCAAGCTGCAGGTCAACGTGAACAACCTGTTCGACGAGCGGCTCTACGACGCCTCGCACGTGGGCCTGTTCGCCAACCGCGCCCCGGGCCGCACCATCACGGCCAAGCTCGACTATCGGTTCTGAGCCATGGGGGCGGCCCGCCGGGGCCGCCCCTTCCGCTTCGCGCGGCATTCTGTCCTGCCGATTTCCCGACAGAAACGCTTAACTTTGGCGGGGCGCCCGCCTATGGTCGCCGCGACCGGAAAGCGGAGACCATCATGCTCGTCACCATCCCCGATCTGCTGACCCCGCAGGAAGTCGCCTATATGCGGCAGGTGCTGGAGGGCACGAACTGGATCGACGGCCGCCACACCGCGGGCGACCAGGCGGCCAAGGTGAAGCACAACCTGCAGGTCCCGGTGGACAGCGCCGAGGGGCGCGAACTGGGCAACATCGTGCTGCGCGCGCTGGGGCGGAACGCGACCTATTCCTCGGCCGCGCTGCCGCTGCACGTGCTGCCGCCGATGTTCAACCGCTATGACGAGGGGATGACCTTCGGCGCGCATGTGGACGGCTCGATCCGGGTGATCCCGGGCACCGGGCAGCGCATCCGCACCGATGTCTCGACCACCGTGTTCCTGACCCCGCCCGAGGATTACGACGGCGGCGAACTGGTGGTGCACGACACCTATGGCGCGCACGCGGTGAAGCTGCCGGCCGGCCATGCCGTGGTCTATCCCGCCACCTCGCTGCATTCGGTGACGCCGGTCACCCGCGGCTCGCGCTGGGGCTCGTTCTTCTGGGCGCAGTCGATGGTGAGGGACGACTGGCGGCGGCACATGCTCTACGACCTCGACCAGTCGATCATGCGGATCCGCGGGATGCTGCCCGACGACGACCCGGCGGTGACCGGGCTGACCTCGCATTACCACAACATGATCCGCCACTGGGCCGAGATGTGAGCGAAGGCATTCCGCCCGACACCGTGGCGCTGGAGGACTATGCCCGCCACGCCGCGGCGCGGATGGGCCCGCAGGTCGCGGCCTATGTGGACGGGGCGGGGGCGGACGGGATCACCCGCGAGGCCAACCGCGCGGCCTGGGACCGGCTGCGGCTGCGCGGCCGGGCGCTGGCCGACATGCGCGGCGCCCATACAAGGCTGGACCTGCTGGGGCTGGCATTGGACCACCCGATCCTGCTGGCGCCGGTGGCCTTCCACGGCCTGGTCCACCCCGAGGGGGAACTGGCCACCGCGCTGGGCGCCGCGGCGACCGGCAGCCTGATGGTGGTCTCCACCCAGGCCGGGCGGCGGCTGGAGGAGATCGCCGAGGCCACCCCCGGCCCGCGCTGGTTCCAGCTCTACATGCAGGCCGAGCGCGCCGACACCCTGGCGCTGGTGCGCCGGGCCGAGGCCGCGGGCTATGGCGCGCTGGTGGTCACGGTGGATGCCGCGGTGAACGGGCTGCGCAACGCCGAGCAGCGCGCGGGCTTCGCCCTGCCGCCGGGGCTGCGGGCGGTGAACCTGGACGGGCTGCGGCAGGTGCGGGTGGAGGCACCCCCGGGCCGCAGCCCGGTGTTCCTGGGGATGCTGGACCACGCCCCGCGGTGGGAGGACCTGGCCTGGCTCTGCGGCGCGACCCCCCTGCCGGTGCTGGCCAAGGGGATCATGGAGCCCGGGGACGCCGAACTGGCCGTAGCGGCCGGGGTGGCCGGCGTGATCGTCTCGAACCACGGCGGCCGGGTGCTCGACACCCTGCCGGCCACCGCCGAGGCGCTGCCCGCGGTGGCCGCGCGGGTGGGCGGCCGGGTGCCGGTGCTCTGCGACGGCGGCGTCCGGCGCGGGACGGACGTGCTGAAGGCGCTGGCGCTGGGGGCGCGGGCGGTGCTGGTCGGCCGGCCGCAGATCCACGCGCTGGCGGTGGGGGGTGCGGCCGGGGTGGCGCATATGCTGACCATCCTGCGCGCGGAACTGGAGGTCGCCATGGCGCTGACCGGCCGCCCGACGCTGGTGGATATCGATCGCGGGGTGCTGTTCGACGCCCGGGACGGCGGCGGTGGGGCGGGGTGAACCCCGCCCTGCCGCGGGGAGGCCCCCGCCGTAGGGCGGGATTCATCCCGCCACACCCCTATCCCTCTGACCATCCTGCGCGCGGAACTGGAGGTCGCCATGGCGCTGACCGGCCGCCCGACGCTGGCGGATATCGACCGCGGAGTGCTGTTCGACGCTCGGGACGGCGGCGGTGTGGCGGGATTCATCCCGCCACACCCTTATCCCTCGAACGGATGATCCCCGGTGGCGTCCTTCACCCGGGTGGGCAGGCCCATCTGGCCCAGCAGGGTCAGGAAGGGCGCCGGGTCCAGGTCCTCGACGTTGACCATCCGGCCCACGTCCCAGACCCCGCGCGCCACCAGCACCGCGGCGGTCACCGGCGGCACCCCGGCGGTATAGCTGATGCCCTGCGAGCCCACCTCGAGATAGGCTTCCTTGTGGTCGGCGACGTTGTAGATGAAGACCTCGGCCGGCTTGCCGTCCTTCGTGCCTTTCACGACATCGCCGATGCAGGTCTTGCCGGTGTAGTCGGGGGCGAGCGAGGCCGGGTCGGGCAGCACGGCCTTCACCACCTTCAGCGGCACCACCTCGACCCCCTCGGCGGTGCGCACCGGCTGTTCCGACAGCAGTCCGAGGTTCTTCAGCACGGTGAAGACGTTGATGTAATGGTCGCCGAAGCCCATCCAGAACCGCACGTCGGCCTGCGGATAGCGGGCCGAGAGCGAATGCACCTCGTCATGGCCGGTCAGATAGGCCTTCTGCGGGCCGACCATCGGCAGGTCCCAGACCTTGCCCACCTCGAACATCCGGTTGTCCTGCCACTGGCCGTTCTGCCAGGACCACACCGTGCCGGTGAACTCGCGGAAGTTGATCTCGGGGTCGAAGTTGGTGGCGAAGTACCGGCCGTGCGAGCCGGCGTTGATGTCCACGATGTCGATGCTCTCGATCGTGTCCAGATAGCGGTCCTCGGCCAGCCGGGCATAGGCGTTCACCACCCCGGGGTCGAAACCCACCCCCAGGATCGCGGTCACCCCCGCCGCCGCACAGCGGTCGCGGCGCTGCCATTCGTAGTTGGCATACCAGGGCGGCGCCTCGCAGATCTTCGCCGGATCCTCGTGGATCGCGGTGTCCATATAGGCGGCACCCGTCTCGATGCAGGCTTCCAGCACGGTCATGTTGACGAAGGCGGAGCCCACGTTGATCACGATCCCCGCGCCGGTCTGCCGGATCAGCGCCGCCACGGCCGCGCTGTCCATCGCGTCCAGCGCATGGGCGCGGAACACGCCCGGCCCCTTCATCGCGCCCTTCTCGTGGACGGAGGCGATGATCGCCTCGGCCTTGGCCACGGTGCGGCTGGCGATGTGCAGGTCGCCCAGCTCGTCGTTCCACTGCGCGCATTTGTGCGCCACCACCTGCGCCACACCCCCGGCGCCCACGATCAGGACGTTGCGTTTCATCCCCGCCTCCAGCAGTGAGTGAAAGGGCCGTCAGCCAAGGCTTCCGGCATAATCGGCATAGCCGAACTCGCGCGCGACGGTCAGGCTGCCGTCGGTTTCCCGGATGACGATGCCCGGCATCTTCACCCCGTTGAACCAGTTCTTCTTCACCATCGTATAGCCCGCCGCATCGTCGATGCTGATCCGGTCGCCGACCCGCAGCGGCTGGGGAAAGCCGAACTCGCCATAGATGTCGCCCGCCAGGCAGGACTTGCCGGCGATCTGGTATCGGTGGGGGCCGTCCGTCCGCATCCGCGCGCTTTCGCGGTAGATCAGCAGGTCGAGCATATGCGCCTCGACCGACGAATCCACGATGGCCACGTCCTTGCCGGTGTCGAGGATGTCGAGCACGGTGACCTCGAGGCTGGTGGTCCGGGTGATCGCCGCCTCGCCCGGTTCCAGATAGACCTGCACCCCGAAGCGGTCGGCGAAGCCGCGCAGGCGGGCGGCGAGGCGGTCCACCGGATAGCCCTCGCCGGTGAAGTGGATGCCGCCGCCGAGCGAGACCCATTCCAGGCGTTCGAGGAACCGCCCGAACTCCGCCTCGATCCGGGCCAGCTGCCGGTCGAACAGGTCGAAATCCGCGTTCTCGCAGTTGTAGTGGATCATCACGCCCGAGATGCGGTCGGCGGCGGCGGTCAGCTTGGCGATGTCCCATTCGCCCAGGCGCGAGAACGGGCGGGCGGGATCGGCCAGGTCGAAGCCCGAGGTGGAAAACCGCGGATTCAGCCGCAGCCCCCGTTCGATCCCGGCGCTGGCATTGTCGAAACGGTCGAGCTGGCCCACCGAGTTGAAGATGATCTTGTCGGCATGGCCCACCGCCTCGGCGATCTCGTGGTCGGCCCAGGCCACGGAATAGGCGTGGGTCTCCTTGCCGAACTTCTCGCGCCCCAGCCGCAGCTCGTAGAGCGAGGACGAGGTGGTGCCGTCCATATGCGGGCGCATGGCGTCGAACACCGGCCAGGTGGCGAAGCATTTCAGCGCCAGCAGGCATTTCGCCCCCGAGGCGGTGCGCAAGGCGTCCATGACGGCCATGTTGCGCGCCAGTTTCGCCTTGTCGATCAGGTAGAAGGGCGTCTCGATCACCGCGAATCCCCCGAACAGGCCCCCGATTGGACGGAAACGGGGGACATAGGACCCCACCCCCCCGGATGCAAGGCTTTTCCGGGGTTTGCGTGACGGGCAGGTGACAGGCGGGCGATCAGCCCAGCGAGGCGAGCGCCGAGCGCGCCGCCTCTTCGACATGGCGGCGGGTCAGGCTGGCGGCGGTGGGGCCGTCGCGCCGGGCCAGCGCATCGACCAGCTTGCGGATCTCGTCGCGGCTGGCGCGGCGGCGGTCGGCCGAGGCCAGTCCCACCGCCCGCAGCCGGGTGATCCGCGCGTTCATCGTGCGCAGCACCTCGGCGATGATGTTGTTGCGCGAGCCCTGGAACAGGATGTCGTAGAAGGCGCGCTTGGCGGTGATCATCCTGGCCACGTCGCCGCTGTCATAGGCGATCTCCAGCTCGGTGGCGGCGCGGCGCAGGCCGGCGATGTTCTCTTCCGAGGCGTTGAGGGTGAACAGCTCGGCCGCCAGCGATTCCAGCGCGCCGCGCACCTGATAGATGCTGGCCGCATCCTCCGGCGTCAGTTCGGTCACCACCGGGCCGCGGTTGGGGATCGAGGAGATCAGCCCCTCGACCTCCAGCGCGCGCAGCGCCTCGCGCACCGAGGGCCGGCTGACACCCAGCATCTGGCACAGATCCTTCTCCACCAGCCGCCGGCCCGGGGCCAGCCGCCCGTCCATGATCGCCGCGCGCAGGCTTTCGACCACCTGCGTCCGCACCGGCGCGGCGATGGTCACTACACGCATCGAGATGTCGTCGTTCTGGTTCATGCGGCCTTCCGGGACTTGACGGCTTGCGGGCCCGTGCGGCGACCCGAACCCGATGATCCGACCTCTCCGCTCAGGCTAGCTGTCCTCTGGCTGGAAGACAAGCTTACCCCCTGCCCGGCCGGGGCAGGGGGCGGACCTAGCGTTCCAGCAGCGAGGGCAGGTAGGTGATCAGCTCGGGGTAGATCAGCGCCAGCGCGATCACCATGAGGTCGGCCACGATGAACCATGTCACCCCCTTGAAGATGGTCGACAGGCTGACCTGATCGCCCACGATCCCCTTGATGACGAAGACGTTGAGCCCGATGGGGGGCGTCAGCATCCCCACCTCCAGCACCTTGGCCAGCAGGATGCCGAACCACAGCAGGTCGTAGCCCGTGCTCTGCACGATGGGCAGGACGATGGGCAGGGTCACCAGCATGGCGCCGATGGGCTCCAGGAACATCCCCAGCAGCAGGTAGAAGGCGACGATGCACAGCATGGCCACCACCGGCTCCAGCTGCGCGGCGATCATCAGGTTGCCCAGATGGGCGCCGATGCCGCTGAGCGCGATGAAGCGCGCCAGCATCGAGGCGCCGATGGCGATGATGAAGATGCTGGTCGAGGTGACCACGGTATCCAGCAGCGTCTTCCTGAAGGCGTCCCAGGTCAGCGTGCGCCGCCAGGCGGCCAGCGCGAAGGACAGGAAGGCGCCCGCCGCCCCGGCCTCGGTCGCAGTGTAGAGGCCGAAGAACAGGCCCCCCATCACGCCGATCATGATCAGCATGATGGGCGCGGCCCCTTTCAGCGCGACGAACTTTTCCTCCCAGGTGAAGGTGGCGCCGTCGGTGGGGGCGAGGTCGGGGTTCAGCTTCACCCGGATGACGATCAGCAGCAGATACGAGGCCAGCGTCATCAGCCCCACCGCCAGCCCGCCCATGAACAGGTTGCCGATGGGCACCTGGGTCATGATGCCGTAGATGATGAGCAGGATCGACGGCGGGATCAGCGCCCCCAGCGTTCCCGCCGCGGCCAGCGAGCCGGTGGCCAGGCCCGGGTCGTACCGCTGGCGCAGCATCTCGGGCACCGCGATCCGGCCCATGGCCGCCGCGCAGGCCACCGAGGATCCGGTCACCGCCGCGAAACCCGCCGCGCCGAAGACCGAGGCCACCGCGGTGCCCCCCGGCAGGCGCGAGAGCCAGGCGCGCGAGGCTTCGAACAGCCCCTTGGTCAGCCCGGCGTGGAAGCACAGGTAGCCCATCAGCAGGAACATGGGCACCGAGCTCAGCGTCCAGCTGGCCGAGAAGTTGTAGGGCACCGCGCGCAGGATGCCGAAGGCCGCGCGCTCCCCCAGGAGCACCCAGAGGCCAACGAAGGAAGTCGAGATCAGCGAGATGCCGATGGGCACGCGGATGGCGATGAGAAAGACCAGCGCGCCGAGGCCCGCCATCCCGATCTGGATCGAGGTCATCGATGGGCTCCCCTGGCGGTCCGGGGCGCTCCGGCGACCGGGGTTTCCCCCAGCCCGCTCTTCCAGCCGGTGACATAGACCGCGAAGCGGTAGAGAAGGACCAGCGCCATCAGCCCGCAGCCGATGGGCACCGGGAAATAGCCGGGCCAGATCGGCACCGTCACGCCGCTTTCGATCACCGCGGCGGAGGAACGGAGCTTGTTCATCGCCTCGCCCCAGGAGGCATAGGCCATGGCCGCATAGATGGCGGCGCAGACCAGGTGCACCCAGCTGGCCAGATGGTACTGCAGCCGCAGCGGCAGCCGCTCGGTGACGATCTCGACCCCGATATGGTGGTTGGTGCGTTCGGGCAGCGCCTGGGCCAGAAACACCACGAACAGCATGTAGTATTGCGAGATGAAGACCGTGGTCGCCGGCAGCGGCCGGCCGAAGACATAGCGCGCCACCACGTCCACGGCGACCTGCACCATCATCACGACGATGAGCGCGCCGGCGATCAGCGCCACCAGGTCGATCGCCCGGGAAAGGAGACGTCCGATTCCGTAGAACATCGGTTGGTCCTGGAATTTCGGGTTGGGAAGGCCGCGCGATCGCCCGCGCGGCAGAGGGGGCGGCGCGGACCGGAGGGGAGCAACCGGCCCCGGTCCGCGCGCACCCCTCGGGCCGGCGCTGCCGTCAGTCCATGCCGTAAGTGGCCGGGTCGAGATCGGCGTAGACCTCGTCCCAGTAGAGCCTGGCCAGGCTGTCGGCGGTGCCGTCCCAATCGGCGGTCAGCCCCTTCCACTTGTCGATCAGCCGGGTGATCTCCTCGACCTTGGCATCGACCTCCTGCACCCCGAACTGGGTGGCGAACTGCTGTTTCAGCACCTCCACGTCGTCGGCGATGAATTCCTCGGTCATCGCGATCAGCTCGGGGCTGGGCTCGTGCACGGTCACGCCCAGGGAGGGCGCCTCGATGGCCACGTCGCGGGCGTTGGCATGGAGCCGGGCGGTCGCCTCGGCCATGCCGCGGGCCGCGCCTTCCAGCAGCACGCGGCGCTGGTCCACGGTCAGGCCCTGCCAGACCTCGCGGTTGATGTTCAGCGGTTCCGCGCCCGAGAACACGCCGCCCGGCACGCCGAGGGTGACGTTCTTGACCACCGCGGCCATCTGGTAGCCGGTCAGGTCGTTCACGGCCAGGATCGCGCAGTCCACCACGCCCTGCGAGATCGCCTCGTACATCTCGTTGGCGGCCAGCGCGACCTGCACCCCGCCCATGTATTCCACGAAGCGGCCGAAGTTGGCCTGGCCCACGCGGAACTTCTTGCCCCGCATGTCCTCGGGCGTGCGCACCACGTCGCGGCACAGCATGTCGTAGGGCGCGGACGAGAGCGAGCCGAGGTAGACCTGGTTCTGGTCCCTGTAGCGGGCCAGCGCGTCCTGGCTGGCGAAGAGGTATTCCATCGTCGCCCCGGCCATCGCCGCGCCCGGCGCCGTGGCCCGCTCGCCCACGTTGGTCAGCATCGAGAGGTTGGCGGGCAGGTTCGAATCCGGGAATTCGGAGGGATAGAAGGGCGGCAGGATCGAGCCCATCTCGGCTACCCCGTCGCGCAGCCCGCCCGGGATCTCGGCGAAGGCCAGCAGCGAGCCGCTGTGGAAGAGGGTGATCTTCAGGTCGCTGTTGGCCTCCACATAGGGAGTGAAGGCGTCATAGGCGCCATGCGCGCCCTGTGTGGGCGGCCAGCCGCTGGCGATCTTCAGCTCCTGCGCCGCGGCGGTGGTGGCGAAGACCGCCACCGCCGAGGCCGACAGCATGTGATGCAGTTTCATGTCGTCATCCCTCCCTTGGATTTCGGATTACTGACATACTGTCAGTCAATGTGTTTGACAACATCTATCTGGCCGCGATACGACCGCCGCAAGACGGGGAGGCAGGCCATGGACCGGGGGACGGACGCGCCGAGGGTCGCTATCGTGACCGGGGCGGCTCAGGGCATCGGCCGGGCCATCGCCGGGCGGCTGTTGCGCGAGGACTGGGCGGTGCTGTCGGTCGACCGGCGCGCGGGCGATCCGGCGGCGGAGGGCCCGCGGTTCCACGCCCTGGCCCGCGACCTGACCGAGCCGGGGGTGGCGGACGAGGTGGTGCAGGCCGCGGTGGCCCGGTTCGGCGGGCTGGACCTGCTGGTCAACAATGCCGGGATCGGCAACGCCCGCCCGGTGCACGAGACCACGGACGAGGATCTGCAACGCTTCCTTGATGTGAATTTCGTCGCGGTGTTCCGCCTGTCGCGCGCCGCGGTGCGGGTGATGGGCGAGGGCGGCGCCATCGTCAACATCGCCTCGGCGCTGGCGGTGATGGGCACGCCCGCGACATCCTCCTATGTCGCCACCAAGGCGGCGGTGGCGGGGCTGACGCGGCAGATGGCGGTGGACTATGGGCCGCGCGGCATCCGGGTCAACGCGGTGGCGCCGGGGCTGGTGGAGACCACGCTGACCGCGCCGCGGCTGGCCTCGGATCCTGCCTTCCGCCGCATCTGGGCCGAGGGCACCCCCTTCCCTCGCCTGGGCCGGCCAGAGGATGTGGCGGGGGCCGTGGCCTTCCTCGCCTCGCCCGACGCCGGTTTCGTCAACGGCCATCTGCTGGTGGTCGATGGCGGGTGGAGCATCGGGGCGCCGGGTTAGGAGGGCAGGATGCGGTTCGAGGGCAGGTTGATCGTCATCACCGGCGGCAGCGGCGGTCTGGGCGCCGAGGACGCCCGGCAACTGGTGGCCGAGGGCGCGCGGGTCATCGTCACCGACCTGGCGGTGGCCGAGGGCGAGGCGCTGGCGGTGGAACTGGGGCCGCAGGCGCGGTTCTTCCGCCATGACGTGACCGATGAGGGCGACTGGGCGAGGCTGGCCGAACTGGTGGCGGCCGAGGGCGGGCTGCACGGGCTGGTCAACAACGCCGGCGTCTACGACCCGCGGCCGATCGAGGACACCGATACGCCCTTGTTCCGCAAGCATATGGAGATCAACCAGCTGGGCTGTTTCCTGGGGATGAAATACGCCGCCCGGATGGCCGCGCCCACGGGGGCCTCCATCGTCAACATCTCCTCGCTGGCCGGGCTGCGGGGACCGAAGGGCATCGCCTATGTCGGCACCAAATGGGCGGTGCGCGGCATGACCAAGACCGCGGCGCTGGAACTTGCCCCCCGCATTCGGGTGAATTCGGTGCACCCGGCCTTCATCGACACCCCGATGCTGGCGGCGATGGGGCGCGAAGCCTATGAGGCGCGGCTGGCCAGCATCCCCCTCGGCCGGGCCGGGACGGCGGATGACGTGGCGAAACTGGTGCTGTTCCTGTTGTCCGACGATGCCGGCTATATCACCGGGGCCGAGATCGCCATCGACGGCGGGCTGTCGGTCTGAAGGGGAATCCCATGCCGAAACCGTTCGAGCTTTTCGCGCTGCGCTATGCCCGCCACACCGGCCGCAGCGCCGCCGACAACTGGATCGGCGGCGACCTGCACGAGGCGGGCGAGGATCTGTTCTATTACATCTGGGTTGCCAGACGGTCAGACAGGACCTTCGTCATCGACACCGGCTTCGGCGAGGACGCTGCCCGGGCCCGCGGTCGCGACCTGTCCTTCCGCCCCGCCGCCGCGTTGGCCCGGCTGGGGATCGACGCCGCGCAGGTCGACCGGGTGATCCTGACCCATCTGCACTACGACCACGCCGGGACGCTGGGCGACTTCCCCCGCGCCTGTTTCCACCTGCAGGCGCAGGAGGCCGCCTATGCCACCGGCCCCTGCATGTGCCACGGCTTCCTGCGCCATCCCTTCGATGTCGAGGATGTGGTGGATTTCGTGCGGCTGAACTTCGCCGGCCGCATCGCCTTTCACGACGGGGTGACGGAACTGGCCGAGGGGCTGAGCCTGCACCGCACGGGCGGGCATTCCGGCGGCTTGCAGGTGGTGCGGGTCTGGACCCGGCGCGGCTGGGTGGTGGTGGCCTCGGACGCCACCCACCTCTACCGCAACTTCCGCAGCAATCTGGTGTTTCCCGCCGTGTATCATGTGGGCGAACTGCTGGAGGGCTACCGCACCATCCGGGTGCTGGCCGACAGCGACGATCATGTGATCCCCGGCCACGATCCGCTGGTGATGCAGCTGTTTCCGCCGGTGCCGGGGCTGGAAGGGATGGCGGTGCGGCTGGACGTGGCATCGCGGGAGGGGATGGGCTGATGAAGGGCAGGGTGGCGCTGGTCACGGGCTCGGTCGCCGGCCTCGGCTACGGGATCGCCCGGGCCCTGGCGGCGGCCGGGGCGGATGTGGTGGTGCATGGCCTCTGCGACCCCGCCACGGGCGAGGCGGCGGCGGCCCGGATTGCCGGGGAAACCGGCGTCAGGGCGATGTTTCATGGCACCGACCTGCGGTCTGTCGGGGAAATCGAGGCGATGGTGGCCGATGTGCAGGCCCGGCTGGGGCTCCCCGCCATCGTGGTCAACAACGCCGTGCTGCGCCATTTCCACCCGGTCGAGGAGTTCACCCCCGCCGAATGGGACGCCTCGCTGGCCGTCAACCTGTCGGCGGCCTTCCATCTGGCGCGCCTCTGCGTCCCGGGGATGAAGGCGGCGGGCTGGGGCCGGATCGTCAACATGGCCTCGATCTATGGCGTAAGGGGCGCCGAGAACCGCATCGACTATGTGACGACCAAATCGGCGCTTCTGGGCATGACCCGGGCGCTGGCGGTGGAACTGGCCCGCACCGGCATCACCTGCAACGCCATCAGCCCCGGCACCGTGCCGACCGAGGCCATCCTGTCGAAGATCGCCGCGCAGGGGGGCGCCGAGGCCGAGTATCTGACCGGCCGCAACCCCACCGGCCGCTTTGTGAAGGTCGAGGCGGTGGGGCGCGCGGCGGTGTTCCTCTGCGGCCCGGGGTCGGAGCACATCAACGGCGCCAATCTGGCCATCGACGGCGGCTGGTCGGCCGCCTGAAAGGAAACCCATGAGATTGCACGGAAAGACCTGCCTGATCACCGGCGCCGCCGGGGGCATCGGCATGGCGATGGTGGCGGCCTTCAAGGCCGAGGGGGCCACGGTGATCGCCACCGACCTCGACCCCGAGAGGCTGGCCGCGCAATGCGACGGCCTGCCAGGCCCCGGCCGGGTGCTGGCCCGGCGGCTGGACGTGACCGACCCCGAAGGGATTGCCGCGCTGGCAGCGGCGCCCGAGACCGAAGGCGTCAACGTGCTGGTCAACAACGCTGCTGCGATCACCATCGGCAAGCTGCTGGATGCGTCGCTCGAGGACATCCGGTTGGTGTTCGGGGTGAATGTCGAGGGGCTGTTCAACGTCACCCGCGGCTTCCTGCCCGGGATGATCGCCCGCGGCGGCGGGGTGGTGCTGAACATGGCCTCGCTGGCCTCGGTCCGCGCCATGCACGAACGCTTCGTCTACAGCGCCTCCAAGGCTGCGATCCAGATGATGACCCGCTCGATCGCCGTGGACTACGTGGGGCAGGGGATCCGGGCCAACTGCATCTGCCCGGCCCGGGTGCACACGCCCTTCGTCGAGGGCTATCTGGCGAAATACTACCCGGGCGAGGAGAAGGAACGGTTCGAGGCGCTCGCCCGTTACCAGCCCATCGGCCGGATGATCCGCCCGGACGAGGTAGCCGCGGCGGCGGTCTATCTGTGTTCTGACGAATCCGCGATGGTGAACGGGGAGAGCCTGGTGATCGACGGCGGCGTGATGGCGGGAGACCAGCCGGCGCGTTAGGGACTGGCCCGGAAGGTGCGTGAGATCGCCCACCCTTGTCTCTTTGCGATCTGCGATGATGGTGGTGGCAGACGAGACCCCGACCCACCCTTGGGCCTTTGAGCCCGTGCCGTAGCTTGGGGCTCGTCTGCCGACCGACTTCGAACCTGAACAGTTGCCTGGGAGGGTCGCGTGAACGACCGATCCCGCAGATCAAGGACAGGTGCCGTCATGATCGCACAAGACATCATCGGCGTCGATATCGCGAAGGACTGGATCGACGTCTTCCACCTTTCCACATCCCGCCACGAGCGGATTGCCGCGACGAAGCCGGCGCTCGCGCGGTTTGCCAGTGCTGCGAAGGGGGCGCTCGTGGTGCTGGAGGCCTCCGGCGGCTATGAGCGGCCCCTGACCCATGCCCTGGCGAAGGCAGGCGTTCCTCATGCCCGCGTGAACCCCCGCCAGGCCCGCGCGTTCGCCCGCGCGACCGGCAGGCTGGCCAAGACCGACCGGGTGGACGCCGAGGTGCTGGCCCGCATGGGCCGGGCACTGGAGCTGGCCCCCGACCCCGCCGGAGGACCCCGACCGGGCGCGGCTCTGCGACCTTGTGGCCCGCCGGGACGACCTGGTCGCCACGATCCGGGCCGAGAAGAACCGCGCCGGAACCGCCCGCGATCCCTGGCTCCTGCGCGAGATCGCGGCGCTTGTCGACGTCCTGCAGGCCCATCTCAAGGCCATCGAAACGGTCATCGCGGTACTGATCGAAACCCGCGACCGACTGGCCGAAGAGAGGCGCCGCCTGCGCTCGGTGCCCGGCATCGGCCCTACGATCGCCGCCGTCCTGATCGCCCGCCTGCCCGAGCTTGGTCAGCTTGACCATCGCCGGATCGCCAGCCTCGCAGGCCTCGCCCCCCAGGCCTGCGACAGCGGCCTTCATCGTGGCAAGCGCCGCATCTGGGGCGGGAGGCCAGATGTCCGCCGCGCGCTCTACCTCGCCCTTGCGGGGGGCTTACGCGGCCCCACCGGGGCCACGGTCCCCCCTCACATCGCCTCGCGCTACGATCCGGCCCTCAAGGCATTCCGGACCCGCCTCGAAGCCGCCGGAAAACCCCCGAAACTCGCCATCACAGCCTGCGCCAGAAAACTCCTCACAATCCTCAACGCAATGACCAGGGCAGGACAAGACTACCGCAATCAAACCGCGTGAAAGACAGTTGCTACGGCCTTCTTTCAAGTGTTGCGCAGGCTGAACCCTCCGGGGCGCTGCCCCGGACTCCGGAGTATTTCGGCCAAGATGAGGAACAATTCGACTAAAATTGTCCCCCCTTGTCTCCTCACCTTGGAGAAATACTCCACGGGGGTCCGGGGGTGTGAAACCCCCGGCGCTTTCCACCGGCGCAACGCCGGAGGATGGAGATCAGGGCGTCGCCAGCCGGGCGAGGGCTCCGGCGTCCGCGGTTCCCGGCAGGTCCCGCAGGGCGCGCAGCAGCGGTTCCACCGCCACCCCCGGCGCGCCCCATGCCGCCAGTTGCCGCAGCTTGCCCTCGATCTCGGCGTCGGTCAGCGGGCGGGTGGTGTCGCCGCGGGCCTGGTCGATGCGGCGGGCGAGGGTGGCTCCGTCCGCCAGCGTCACCGCCAGCATGGCGGCGCCTACCGGCAGGGCGGGGTCGATGACAACCGCCACCTTGTTGCGCAGGTCGATGTTGGCAGGGTCCTGCACGGCGGCGTCGGAGAATTCGTCCAGCCCCGCCCGCCCGTGCCGCAGCGCCACCGCCACCGCGTGCTGGGCGCTGACCTGCGCCTCGCGGCCCTCGGCCGGGGTCGGGCGGTCGGCGCGCTCGGCCAAGAGGGCATGGCCGCGCACCTCGGCCCGCACCACCCGGGCGGGGTTGAAGCCGGGCCGGGCGGCGATTTCCAGCGCCGCCTCGATCACCGCGTTCAGCACCACCCCGCAGGGATAGGGCTTGTACGTGTTCTTCGGCAGTTCCCAGTGCTTGCCCAGCCCCTCGGTCAGGCAGGCAGGATCGGCGCCCTCGCCGGTCACCCGCAGGAACCCACGCGGGCCCTCCAGCGGCAACCCCGGCCCCTTCATCCCCTCCTGCGCCAGCAGCGCCGCCAAGAGCCCGCCCCTTGCCGCATTCCCCACGCCCACGCTCTTCGCCATGGTCCCCAGCGTCTCGACCAGACCCGAGGATTGGGCCGAGGCGATGCCGAAGGCGTCCAGCATCCTTGCGCCGTCCAGCCCCAGCACCCGCCCCGCCGCCGCAGCGGCGCCGAACACGCCGCAGGTGGGGGTGATGTGCCAGCCGCGGCGGTAGTGGCCGGGGGAGACTGCATTGGCGATCCGGCATTCCACCTCGACCCCCACGGCGAAGGCGTCGAGCAGCGCCGCGCCGGTGACCGGCCGCGTCTCGGCCAGCGCCAGCAGCACCGGCAGCACCGGCGCGGTGGGATGCAGGATGGTGCCGGGATGGGTGTCGTCGAAATCGTGCACGTTGATGGCGATGGCGTTCAGGAAGGCGGCGGTGAGGATGTCCACCCGCCCGCTGCGCCCGATGACGCTGGCCTGGGCCTCGGAGGAGAACCGCCCCGCCACCCGCGCCGCGATCCCGGTCGCGGCATCGCCGCTGCCGGCCAGCCCGGTGGCGAGGCCGTTGGTGATCGACCGCACCGCCTCGTGCCGCACCGCCTCCGGCACCTTCACCGGCCCCGCCGCGAAGCCGGCCAGAAGGGCCGAGGCGCTCACCTCCCCGGCCTCACCTCGACGCCCGCCCATTGCTCCATGGGCTTGATCAGCTCGCTGAGGTCGCCCTCCGGCCCCAGCATCCCCTTGGCGATGGTCAGCACCTGCCGCGCCGCCTGGCCGACGATCATCGGCACCCCCAGCGCCTCGGCCTCGTCCAGGCACAGCCGCACGTCCTTGGCCGACAGCCCCAGCGCGAAGCCGAAGTCGAAGGAGCGGGTGAGCACGTATTTCGGCACCTTGTCTTCCGACGCGTTGCTGCGGCCGCTGCCGGTGTTGACCACCTGCATCAGCACCGCGGGATCGAGGCCGGCCTTCTGCGCCAGCACCAGCCCCTCGGAGGCGATGGCGAGCGCGGTCACCGACATCAGGTTGTTGATCACTTTGATCAGCTGGGCCTGCCCGGGTTCCTGCCCGACATGGGTGACCTTGCCGAAGGTCAGCAGCAGGGGTTCCACCTCGGTGAAATGCGCGTCGGCCCCCGCGGCCATCAGCGACAGCTTGCCGTTTTCCGCCCCCGCCACCCCGCCGCTGACCGGGCAGTCGACGCAGCCGATCCCGTGCCGGGCGAGCCCCTCGGCCAGCGCCTTGGCCCCGCGCGGCCCGGTGGTGGAAAGGTCGACCACGATCCGCAGCGCCTTGCCGCCGGCCAGGCCGGAGGCCACCGCCTGCACGATCTCGGGCGTGGGCAGCGACAGGAAGACGATCTCGGCCCGGTCGGCCAGCGTGGCCGGCCCCTCGGCCGCCGTGGCGCCGGCTGCCACCAGATCCGCCACCGCCGCCGCGTTGGGGTCGTGGACGGTCACCGCATGGCCCGCCGCCATCAGCCGCCGCACCATCGGCGCGCCCATCCGTCCGACCCCGATGAAGCCCAGGCTCGTCATTGTTCTCTCCCGTCGTCAATCTCGGCCAGACGCCGGTCCAGCCAGGTGCAGGCGGCACGGATCGCCCGGGCCGAAGGTTCGGTGGTGCCGGCCCAGACCACGAAACCGTGGTTGGCCTCGGCATCATGCAGATGTTCGACCACCACCCCGGCCGCGTCCAGCCGGCGGGCGAACTCCGCCCCCTCGTCGCGCAGGGGATCGAACTCGGCGGTCAGCAGCCAGGTGGGCGGCAGGGCGGACAGATCCTTTGCCCGCAGCGGGGCGACGCGGGGGTCGCGGGCCTGCGCCGGATCGTCCAGGTACTGGCGGAAGAACCAGTCCATCCCGGCCGCGGTCAGCCCCCACCCCTCGGCCCGCTCGATGTAGGAGGGCCGGGCGGGGTCGGGCGCGTCGGTGACCGGGCAGGCCAGCAGCAGCGCCGCCAGCCCCTCGCCCCGCAGCTCCAGCGCGCAGACCGCGGCCAGATTGGCTCCGGCGCTGTCGCCGCCCAGCGCCAGCCGCCGCGGGTCGCCGCCGATCTCGGCCATGTTCCCCACCACCCAGCGGATCGCGGCGAGGCAGTCGTTCAGCCCCGCCGGAAAGCGGTGCTCGGGCGCCAGCGCGTAATCGACCGCCACCACCACCGCCCGGGCCCCCGCGCACAGCGCGCGGCACAGCGCGTCATGCGTCTCGAGGTTGCCCACCACGAAGCCGCCGCCGTGCAGCCAGACCAGCACCGGCCGCGGCCCGGCGGCCTTTGGGCGATAGATGCGCAGCCGCAGCGGGCCGAGGGGGCCGGGGATCGACAGGTCGCGGGCGGCGCCGACCTCGGCCCGCGGCAGGCCGCCATAGCGCGCCATGAGGCCCGCGCGCGCGGCCTCGACGGTGGCCGGCCCCGCCGTGGCCAGCCGCGCGCGAAGCTCCGGGTGCAGGGCGGGCGCGGTCAAGGGCAGGTGTTCCCCTCGGCCTGATGCGACCGGATCGCCTCGACCGCCACCCTTTGGGCGTCCAGCGCCGCCGGCACCCCGCAATAGATCGCGACCTGCAGCACGACCTCGCGGATCTCCTCGGGCGAGATGCCGTTGTTCAGCGCGCCCTGCACGTGCAGCCGCAGCTCGTGCGGCCGGTTCAGCGCCGCCAGCATGGCGAGGTTCAGGAAGCTGCGCGTGCGCCGGTCCAGCCCGGTGCGGCCCCAGACCTCGCCCCAGCACCATTCGGTGATGAGCTTCTGCAGGGGCGCGGTGAAATCGTCGGCATTGGCCAGCGAGCGTTCGACATAGGCCTCGCCCACGACCTCGCGGCGGATGCCGAGGCCCTTCTCGAACAGCTCGGTCTGGAA
Organism: Paracoccaceae bacterium; assembly: GCA_037190175.1. GTDB lineage: Bacteria > Pseudomonadota > Alphaproteobacteria > Rhodobacterales > Rhodobacteraceae > JBBCJM01. The sequence goes on along the minus strand of JBBCJM010000079.1, from coordinate 2,790 downwards.
TTCGGGGCGAAGGGGGGATGTCATCGGGCTTCCTCGCGGGGCTGGCAGGCGTGTCGTTCTGGCCGGTCGGAGACTATGGCCCTGCACATCGACACTCAAGCATATTGTCATACGACATGTCAGGATCCGCCCCGGTCACCGAATGGCATAGTCCCCGGGCGCGAAGGCGCGGGTGCGCTGCCAGTAGCCTTGCAGCGGCCAGGGCCAGTTGTTGACGACGCGGCCGCGGCTGTTCTTGAACCAGTTGGTTACCCCCGGGGTGGTCCAGACCGTGCGCGCCATCTGGCGGTCGAGTTCGGCGTTGAAGGCGCGGAACACCTCGTCGCGGCATTCGATCTCGGCGGCGCCGGCGCCGGCCATGTGCCGCAGGGCGGTGGCGATGTAGCGCGCCTGGCACTCGCCCTGGAACATCAGGCTGCCGCCGTGGCCGAGGTTGCTGTTGGGGCCGTACATGATGAACAGGTTGGGGTAGCCCGCCACGGTCATCCCCAGATAGGCACGCGCATCGTCACCCTGCCATTCGGCTTGCAGGTCGCGGCCGGCGCGGCCCTCGATCCGCAGGGTCTGGATCATCCGCGTCGCCTCATAGCCGGTGGCCAGCACGATCGCGTCGGCCGCGTGCAGCGTGCCGTCGGCGGTGACCAGCCCCCCGGGCTCCGCCCTGGCGATCCGGTTGGTGACCAGATGCACATTGTCGCGGCGAAGCATGTCGAGCCAGCCGAAATCCACCGGCACCCGCTTGGTCAGCGGCGGGAAGTCGGGCAGCGCCTTGGCCAAGAGGTCGGGCCGGCCCTCCAGCTTGCCGCGGATATGCCCCTCCCACATCCGGCGCAACTCGTCGTTGGCGGGCGAGGGGCGGCCGTCCTCGGTGATCAGCGCGGGGTACAGCCGGTCGCCGAACTGCCACAGCACCCCCAGCCGGTGCCAGTTGATGAAATGCGGGATCTCACGCAGCGCCCGCCGTTCCCCCGCGCCGACCGGCAGGTGATAGTTGGGCCGCACCGACAGCCATTGCGGCGACCGCTGGAAGACGGTGAGGCTTTGCACCTCGGGGGCGATGGTGGGGCCAAGCTGCACCGCACTGGCCGCCGCGCCGATCATCGCCACCCGCTTGCCGGCCAGATCGGCGTCCGCCGGCCAGCGGGCGGTGTGCAGCACCGGGCCGGCGAAGCTGTCCAGCCCCGGGATGTCCGGGGTGAAGGGCACGCTCAGTTGGCCGACGCAGCTGACCAGGACATTCGCCTCGATCTCCTCCGCCTGCCCCTTCGCGCGCGCGGTCAGGCGCCAGCGGCTGGCGGTCTCGTCATAGCGGGCGGCCTCGATGGCGGTGCCGAAGCGCATGTGCTCGCGCAGGCCGAAGCGGTCGACCACCTGCCCGAGATACTCCAGCACCTCCCGCTGCTTGCTGAAATAGCGCGGCCAGTCGGGGTTCAGCGCGAAGGAATAGACGTAGAGGTGGCTGGTGGTGTCCACGCCGCAGCCGGGATAGCGGCTGTCGACCCAGGTGCCGCCCAGGCCGTCGCTCTTCTCGTAGATGGTGAAGGGGATGCCGGCGCGTTTCAGATAGACCGCCAGCGCGATGGAGAACACCCCGGCGCCGACGATGGCGACCGAATGCGGCGCCTGCGGCAGCGGCCCCAGCGCGTCCACCGCGCGGGGCAGCACGCCGGATTCCTCCAGCAGCATCGGCAGGTAGTCGGGCGGCACCTCGGTGCCGGCGGCGAAGTTCACCATCTCGCGCAGGAGGTCGGGCGAAAGGGTAAAGTTCGTCGGCTCTTCCACCGCGCGGGCGGCGAGGTCCGCCATCCGCCGGCGCAGGGGGGCGGGCAGCGTGTCGGGGGTCCGGCTTGGAGCCATGGCATAGGGCATGGCCTCGTGCAGCAGGTCAGCCTCGCCCGTCGCCTGCACCAGCGCGGAGATCAGCAGGAAGGGGTCGAGCCCGGCGATGTCGCCCTCGATCGGTTGCCCGGATTGCCTGCCCATCCCGTCCCTCCCCCAGCGGATCCGCGGGGAGGCTCTAGCATGGGGTGGAAGGGCGCGCAAACTGTTTGTAACTCTGTCAGTCAATCATCGAGTCATGCGATGGCGGCTCGCTGCCCGGCGTAACCGCCATGGTGGCGGCCCGGCGGGGAATATGCGATCACCGCCGCAAAGCCCGGAAGCCGCGAGCCCGCCCCAGATGACCGGAAAACCCGCCCCTGCCGCCGGATCGGCCGCCTTCCCCGACGGGGTGCGGATCGGCAGCGCGGCGGAGCTGGGGGTTCCGGACGAGGCGCTCGCGGCCTTTTACCGCGACCTTTGGCCGCGGCCCATCGCGCTGGCGCGGGCGGACTTCATCGGCTGGCAGATGCGCGAGGCCCCCCGGGCGCAGGGCCGCAACGCCTCGGTCGTGGCCCTGCGCGGGGATGCGGTGGTGGCGGCGATGGGCGCGACGCCGGCCACCTTCCGGCTGGACGGCGCGGCGGTCGAGGGCGCCGAACTCACCACCTGGATCACGGCGCCCGCGGCGCGGGGGCTGGGCCTCGGCCGGGGCATCCTGCGGTATCTGCAGGAGCGTTACGCGATGCTGATGGGCGCGGGGATCACCGCCGCGGCGCTGCCCCTCTACCTCGGCGCCGGGTTCAGCTTCCTGGCGCATGTGCCGCGGTTCTTCCACATCGCCGATGCCGCGCTGGCCCGCCGGTTCACCGACAGCCCAGAGGCTGCGCTGGAGACGACGCTGCGCCGGCAGGCCGGGGCCGGACGCGCCGGGCGGGCGCGGGCCTGCCCGGCCGCCGACCTGGCGCCGCT
>JBBCJM010000078.1:0-22117 GCA_037190175.1 Paracoccaceae bacterium | reverse complement strand
GTGCCCGCCCCCTCGGATAGCAGTTGAAGCCGCGCCCCCGTCGCCTTATGTTCCGCGCCTGAAAAATCGCCACCACAGAAGGACCACAGCCATAGCCCGCAGACCGCAACACGCCCCGCCGCCCCGCGACACCGGCCCCCGCGTCAACGACCGCATCCGCGGCGGCGAGATCCGCCTGATCGGGGCGGACGGCGAGAACGTCGGCATCGTGACGCCCGCCCGGGCGCTGGCCATGGCCGAGGAGGCGGGCCTCGATCTGGTGGAGATCTCGCCGACCGCGGTGCCGCCGGTCTGCAAGATCATGGACTACGGCAAGTTCAAGTACGAGACGCAGAAGCGCGAGGCCGAGGCGCGCAAGAAGCAGCACATCATCGAGATCAAGGAAATCAAGTTCCGCCCCGGCACCGACGAGCACGACTATCAGGTCAAGATGCGCTCGGTGACCAAGTTCCTGGACGAGGGCGACAAGGTGAAGGTCACCCTGCGCTTCCGCGGCCGCGAGATGGCGCACCAGCAGCTGGGCCTCGACCTGCTGAACCGGGTGGCGGCGGACGTGGGCGAGAAGGGCAAGGTCGAATCGATGCCCAAGCTCGAAGGCCGCCAGATGGTGATGATGATCGCGCCGAAGTGACGGGCGATGCCGGGCTTTGCGGGGCGCGCGGGGTTCCGCGCGCCCCTTCGCTTTTGGGGGTGGGGTGGGCAATATTGCCCACCTTACCGGCCGGCCTCTCAACCCTCACCCCACCCGCAGCACCGCGCCGGGGTTCAGGATCCCCCTCGGGTCCAGCGCCGCCTTGATCGCCCGCATCGCGGCCAGCTTGGCCGGGTCGCCGTAGCGTTCCAGGTCGGCGACCTTCAGCCGGCCGATCCCGTGCTCGGCGCTGACCGAGCCGCCGAAGCCGTCGACCAGATCGTGGATCGCCCGGGTGACCGCCTCGCGCGCCGCCAGATGGTCGGCCTTGCGGCCCCCCCGGGGCGGGAAGACGTTGTAATGCAGGTTGCCGTCGCCCAGATGGCCGAAGCAGTTCACCCGGAACGGCCCCAGTCCCGCCACCGCCTGAGCCGCCGCGGCGATGAACTCCGGCACCCGGGCCTGCGGCAGCGACACGTCGTGGCTGGCCACCGCGCCGATCAGCCGGTTGCCCTCGGGGATGGTCTCGCGCAGGTGCCAGAGCGCCGCCCTTTGCGCCTCGCTGGTGGCCATCACCGCGTCCAGCGCCAGCCCTTCCTCCTCGGCCTCGGCGTAGAGCATCGCCATCGCCTCGTCGGGGTCGAGGCCGGCGGGCAGGCCCAGGTCCACCAGCACCGACCAGCCGGGCGCGGGCTCCAGCGGGCAGCGCAGGCCCATGGTCTCGGCCAGGAAGGCCCAGCCCGTGCCCCCGATCAGCTCGAAGGCCGAGACGAGGCCCGCCAGCCGCCGCTCGGCCAGCGCCAGCAGGGCCAGCGCCGCGGCCGGGTCCGGCACCGCGACCAGCGCGGTCGCCCGCCCGGCCGGCGGCATCACCAGCCGCAGGCAGGCCGCGGTGATCACCGCCAGCGTGCCCTCCGCCCCCACCAGCAGGTTCCTCAGGTCGTATCCGGTGTTGTCCTTGCGCAGCCGCTTCAGCCCGTTCCAGACGGTCCCGTCCGGGAACACCGCCTCCAGCCCCAGGCAGAGGTCGCGGGCATTGCCCCAGCGCAGCACGTTCACCCCCCCGGCATTGGTGGAGAGGATCCCGCCCAGGCTGGCCGTGCCCTCCGAGCCGATCGACAGCGGGAAGAGCCGGCCCACGCCTTCCGCCGCGGCGCGGGCGGCGGCAAGGGTCGCCCCGGCCTCGATCACCATCGTGCCGCCGGCCGCGTCCACGTCGCGCACCGCCGCCATCCGTTCCAGCGACAGCAGCACCGGCGCCGGGCCTTCGGGCATCACCTGCCCGGCCACCAGCCCGGTGCCGCCGCCCCAGGGGACGACGCCCACCCGCGCCTCATGGCAAAGGGCGAGGATGGTCGAGACCTCCTCCACCCGCCGCGGCCGCGCCAACACCGCGGCCTGCCCCTGCCAGTTGCCGCGCGGCTCGGTCAGGTGGCGGACCTCGGGCTGCCCCAGCATGCCGGGCGGCAGGCGGCGGGCGAGGGTCTCGACGAAGGCGGGGGTGGCGGGTTCCAGCATGGCCGCGACCCTAGCGCGCCCCGGCGCGGGCGCAAGGTCAGTTCAGCCACTCCGGCCGCAGCACCAGGATGGTCGGCCGCCCCGGCAGCTTGTGCAGGCCCAGCTCGATGTCGGGCTGCTCCATCCGCACCACGTCGAACTCGCGCTCCATCTCGCGCAGGAACCGCTCCAGCGAGGCGCCCGAGAACCAGTGCATCGGGATGACGACCGAGGAGCGGAACCGCTGCACCACCTGCATCATTGAGTTGAGGTCCAGCGTATAGCCGCCGTCCACCGGCACCATCACCACGTCCAGCCGGCCGATGGTGGCGTATTGCGCCTCGTCGGGGATGTGGTGCAGGTGGCCCAGATGGCCGATGCAGAGCCCGGCCACCTCGAAGATGAAGATCGAGTTGCCGTCCGACCGCACGCCATAGCTGTCGTAGCCCCAGCCGCTGCGCACGTCGGTCGGCACGTTGCGCACCAGCATCTCGCCCAGATCCAGCCGGTGCTCGGCCGGCCCTTCCGTGTCGCCCCAGCCCTGCAGGACATGCGGGATGCGCGGGTCGGGGTACGGGGTCCAGTGGGTGGAATGCGCGTTGTTCATCGTCACGATGTCGGGCACGTGGTCGCTTGCCCCGACATGGCCGGTGTAGTCGGTGACCGCGGTCAGCCCCCGCGGCGTCTCGATCAGGAAGGAGGCGTGGTTCAGGTAGTGCAGCCGCACGGTGTTGTCCGCCAGGGGATCGCCGAAACCCGCGCGCTGCACCCGCTCCGGCCCCTGCGCCAGCGCGATGCAGTGGCTGGGGATCCGCTCGTCCTGCGCCGCGGCGGGCAGGCCGGGCGCGAGGGCAAGGGCGAAGAGGGCGACGAGGCGCAACATGGGCGATCCTTCTCCCCGTGACGCGCGCGAGGATAGGCCGGTCCCGCGGGAAAGGGCGTTCACGGCTGCGTGGGCGCGGGGGATGGGCGGCCTTGCGCCGGAAGAGCAACCCCGGCCCGCTTGTCTGCGCAGGGCGGATCGCTTAAGCCCGGGGCCGCGAGCCCCTTGCCCCGAGGACCACATGCGCCTGTCCCGCTATTTCCTGCCCGTGCTGAAGGAAAACCCCGCCGAGGCGCAGATCGTGTCGCACCGCTACATGCTGCGCGCGGGCATGATCAAGCAGCAGACGGCCGGGATCTATTCCTGGCTGCCGCTGGGCTACCGGGTGCTGCGCCGGATCGAGGCGATCGTGCACGAGGAACAGCAGCGCGCGGGCCATATCCCCCTGCTGATGCCCACCCTGCAGCCGGCGGATCTCTGGCGGGAATCCGGGCGCTACGACGCCTATGGCCCCGAGATGCTGCGCTTCAAGGACCGGCACGACCGCGAGATGCTCTACGGCCCCACGAACGAGGAGATGATCACCGACATCTTCCGGTCGCACGTGTCCTCCTACAAGGACCTGCCGCTGACGCTCTACCACATCCAGTGGAAGTTCCGCGACGAGATGCGGCCGCGCTTCGGCGTGATGCGGGGGCGCGAGTTCCTGATGAAGGACGGCTACAACTTCGACATCGACAAGGACGCCGCGCTGCACGCCTACAACCGCCACATGGTCAGCTACCTGCGCACCTACGAGCGGATGGGCCTGACCGCGATCCCGATGCGCGCGGCCTCGGGCCCCATCGGCGGCGACGACACGCACGAGTTCCTGGTGCTGGCCAATACCGGCGAGTCGGAGGTGTTCTACGACGACCGGGTGACGGGGCTGAAGCTGGGCGCGCGCGAGATCGACTACGACGACCGCGAGCAGGTGGCGGCGGTCTGCGCCGAGTTCACCGCGCTCTACGCCCGCACCGACGAGACCCACGACCCGGCCGTGTTCGAAAAGGTCCCCGAGGCGCACCGCAAGGTCGGCCGCGGGATCGAGGTGGGGCAGATCTTCTATTTCGGCACCAAGTATTCCGAACCCATGGGCGCGCTGGTGGTGAACGACAAGGGCGAGCGGGTGCCGGTGCACATGGGCTCGCACGGCATCGGGGTCTCGCGGCTGCTGGGCGCGATCATCGAGGCCTCGCACGACGAGCGCGGCATCATCTGGCCCGAGGGGGTGACGCCCTTCCCGGTCGGCATCGTGAACCTGAAACAGGGCGACGGCTCCACCGACCTGGCCTGCGAGGGGCTGTACCGCGGGCTGGCCGAGCACGGGCTCGAGGCGCTCTACGACGACCGCGACGAACGCGCGGGGGCCAAGTTCGCCACCGTGGACCTGATCGGCCTGCCCTGGCGCATCACCGTCGGCCCGCGCGGACTGGCCGCCGGCAAGGTGGAAGTCACCTCGCGCGCCACCGGCGAGAGCGAGGAGATGACGCCCGAGGCCGCGGTCTCGCGGCTGGCGGCGATCTATGCCAGGCTCTGAAACCGGGTGTCGGCCCTCTAGCCGGCCCTCTGCGGCCTGAAGTCCTGCAGCCGGGCGATCTCCGTCCCCCTTGCCCGGCGCAGCGGCCCGGCGGCGCCTTCGACCTGATCGGACAGAAGGTACAGGTTCTTGCCCGGAACCCGCTCGGCGCTTTTCTTCAGCGTCATGCTGAACCCGGCGGGGTGGTGCATCCCGATGTCGCTGCAACGGGCGACGACCGGCCAGACCACGCGCGCCTCCTCGGCGACCAGCCGCTCGCAGACCTTGCGCGGCCCCTGGGGCTCGCCCCGGGTGGCGCCGAATATCCTCCACCGGCCCGGCGTGGTGGCAAAGCAGGAAGAGGGCATCACCGGGTTGAGCAGATACGCGGACTTCAGCCCGTCCTGGGCGGCAACCGCCACGGCCCTGCGCCGCAGATCCTCGGGTGCGGCCTCGTTGCCGGCGTCGAAGAACTTGGATTCCCCCGCGACCCCCCAGACCTCCGCCGTGAAGATGGCGGGATCCTCGATCACCCCGGCAAACCACTCCAGCGCATCGGAGGCATAGACCACGTCGTCCTCGGAAAACACGAACCAGGACGAACCCTCCGCCAGGCGGTCACACAATATGCGGGCCGTCGCCGCGGTTCCGCGGCCCACCGGCTGGGGAACGATCTCGATCGAGGCGAAGGCCGCGCCGTGACGGGCGCGCCATTCCTCCACCGCCTGCCGCGCCGCCCTGTGCTGGGGCGCATAGGCGGCGAAAAGCGGCCGGTGCCCCTCGATGCCGTCCTGCAGCAAGGTCAGGTGAACCCGCTCCGCGCCGGCGCAACGGCCGAGCGAATCGAGCGTCGCGATGACCGTGTCCGGCTTGTTGAAGAACTGAACGCCGACCCGGATCATGCTCGTCCTGTCACTCGGGCATCTGCCACTTCGCCCGGCGCAACCTATCGGAGAAGTTTCCCGCGTCCAAGGGCGCCTGCCGCCACGGCCGCCGGTTTGCCCGGTTGACCGCGCCGCGCCTCCCGGCCACACAGGCGGCATGAGCCGCACCCCGCCCCCCTTCGCCGCCTTCGAATGGATGATCGCCTGGCGCTATCTGCGCGCCAGCCGGGCGCAGGGCGGGGTCAGCACCATGACGGTGATCAGCCTGCTGGGCATCACCCTTGCCGTCTTCGCGCTCATCGCCACGCTGTCGGTGCGCGCCGGGTTCCGGGCCGAGTTCGTGGACACCATCCTGGGCGCCAATGCCCATGTCTCGGTGATCGGCGGCAGCCATGTGGATGCGGACGGCCGCACCCTGCGCGGCTTTGCCGATTACGAGGCGGTGACCGAAAGGCTGCGCGCCCTGCCCGGGGTCACCAGCGCCGCGCCGGTGGTCAGGGGGCAGGTGATGGCCAATGCCAACGGCCGCAACGCCGGGGTCGAGATCTACGGGATGCGGGCCGAGGACATCGCGGCCATCCCGCGCATCGCCGACGGGGGCGAGCTTGCCCGGCTGGAGGAAGGCATCGCCATCGGCCAGGGCGTGGCGCAGGAACTGGGGGTGACGGTCGGCGACCGCATCCGGCTGATCTCGCCCGACGGCGCCCGCACCGCCTTCGGCACCTCGCCGCGGGTGAACAGCTACGAGGTGGTCCATGTCTTCTCGGTCGGCCGCTGGGACATCGACCGCACCCGGGTCTACCTGCCGCTGGCCGAGGCGCAGGGCTACCTCAACCGCGAGGGGCTGGCCGACGAGGTGCAGGTGAGCGTGACCGACCCCGAGCAGATCGAGCGCCACACCGCCGCCCTGCTGCGCGCGGGGGGCGAGAACGCCTATCTCTGGACCTGGCGCGACAGCGCCGGCGCCTTCCTGCGCGCGCTCGACATCGAGGACAACGTGATGTTCGTCATCATGTCGGTGCTGGTGCTGATCGCCACGCTGAACATCGTCTCGGGCCTGATCATGCTGGTGAAGAACAAGGGCCGCGACATCGGCATCCTGCGCACCATGGGGCTGACCGAGGGGTCGATCCTGCGGATCTTCTTCCTCTGCGGCGCCTCGACCGGGGTGGTGGGCACCGCGCTGGGGGTGGGCCTGGGCTGCCTCTTCGCCATCCACATCGACACGGTGTTCTCGGCGATCAACTGGATGTCGGGCGGGCAGGCCTGGGACCCCTCGATCCGCGGCATCTACGCGCTGCCGGCCTTGCTGCGGGTGCAGGACGTGGTCTCGGCGGTGGCGCTGTCGCTGGGGCTCTCCTTCGTCGTCACCATCTTCCCCGCCCGCCGCGCGGCGCGGATGAACCCGGTGGAGGCGCTGCGCTATGAGTGAGGCGCTGGGGCTTTCCGGCATCGCCAAGGCCTACAACCGCGGCCAACCCTCCGAGGTGGTGGTGCTGCGCGGCGTGGACCTGAGCGTGGCGCGCGGCGAGGTGGTGGCGCTGGTCGCCCCCTCGGGCGCCGGCAAATCCACGCTTTTGCACATCGCGGGGCTGCTGGACACCGCCGACTCGGGGCGGGTGGCGATCGGCGGGCAGGACATGACCGGGCTGTCGGACGCAAGGCGGACCGAGGCGCGGCGGTCGAAGGTGGGCTTCGTCTACCAGTTCCACCACCTGCTGCCCGAGTTCACCGCGCTGGAGAACGTGGTGCTGCCGCAGCTGGCCGCGGGCACGGGCCGGGCGCAGGCCGAGGCGCGGGCACGCCGGCTGCTGGAGGCGGTGGGGGTGGCCGACCGCGCCACCCACCGGCCGGCGGAGCTGTCGGGCGGGCAGCAGCAGCGGGTGGCCTTCTGCCGGGGGCTGGCCAACGGGCCGGAGGTGCTGCTGGCCGACGAGCCCACCGGCAACCTCGACCCCGCGACCTCGGAACAGGTCTTCGCGGCGCTGATGGCGCTGGTGCGGGAGACCGGGCTGGCCGCGCTGATCGCCACCCACAACCTCGACCTCGCCGCGCGGATGGACCGCATCGTGCGGCTGGCGGAGGGGCGGGTGGTGTGACTTGCAGGCGGCGGGCCGCGGTGACAGGGTGCGGCCAAAGCAACCCGGAGGCAGCCCGATGCGCGCGATCCTACCCCTGACGCTGGCCGGCGCCGCGCTGCTGGCCGCCTGCCTGCCCGGCCCGGCGCGGGTCCCCTCGGGCGCCGAGGACTTCGCCAGCTTCTGCGCCGCCTGCCACGGGCCGGGCGGCCGCGGCGACGGGCCGGTGGCCGGGGAATTGGCGAAGCGGCCGGCGGATCTCACCCGCCTCGCCGCCCGCAACCGGGGGGTCTATCCCGCCACACGGGTGATGGCGCAGATCTGGGGCTATACCGGCGGGCGCGACGGGGCCGAGGTGATGCCGGCCTTCGGCCCCCTGCTCGACGGCGAGCTGGTGCCCTATGACGGCGGCGACGGCATCCCGACGCCGACCCCGATCCGGCTGGTGCAGCTGGCGGAATACCTGAAGGGCTTGCAGTAGGGCGGGATTCATCCCGCCTCACCGGCCGGCGCACGAAGGCGGGGTGAACCCCGCCCTACCCCCGCTGGATCAGCATCAACCCCCCGGCCATCACCGCGATCCCCGCCGCCCGCACCGCGGTCAAGGGCCGCTCCAAGGCCCCGAACAGCGCGAAATGGTCGATGGCGGCGGCGGCGATCATCTGGCCCAGCAGCACCAGGAAGATCGCATTGCCCACCCCGAAGCGCGGGGCCACGACGGTGATCGAGATCACGTAGAAGGCCACCAGCGTGCCGGCCAGGAACAGGTGCGGCGGCGCGCCCATGGCCCGCGGCAGGGCCCCCGCGCTGCCCGTCGCCAGCATGGTAATCAAGGCCGCCGTAAACGCCACCGCGAAGAGGATCGCCGCCGCCGCCACCGGCGCGCCCATCAGCGCCCCCAGCCGGGCGTTCAGCGCGGCGAGCACCGGGATCCCGATCCCCGCCGCCAGCATCAGCGCCGCGTCGCGCAGCATCCTCAGGCCGCGACCGGCATCCGCGCCTCGACCATCCCGGCGTACCACGAGGCGCCGAAGGGGATGGCGTTGTCGTCGAAGTTGTAGGCCGGATGATGCACCATCGCGGTGTCGCCGTTGCCGAGGAAGATATACGCCCCCGGCCGTTCGTTCAGCATGAAGCTGAAATCCTCGGCCCCCATCAGCGGGGGCGTGTCGGTGTCCACCTGCGGCGTGATCGCGCGCGCCACCTCGGCGGCGAAGCCGGTGTTCTCGGGCGTGTTGACGGTCACCGGATAGCCGCGCTGATAATCGACCTCGGCCCGCGCCCCCAGCGCCATGGCGGTGCCGGTGACGATCTCGCCGATCCGGCGTTCCACGAAGTCCTGCACGCCGTGGTCCATGGTGCGCACGGTGCCCTTCAGCTTGACCACCTGGGGGATGACGTTGTGGGCGGGGCTGTCGGTCTCGACCGCGCAGACCGAGACCACCACGTTCTTCATCGGGTCCACGTTGCGGCTGGCGATGGTCTGCAGCGCCACGATGATATGCGCGGCCACCACGGTGGTGTCGATGCATTCGTGCGGCTTGGCCGCGTGGCCGCCCTTGCCGGTCACGGTGATGTCGAACTGGTCGGCCGCGGCCATCATCGCGCCGGGGCGGATGGCGAAGGTGCCCAGCGGGATGCCCGGCATGTTGTGCATCCCGTAGAACTCCTGGATCCCCCAGCGGCTGACCAGGCCGTCGGCCACCATCTCGCGCCCGCCGCCGCCGCCCTCTTCCGCCGGCTGGAAGATCACCACCGCGGTGCCGTCGAAGTTGCGGGTCTCGGCCAGGTACTTGGCGGCGCCCAGCAGCATGGTGGTATGCCCGTCATGCCCGCAGGCGTGCATCTTGCCGGGGGTCCTGGAGGCATAGGGCAGCCCGGTGGCCTCGACGATCGGCAAGGCATCCATGTCGGCGCGCAGCCCGATCACCCGGCCCGAGCTGTCGCTGCGCCCCCGGATCACCCCCACCACGCCGGTGCGGCCGATCCCCTCCACCACCTCGTCGCAGCCGTAGGAGCGCAGCAGGTCCGCCACCCGGCCGGCGGTGCGGTGCACGTCGAACAGCAGTTCGGGGTGTTCGTGGAAATCGCGCCGGATCGCGGTCAGTTCGGGCAGCATCTCGGCGAAGCGGTTCTTGACGGGCATGGGGGCACTCCTTTGCCCGCCAGACTGCGCGCGGCGCGAGGAATCCGCAAGGGCGGGCGATTGACAAGCCCGGCCCCGCGCGGCAGGGCTGCGCGCCATGCTGCGGATCGAGGACATCACCTATTCGGTCGAGGGCCGGCCCCTGTTCGAGGGCGCCTCGGCCACCATTCCCACCGGGCACAAGGTGGGGCTGGTGGGCCGCAACGGCACCGGCAAGACCACGCTCTTCCGCCTGATCCGGGGCGAGCTGGCGCTGGAGGGCGGTGCGATCCGCCTGCCCGCCCGCGCCCGGATCGGCGGGGTGGCGCAGGAGGCGCCGGCGTCTTCCGCCTCGCTGATCGACACGGTGCTGGCCGCCGACACCGAACGCGCGGGCCTGATGGCCGAGGCCGCGACCGCCACCGACCCCCACCGCATCGCCGAGGTGCAGGCGCGGCTGGCCGACATAGACGCCTGGTCGGCCGAGGCGCGCGCCAGCGCCATCCTGCGGGGGCTGGGCTTCGACACCCCCGACCAGCGCCGGCCCTGTTCCGACTTCTCCGGCGGCTGGCGGATGCGGGTGGCGCTGGCCGGGGTGCTGTTCGCGCAGCCCGACTACCTGCTCTTGGACGAACCCACCAACTACCTCGACCTGGAAGGCTCGCTGTGGCTGGAAAGCTATCTGGCGAAATACCCCCACACGGTGCTGATCATCAGCCACGACCGCGGGCTGCTCAATCGCGCGGTGCAGGGCATCCTGCATCTGGACAACCGCAAGCTGACCTACTGGCAGGGCGGCTACGACCAGTTCGCCCGGCAGCTGGCCGAACGCCGCGCGGTGCAGGCGGCCGAGGCGAAGAAGGTCGAGGCGCGGCGGGCGCATCTGCAAAGCTTCGTCGACCGCTTCCGCGCCAAGGCGTCGAAGGCCGTGCAGGCGCAGAGCCGGGTGAAGATGCTGGAGAAGCTGACGCCGATCACCGCGCCCGAGGAGGCCGCGCGGGTGGTGTTCTCCTTCCCCCCGCCCGAGGAACTCTCGCCCCCGATCATCAGCATGGAGGGCGTCTCGGTCGGCTACGGCGGCCCGCCGGTGCTGCGGCGGCTGTCGCTGCGCATCGACCAGGACGACCGGATCGCGCTGCTGGGCCGCAACGGCGAGGGGAAGTCGACCCTCTCGAAACTGCTGGCGGGCAAGCTGGCGCCGATGGGCGGCAGCGTGACCCGGCATTCCCGCCTGCGCATCGGCTATTTCGCCCAGCACCAGGTGGACGAGCTGCTTCTGGACGAGACGCCCTTGCAGCACGTCCAGCGCCTGCGGCCCGAGGAGCACCAGGCCCGGCTGCGCGCCCGGCTGGCGGGGTTCGGCCTTGGCGCCGACCAGGCCGATACGCCGGTCGCCCGGCTTTCCGGCGGGCAGAAGGCGCGGCTGTCGCTGCTGCTGGCCACCATCGACGCCCCGCACCTCCTGATCCTCGACGAGCCCACCAACCACCTGGACATCGAGAGCCGCGAGGGGCTGGTGGAGGCGCTGACCGAATATGCCGGCGCGGTGATCCTGGTCTCCCACGACATGCACCTGCTGGGGCTGGTGGCCGACCGGCTTTGGCTGGTGAAGGGGGGCGCGGTGGCACCCTATCCCGGCGATCTGGAAAGCTATCGCCGCGAGCTGCTGGCGGGCGAGGACGAGGTGAAGGACGCCCCGAAACCCGTTGAGAAACCCAGGAAATCCCGCGACGAGACCCTGGCGCTGAAGGCCGAGGTCCGCCGCTGCGAGGAACGGCTGGACAAGCTCAACGCCATGCGCGAGCGGCTGGCCGAAAAGCTGGCCGACCCCGCGCTTTATGACGAAGGCCGGCGGGCGGATCTGGAAAGCTGGAACCGCAAATACGCCGAGGTGATGGAGGCGCTGGACCGCGCCGAGGCCCTGTGGATGGCCGCGCAGGAGGCGCTGGAGGCGGCGAGGGTATAGCCGGCGGTCAGCGCCCGGCGACCACCGTCACCTCGGGGCGCAGCCGGCCGGCGGCCCAGTCGATCAGGTTGCGCGCCGCCTCCTCCCCCACCCGGCGGAAGGCGCCCTGCGACAGGCCCGCGGCGTGCGGGGTCAGGATCACCCGGGCGGTGCTGCGCAGCGGATGGCCGGCGGGCAGCGGCTCCACCTCGGTGGCGTCGAGCCCCGCGCCGCCCAGGTGCCCGGCCTCCAGCGCCGCCACCAGCGCCGCCTCGTCCACCAGCCCGCCGCGGGCGCAGTTCACCACCACCGCGCCGGGGGCCATCGCCGCCAGTTCCGCGGCCTCGATCAGCCCCCGGGTGGCCTCGGTCAGCGGCAGGTGCAGGCTCAGCGCATCGGCCCCCGCCAGCGCCTCGGCCAGCGGCGCTACCGCCAGCCCCTCGGCCAGCGCCGCGGCCTCGGCGGCCGAGCCCGGCCGGGCGACCACGGTCACCGCCATGCCCAGCGCCGCCATCACCCGCGCCAGCCGCCGGCCCGAGGCGCCATAGCCCGCGATCACCAGTCGCCGCCCCTCGGCGCCGCCCAGTCCCTGCACCCGGCCCGCCCGCTGCCCGTCGAGATCGCGCAGGAGCGCCAGCAGCAGCAGCGCCGCCTGCTCCGCCACCGCCCCGGCATTGGCGCCGGGCGTATTGGCCACCACCACGCCCGCGGCCCGCGCGGCCGCGAGCGGGATGTTGTCCACCCCCGTCCCGTGCTTAGAGATCATCCGCACCGCCGCCACCTCGGCCTCGGTCAGCCGGCGGATCCGCACCATCAGCGCCTCGGCCGCCGGCAGGGCCGCGCCGGGTGCTGCCTCCAGCACCTGCCAGCCGGCCTCCCGCAGCATCGCCACGGCCGCCGGATGCACCGGCTCGGTCAGCACCACCCTCATATCTCGATCCGGCCGAACCCCTCGCGCAGCGCCCGGCTCCAGGCCTCGGACATCGCCCGGAACTGCTCGTCCCCCGCCTCGATCCGCCGCCGCTCGGTCACCCGGCAGGCGTCGCGGGCGATCACCGCCAGATCCAGCGGCATCCCCACCGAGAGGTTGGAGCGCAGGGTCGAATCCATCGACAGCAGCACCGCCTTCTTGGCGTCCGACAGCGAGGTGGCGGGCTTCACCACCCGGTCGAGGATCGGCTTGCCGTACTTGTGCTCGCCGATCTGCAGGAAGGGGGTGTCCTCGGTCGCCTCGATGAAATTGCCCTCGGGGTAGATGAGGAACAGCCGCATCGCGCCGCCGCACCGCTGCCCGGCCACGATCATGCTGGCCGAGACGCCCTGCGCCATGGCCAGCTTCTCGTCCACCCCCCGGCGCACCACGGCCAGCATGTTGCCCACGATCTCGGCCACCTTCAGCATGGTGGGCGCCAGCATGATCGAGCTCTCGGGCGTGGGGTCGGGCCCCTCCATCGCCTCGCGCAGCCGGGCGATGGTGGTCTGGGTCACCGACAGGCTGCCCGCGGTCAGGATCGCCACCACCCGCTCGCCGGGCTGCTCGAAGACGAACATCTTGCGGTAGATGGCGATGTTGTCGAGCCCGGCATTGGTGCGGGTGTCCGACAACAGGACGATCCCGTCGTTCAGCAAGAGCCCCACGCAATAGGTCATGATCCGCCCCCCGGTCCGGTGCGCCCCCGGTGCTAGCCTTCCCGGCCGCCCAAGGAAAGTGCGCAAAGCGCTGCCGGGGCGCATTCTGGCGCACCCCCGCCACACCGGGGCGGGCGCGCTCATCGGCCCTCGCGGCCCTCTTCGCTGCGGAGCGATGAAAGCCGGCAGGCTTGAAGAGCGGCCAGCGGTTTCTGCGGCGCAGCGGCATCGCATGTTGCGACGGCAGGGTGACATGCGGGCCGCCAGGCACTAGATGAAGGGCACCGCGCGCGCGCCCCATGGGAATCGGAGCCAGCCCATGCAGCCCTTCCGCCACCCCTTCGATCCCGCCCCGGGCGATGACAAGCTGCACGAGGAATGCGGCGTCTTCGGGGTGATCGGGGTGCCCGAGGCCGCGAATTTCGTGGCGCTGGGCCTGCACGCACTGCAGCACCGCGGGCAGGAGGCCGGCGGCATCGTCAGCCACGACCCCGAGCACGGGTTCAACTCGGCCCGCCGCTTCGGCTATGTGCGCGACAACTTCACCTCGCCGGACGTGATGGAGACCCTGCCCGGCCCGCTGGCCATCGGGCATGTGCGCTATTCCACCGCCGGATCGAAGGGCGCGACCGCGATCCGCGACGTGCAGCCCTTCTTCGGCGAGTTCTCGATGGGCGGCTGCGCCATCGCCCACAACGGCAACCTAACCAACGCCGCCGCGCTGCGGCGCGAGCTGATCGAGCGCGGCTCGATCTTCCAGTCCTCCTCCGACAGCGAATGCATCATCCACCTGATGGCGCGCTCGATCCAGAAGACCATCGCCGAGCGGCTGAAGGATGCGCTGCGCCGGGTGGAGGGCGCCTTCTCGGTGGTGGGCATGACGCGGACCAAGCTGATCGGGGTGCGCGATGCCCTCGGCGTGCGGCCGCTGGTGCTGGGCCGGCTGGGCGACGAGGGCTGGGTGCTGTCCTCCGAGACCTGCGGGCTCGACATCATCGGGGCCGAGTTCGTGCGCGAGATCGAGCCGGGCGAGATGGTGGTGATCGAGAACGGCAAGGTCGCCTCGTTCCGCCCCTTCGCGCAGGCCGCAAGCCGGTTCTGCATCTTCGAGCAGGTCTATTTCAGCCGCCCCGATTCGCTGATCGGCGGCCGCTCGGTCTACGAGACGCGGCGGCAGATCGGGGTGGAACTGGCGCGCGAGGCGCCGGTGGAGGCCGATCTGGTCTGCCCGGTGCCCGACAGCGGCACCCCCGCGGCCATCGGCTTTTCGCAGGAAAGCGGCATCCCCTTCGCCTTCGGCATCGTGCGGAACCAGTACGTCGGCCGCACCTTCATCGAGCCCACCGAGCAGATCCGCAACATGGGGGTGCGGCTGAAGCTGAACGTCAACCGCGCGCTGGTGAAGGGCAAGCGGATCGTGCTGGTGGACGATTCGGTGGTGCGCGGCACGACCTCGCGCAAGATCAAGGACATGATCCTGGAGGCCGGCGCGGCCGAGGTGCATTTCCGCATCGCCTCGCCCCCCACCGCCTGGCCCTGCTTCTACGGCGTCGACACGCCCGACCGCGACAAGCTGCTGGCCGCGCGGATGTCCGAGGAGGAGATGCGCGACTGGATCGGGGTGGATTCCTTGCGCTTCGTCTCGCTCGACGGGCTCTACCGCGCCGCCGGCGAGGCCGCGGGCCGCGATCCGAAGGCGCCGCGGTTCTGCGACGCCTGCTTCTCGGGCGACTATCCGGTGGCGCCCTCGGACAAGATCGAGCAGGGCTTCGAGATGAAGTCCGACAGCACGCTCAAGGCCGCGGAATAGGGAAAGGGTGCGTGGAACCACGCACCCCACGGGCAGGCACGGATCGCAGGACGCCGTAGGGTGCGTGGTTTCCACGCACCGCCCCCGACAGCCCGCCTCATCCCAGCCGGGACGCGGCCTTCCAGCCCCCGGCCACGATCATCGCCGCGATGGCCGACTTCACCACCGTGCCCGGCAGGAAGGGCGCCACGAAGCTGGCCCAGACCGCGGCGAGCGAGCTTTGCAGCCAGGGCGCCTCGATCCCCAGGCTGCCCGCCACCAGCGGCCAGCCGCCGCCGAAGGCCAGGAGCAGGAAGGCCGGCACCACCGCGGCCGCGAACAGCCGCCAGAAGCCGCGCGCCGCCAGCCGCTCGGCCAGCCAGCCGGTCAGCGCCGCCATCACCACGAAGCCCCAGAGGAAGCCCGCGGTCGGCCCGCCCATCAGCCAGCCGAGCCCCGCGTTGCCGCCCGAGAACACCGGCAGGCCCGCCGCGCCCTCGGCCAGATAGGCCAGCACGGTCAGCGCGCCCAGCCGGGCGCCGTAGGTCAGCCCGATCAGCGAGATCATCAGGGTCTGCAGCGTCATCGGCACGGGATACATCGGCACCTCGATGCGCGCCGCCAGCGCGATCAGGGCCGAGCCGGCCAGGATCATCGCCGCCTTGACCGGCAGCGACCGATTGGCAAGCAGGGCATGGGAGGGGGTCATGGGCGCGCGCCTCTCTCTGGGGTTCGATACGCCGCCTTGATGACGATGCAGCCGCAGCGGGTCAAGCCCGTTGGCGCCCCTTCCCGGCCCTAGTAGCCGTAGCCGCCGCCATCGCTGCCCCCGGTGTCGTGGACCGCGGTATCGGCAGCGGCGCCGGGCAGCGAAAAGGCCGGTTCACAGGCGGCGAGCAGGGCAAGGCCAAGGAAGGCGAGCAGGACGCGCAGGGATTGCATTTTCGGAAGCTCCTTGGGAAAGAAAGGACGTGCTGAATGCGGGCATCGTGCGCCGGCGGCCGAGTCGCCGCAAGGATCTTGCCGAGCCCGACGCCCTCTGCACCTGCGCGGCCACTGCCGTCGAAAGCGGCAGGCGCCCGACCGCCCCGCCGCAAACCCCCGCTTATGACCCGCCTCCGCGATCCAATGTCGCGCGGCTTGTGACCGCCCGCCCCCGCCGCTAGAACCCGAAGCCGCAACGCGAAGGACCCGCCATGGCCGAGACCCGCCACACCCGCCTCCTGATCATCGGCTCCGGCCCCGCGGGCTATACGGCGGCGGTCTATGGCGCCCGGGCGATGCTGGACCCGATCCTGATCCAGGGGCTGCAGCCCGGCGGGCAGCTGACCATCACCACCGAGGTGGAGAACTGGCCCGGCGACACCCATGTGCAGGGCCCCGACCTGATGGTGCGGATGGAGGAACACGCCCGCGCCATGGGGGCGGAGGTGATTTCCGACTACATCACCGCGCTGGACCTTTCCGCCCGCCCCTTCGCCGCGAAAGCCGACAGCGGCACCACCTATACCGCCGACGCGGTGATCCTGGCCACCGGGGCGCAGGCGAAATGGCTGGGCCTGCCCTCGGAGGAGCGGTTCAAGGGCTTCGGCGTCTCGGCCTGCGCCACCTGCGACGGGTTCTTCTACCGCGGGAAAGAGGTGGTGGTGATCGGCGGCGGCAATACCGCGGTGGAAGAGGCGCTGTTCCTGACCAACTTCGCCACCAAGGTGACGCTGATCCACCGCCGCGACAGCCTGCGGGCGGAAAAGATCATGCAGGACCGCCTCTTCAAGCACCCGAAGATCGAGGTGGTCTGGAACTCCGAGGTCACCGAGGTGCTTGGCACCGACACGCCTCCGGGCGTCACCGCGGTCAGGGCGCGCAACGTGCAGACCGGCGGGACGACCGACATCCCCTGCGCCGGCTTCTTCGTGGCGATCGGCCATGCCCCGGCCAGCGAACTGGTGAAGGACCAGCTGGAGCTGCACAACGGCGGCTACGTGAAGGTGGAGCCGGGCTCGACCCGCACCTCGATCCCCGGGGTCTTCGCCGCGGGCGACCTGACCGACCACATCTACCGCCAGGCGGTGACCTCGGCCGGGATGGGCTGCATGGCGGCGCTGGACGCGGAGAAATTCCTGGCCGGGCACTGAGCCCGCGCCCGAAATGAAAGTGCCGGGAGGCTTCCGCCCCCCGGCCAGTTGGCCGGCACCGCGGCCTTCGCCCCCCCGGTTCACTGGTTACGCGACAACCCCTTACCTGCGGGAGCCCTGCCCCGGCGCTCCGCACCCCTTGCCGATGGCGCAGGGGTATCCGAGCCCGGCAGGCAACAGCCCCCGCGCCCGTCGCCGGGCGCGGGGGCCGCCTGCGTCAGGTTACCTGACCTCGCCCGTCGGCCGCGGGGTGACCGCGGTCTCGGCCGGCAGGATCGGATAGACGATCTGAGGCACCTCGCCGGTCAGCGCGCCCAGGAAGGCGGTGATCTGGTCGATCTCGGCTTCCGACAGGTCGGCGCCCAGCTGCGAGGTCGCCATGATCTCGACCGCCGTGCGCAGATCCCAGACCACGCCGGAGTGGAAATAGGGCGCGGTCAGCGCGGTGTTGCGCAGGGGTGCGGCGCGGAACACGTATTCGTCGCTGACGGTATCGGTCACCACGTAGCGGCCCTTGTCGCCGGGCGGCAGGATGTCGGCGCCGGGCTTCTCGATCAGGCCGAAGGGATAGTAGCCCAGGCCGCCCAGGTTGACCCCGCTGTGGCAGGCCGCGCAGCCCGCCTCCATGAAGACCTGCAGCCCCGCCTTCTCATCCTCGTTCATCGCGCCGTCGGTGCCGTTCAGCCAGGCGTCGAAGGGCGCGGGGGTGATCAGCGTGGCCTCGAAGGCCTCGATGGCCAGCGCGAAGTTGTCGAAGGTCACGGGGTCTTCCTCGCCGGGGAAGGCCGCCTGGAACCAGGCCACGTATTGCGGCATCGACTTCAGCGTCGCGACCACGTTGTCGGGCGTGTTCGCCATCTCGACCCCGGCCTGCACCGGGCCCTTGGCCTGTTCGGCCAGGTCGGCGGCGCGGCCGTCCCAGAACTGCGCCTCGTTGAACACCGAGTTCAGCACGGTGGGCGCGTTGCGCGGCCCCTTCTGCCAGCCGTGGCCGATCGAGACCGGCATGTTGTCGTCGCCGCCCGTGGCCAGGTTGTGGCAGGAGTTGCAGGAGAAGACGCCCGAGGCGGACATCCGCGGATCGAAGAACAGCGCCTTGCCCAGCGCGATCTTCTCGGGCGTCACCGGGTTCTGCGGCGAGGCCGGGACGGTGGAGGGGATGGGCGAGAAATAGCTCTTCGCCTCTTCGCGCAGGGCCGCATCGTCGGCCAGCGCCGCACCGGCGGCCAATCCGGATGCCACGAGCACGGCGGCATAAGTGGCGGTGGATTTCTTGAGCATTCGTGCGTCCTCGCTGCTTGACTGAGTGGCTGGGAACGGTCTTGCATTTTTACGTGAAGATCGCCTTGACCTGCATCAACACTTTGCGCGTGCAGAATGTTTCCCCCTGGGGCAGGCGCGGTTGACAGCCCGGCCCCTGCCCCGTCACGGTGACCTTTCGGCAGCGGCGGGGGAACGATGGCGGATTTCGCGATTCTGGCGCCGGGGATGCCGGCCCCCTTCTTCACCCAGCGAACCCCGCAGAACCCGCTCTATGCCCTCGATTCCGCCGCCGGCCGCTACCTGGTGCTGCTCTTCGCCCATTCGGCCGCCGACCCCGCGGTGCAGGCCGCGCTGGAGGCCGCCGGCCGGTCGCCCGCCTTCGACGACATCCACGCCGCGCTCTTCGTGGTGTCCTCCGACCCGGCCGACGAAGGCGCGGGCCGGCTGGCCAACCGCCTCCCCGGCATCCGCGTCTTCTGGGACCACGACCTGACCGCCAGCCGGCTCTACGGCGCCGCGGCGCGCGAGGGCGAGGCGCGGCGGCGGTTCTGGGTGCTGGTCGACCCCACCATGCGGATCATCGGCTTCCACCCGCTGAGCCCCGAGGGCAACGCCGCGGCGCTGGCGCAGGTCGCCGCCCTGCCCCCGCCCGCCCGCTTCGCCGGGATCGAGCTGCAGGCCCCGATCCTCTACCTGCCCCGCGTCTTCGAGCCCGAACTCTGCCGCCACCTGATCGGGCTCTACGAGGCCGAGGGGGGCGAGGTCTCGGGCTTCATGCGGCAGGTGGAGGGCAGGACGGTGGGGATGCACGACGCCCGCCACAAGATGCGCCGCGACATCACGCTCGGCGACGAGCGGCTGATCGCCACGATCCAGAACCGCATCCTGACCCGGGTGGTGCCCGAGATCGCCAAGGTCCACATGTTCCACGCCACCCGGATGGAACGCTATATCGTCTCCTGCTACGACGCGGCCGAGGGCGGGCATTTCGCCCCGCACCGCGACAACACCACGCCCAGCACTGCGCATCGCCGCTTTGCGGTCTCGATCAACCTCAACGAGGATTTTGCGGGCGGCGAGGTGTCGTTCCCCGAATACGGCCCGCGGTCGTTCAAGGCGCCGGCGGGGGGCGCGGTGGTGTTCTCCTGCGCGCTCTTGCACGCGGTCGGCCGGGTGACCGAGGGGCGGCGCTATGCCTTCCTGCCCTTCCTCTACGACGACGACGCCGCCGCGCTGCGGCAGGCCAACCGGGGCAGCGTGGTGGCCGCGGCGGACGACGGGGGCTGAAGACCCGGGCCGCTTTCCTTACCGCGGTCGCAGCATCCGCCGCATCGCGCCGTCCTTCAGCACCAGATGGTGCCAGAGCGCGGCCAGCACATGCGCGGCCGCGACCAGCACCAGCAGATTGGACAGCGCGCCGTGCGGCCCGCCGGTGGGCGCGCCGGCGAACCAGGCCAGCGCGCCCAGCACCGGCACCAGCAGGATCAGCAGGTAGAGCAGCCCGTGGGTGACCCGCGCCACCAGACCGCGCAGCCCGGGCCCGGCCGCCGGCGCGCCACGCCACAGCCGCAGCCCGATGCGGGCGATCACCAGCACCACCAGCACCATGCCCACCAGGACATGCGGCGCGACCCCGGCGGCCGTCACCTCCTGCCCCGCGCGGGCCTGGTGCAGGGCGCGCCCCATCCCGTCGCTCATCACGTAGTTGAACAGAACGCCGCCCGCGATCAGCCAGTGCAGGGCGATCTGGGCGGCGCTGTAGCCGGCGGTTGCCTTCATGTCGGACCCCCTCTGTCTTTCCAAGGGGTCGAACGCCGCGGGGGCCCGCCTTCCGTCGCGGCGCGATGCCGCAGGGGGTCAGTGCACGTTTACCGGCGCGAGGTCGTTGTCGCGCGCCAGCGCGAAGGCCATCGAACGGTCGGCGACCAGGGCCAGCCGCGCCCCGTCGGGGCGGTGCAGGGCATAGACCGTCTGCAGATCGCCCGCCTGCTCGCGCAGTTCCTGCGGCAGATCCGCCACCGCCACGGGCCGGACATAGACGATGCGGTCCTCGCCGCCCGGCAGATGCTTGTAGCTCGTATCCATCATGACTCTCCTTGCCTTGGCTCGCGCGAAATACGGATCGTGCGCACGACCGGCTCGGGCACCGAACGGCGCAGGTCGATGTGCAGGAGCCCGTGTTCCAGGGCCGCGCCCGCCACCTCGACCCCCTCGGCCAGCACGAAGGACCGCTGGAAGGCCCGCGCCGCGATCCCGCGGTGCAGGAACACCCGGCCCTCCTCGCCCTCGCCCTGCCGGCCGCGGACCACCAGATGGCGGTCCTCGACGGTGATGGTCAGATCCTCCTCGCGGAACCCCGCCACGGCCAGCGTGATGCGATAGGCGTTCTCGGCCGTGGCCTCGATGTTGAAGGGCGGATAGCTGTCGCCGGCGCCCTTGGCGGTGCGTTCGACCAGACGCTCCAGTTGTTCGAACCCCAGAAGCCAGGGATGGGCGCCGAAGCTGAGTTTCGTCATGACCTGTCCTTGAGCAAGCGACATCTGCCCGGGCCCCGCATTCGGCAACCCGTCAGCAGGGAATATGGGGCCGGGGGCGGGCCCCCGCAAGGCGGGCGGGGCTCTTGACAGGGGGCGGGGGCGTGCGGATTTCCTGTGCAGGCCCCGGGGATCGCGCTACCTTTCCGGGGCGGGACGGCAGATACGACTCGGGGACCAGCGCCCGGGCAGGGAGAGGACATGAACGCGCCCTCGGAACTCGGCCAGGAGGAGATGCTGCGCATCAGGCTCGAGGTGCTGCGCCGCGAGCACCGCGACCTGGACGAGGCGATCCGCGCGCTGGAGGCGACGGTGAACCCCGACCAGCTGATGCTGCGCCGGCTGAAGCGGCAGAAGCTGGGGCTGAAGGACCAGATCGTGAAGATCGAGGACCGGCTGATCCCCGACATCATCGCCTGAGCGGGCCGGGGCCCTCCCGCCCCCCTCGGCCTGGCGGCCTGCGGGCGTTGGGCCGGGCAAGGGGGGCTGACGCCCCCCTTGGACCCCCCCTTCGCGCTGTCTGTCGGGGTGGTGCGGGTGGCCGGCCCCCGGGGCGCTGCCCCGGACCCCGGGATATTTGGAACACCAAAGAAAGCAGGAAGGAGGGTCTTTGCTTCCCGGCCCGCCGCCTTGCCTTGCCGCGGCGGGGGCGATCCGTATAGTGCGCGCGCGGGTCGCGGGGGACGGGCATGGCGCAGGTCGGCATCATCATGGGCAGCCAGTCCGACTGGGCGACGATGAAGGAGGCCGCGCTGGTGCTGGACGAGCTGGGGGTCGCCTACGAGACCCGCATCGTCTCGGCCCATCGCACGCCGGACCGGCTGTGGACCTATGGCCGAGAGGCCGCGGGGCGGGGGCTGAAGGTGATCGTCGCGGGCGCCGGGGGGGCGGCGCATCTGCCGGGGATGATGGCCTCGAAGACCCGGCTGCCGGTGATCGGGGTGCCGGTGCAGACCAGGGCGCTGGGGGGCCTGGACAGCCTCTATTCCATCGTGCAGATGCCGCGGGGCTTTCCGGTGGCCACCATGGCGATCGGCGCCGCCGGGGCGGCCAATGCCGGGCTGATGGCGGCCGCGATCCTCGCGCTGGCCGACCCCGCGCTGGCCGCGCGGCTGGAGGGCTGGCGCGCGGCGCTCTCGGCCGGCGTGGCGGAAGAGCCGAGCGACGAGGCATGACGGCCCCCCTCCCCTCCGGCGCGGTGATCGGCATCCTGGGCGGCGGCCAGC
>JBBCJM010000077.1:0-14903 GCA_037190175.1 Paracoccaceae bacterium | reverse complement strand
CGGGCCTTCCCCGGCCGGCGGCAGGGGGGTGCGGCGGGCCGCGGCCTCGGCCCAGGGGGCGGCGTCGGCCTCCGCCACCCCGTCCCAGAGCCCGGCCTCGCGCGCCATCCCCGCTGCCTCCGCCTCCGCCAGCAGGTCGAGCGCCGCGGGATCGCCCAGCCGGCGCAAGGCCTGCCCGCGCAGTTCGGCCGCCCCGGGGTCCTCCTCCCCCGCCAGCAGCCGCAATGCCCCGCGGGCATCGCCCATTGCCAGCAGCGCGCGGGCCTCGATCAGCCGGTCCGCGGCCTGACCCTCGGGCCGGCGGGCGGGCGCCACCCAGGGCAGCGCGGCCTCGGCGAAGCCCATCTCCACCAGCCGCAGGGCGATCCGGCGGTCGGTCTCGGCGGGCAGGCCGGGCGGCGGGTTGCCGGCCAGCGCATGGGTCATCAGCGCCCCGTCCGATCCGTGTTCGGCCAGCAACGCCCAGACCGCGGCGCGGGCCCCGGCCAGCCCCTCGCTGAGCTCGAAGGCGCGGGCCGGGTTGCCCAGCAGCACATGGGCGCCCGCCAGCGCCGCGCGCAGGGCGGCTTCCTCCGGCGTGCCGCGGTATTCGTGCAGCATCGCCTCGGCGGCGGTCACCAGATCGCCGGGGGCCGCCCGGCCGGCGCGGGTCTCGGCCGTCAGCGAGGCGAGGGTCGCCTGCACCCCGGTGGCGCCCGGGGCGGCGCGCAGGTCGGCCAGCGCGGCGGCGGGCGGGCCTTCGGGATGGTCGATCCGCCGCTCCATCAGCCGCACCGCATCGCCGGGGTCTCCGGCCGCGCGCAACACCGCGCCGCGCACCGCCTGGGCCGCCGCCCCGTCGCCGCGGGCCAGGAAATGCGCGGCCAGGTCGGGGGCCAGGTGCCGGCGCAGGTGCAAAGGCAGGGCCGAGAAGGCGCGCAGCACGGTCTCGGTCGCCGGCACCGCCCCCGGCTCGGCCAGGAAGCCCCAGAGCGCGGCGGCGGTGTCGCAGCCCGCCATGCCGCGAAAGGCGCTTTCGGGGTCGGGCAGGCCGTCGAGGATCCGGGCCAGGCTGTCGCGCACCGCGGCATCGGGCAGCGGCGGATCGGCCAAGGCGGCCAGCCCCAGCGCCTCGGCCCCGAAGCCCAGGTGCAGGTAGTAGCGTTGCGCGCGGTCCAGCGCCGCGGGATCGGGGCGGTCGAACTCGCCCAGCAGCGCCCCGGTCAGGGGGCCCAGCGCCTGCGCCACCGGGCGGGGGTCGCCCCAGTCGCCCAGCGCCAGCTCGGCATCGGGGATGCAGGCGGCGCCCGCGGCGGTCAGCGGCATCCCGGCCGCCGCCGGCGCCTCCGGCCCCGGGGCGCCGGTAATGCGCAAATGACCGCCCACCCCCGGCGCGGGCGGGGCCGGCAGGGGTTTGTCGGGCAGGCCGAGGTCGATGTCGCCCCGCGCCGCGGCGCGGGCCAACTCTTCCAGCATCCGCCCCTTCCAGGAGGGATCGACCGCCCCGGCCGGCGATGCGGCAGGTGTGGCAAGGGGCAGCAGCAGGAGCGAGGGCGGGCGGGCCGCGGCGGCCTCGCGCCAGTCGTAGGCCGGCATCCCGGCGGGCCGCGCGCGCGGGCGCATCGCCGGGGCGGGGGTGGCGGCGCGCAGGGGCTCGGCGCGCGCACCGCCCGCCGTGACCTCCCAGCGCGAGCCCGCCGGCGGCGGCCCGTCGCGCAGGTCGATCACCACCACACCGGGGCGCAGGTCGAAGGCCTCGGCATGGCAGGCGCAGCGCAACGCCAGGTTCAGCCGCCCGCCCCTCGGCTCGGCCCAGATCGCCGAGAGTCGGTCGCGCGGGATCATGCGGAACACCTGGCTCAGGTCATAGCGCAGGGGGCCGGCGTCGAAGGCATAGCCGTCGGCGGTCCGGGTCAGCCCCCACGCCCGCGCCTGCGGCAGGAAGACCACCAGCCGCGAGAAGCCCTCGTGCTCGCCCGAGCGCAGCGTGGCGGTCTGCGCCCAGGCCCCGCCGGCCAGCATCAGCCACAGCACCAGCCAGCGCATCAGGCGGCGTCCTTCAGCCCGCGCAGGGACTGTTCGATGTCGCCGAAGCTGGGCCGCTTGTGGTGCGGGGTGTTCTGCCGGCCGACCTCGATGCAGATGTTCGCGGGGTGGTTGTGCAGGTTGGCCACCAGCACCTCGCGGATCAAGAGGTAGAAATGCCCGTCCTCCTCGACCACCGCCTTCACCCGCGCGGCGAAGGGCCCCACCAGGCCATAGGCCAGGAACACGCCCAGGAAGGTGCCCACCAGCGCCCCGCCGATCATCTTGCCCAGGATCTCGGGCGGCTGGTCGATCGAACCCATGGTCTTGATCACCCCCAGCACCGCGGCGACGATCCCCAGCGCGGGCAACCCGTCGGCCATGGTCTGAAGCGCATGGCTGGAGTGCAGGGCATGGGCCTGATGCTCCTCCATCCTTTTGTCCAGCACCTCCTCAACCTGATGCGGATCGTCGTAGTTCATCGAGGCGGCGCGCAATGTGTCGCAGATCAGGTCCACCGCCTCGTGGTCGTCGCGGATGCGGGAGTAGCGGGCGAAGATCGGCGAGTCGTGGGGCTTTTCGATATGTTCCTCCAGCGCGACCGGGCTGTCGCGCGCCACGCGGATGAGCTCGAAGAGGAGGCACAGCAGGTCGCGGTAGTCGGCGGGTTTCCAGCGCGGGCCCTTGAACACCTTGCCCAGGTCGCGCAGCGCCTGCTTCACCGAGGCGCCGTCGTTCGACAAGAGGAAGGCGCCGATGGCCGCGCCGCCGATCATGATCATCTCGAAGGGCAGCGATTTCAGGATGATGCCCAGCTTGCCGCCGGCCAGCAGATAGCCGCCGAACACCATCACGAAGATCACCACGATGCCGACGATGCCGATCATGCCCGCTCCCTGCCTTGCCCGCGCGATCCTGCCGCGAGTCGCCTTAACAAACCCTCGCCGTCACTCGGTCGGCGCCAGCGCGTTGCGGCCAGCGAGGATCGCGCTGACCGCATAGGCCGCCTGCGGCTCCATCCCCGCGAGGATCCCGGCCGCGGCTTCGGGCTGCATCCGGCCCAGGAAGCCGGCGGCGAAGTCGGGCGCCATGGCGGCGAAGAGCGCGGCGGCCTCCTTGGACTTCATCGCGCTGTAGACCGCGGTCAGCCGGTCGAGATCCGCCGCCGCCGCGCCATCGGCCCGCGCCAGCGTGGCCGACAAAGCCGCTTCGGCCGCCGCCAGTTCGGCCAGCCGCGAGGCAACCGCGGTCTCGGCCAAGGCGAGGGCCGCCATCCGCTCGGCCAGCGCCGATTCGCGGGTGGAAAGCCGGGCCTCGCGGGCGGAGAGCGCGGCGGCCAGCGCCTCGGGCGGGGCGGGGCAGGCCAGCGGCTCCGGCGGGGCCACGGCGTCCTCCCCCGCCCGCGCCAGCGCCGCGCCCACGATGTCGCCCGAGCGCAGCGCGCCCGAGGCGGCCAGCAGCAGGGCCAGCGCAGCGAGGGTGCCGCCCCTGCGGCGACGGGGGGCGGTCATTCCGCGGCCTCCCACTGTTCGCGCTCGGGCCGGCGGCGCACCACCCGCAATCGGCGCTCCGCCTCCGGCGGGGGTTCCTTCTCCGGCAGGTCGTGCAGCGAGGCCAGCAGGATCTCCAGCCGCGCCGCCGCAGCCTCCCCCCGCCGGGTCAGCACGTCGAGCGCCTCGCCCTGCGCGCCGGCGGTGTCGCGGGCGCGGGCCAGCGCGCGGGTCATGTCGTCCACCTGCGCCGAGAGCACGGCGATGGCCCCGCCCAGGCCGCCCTCCAGCGTCTGGAACGCCTTCAGCCGGCGCGAGAGGACATGGCAATAGATGCCGGCCCCGAAGGCACCCGCGGTCATCAGGATATCGGCCACCAGATCCATTCCCGCCCCTCAGTTCAGCACGAATTCGGTGATCAAGAGGTCGCGCACCCGCCCCTCGCCCGTCACCATCTGGATGCGGCGCAGAAGCTGCGCGCGGATCCGCACCAGCGCCGCCGGATCCTCCAGCTGCGCGATCTCCACCGCGCGGAGATAGCTGTTCAGCACGTCGAGGATGCGGGGGATCAAGAGCGTGACTTCGGCGGCATGGCCGCTGGCGACCTCCAGTTGCGAGGTCATCCGCAGGTGCCGGTTGCGCGCGCCGGCGCCCAGCGAGATCACCACCGGGGTGACGGGGACGAAGGCGATGTCGGGCAGGGGCTCCGGCCCGCGCGCCGTCTTGCCGCCGCCCGTCAGCAGCCCCGACCAGGCGGCGTAGAACCCGCCGCCGCCCAGCGCCAGCGCCAGCACCAGACCGAGGATCAGCGGCCTGCGCGGGCGGCGGGGGGGCGGGGCGGCATCCTCGGCTTCGGGCTGCGACATGGGCGGGATCTCCAGATCTGACCGCTTCGTTCTACCCCCGTTCTCACTAACCGATTGTTAAGCCGCATCCGCCAGATGTGGGCAGGCGGACAGAAGGCCGTCGGAGGGTACGTTGCAGAACCTGATCTCCACCTGGCAGGCGCTGGACCTGCGGCGCCGGCTGATCGTCGGGGCGGCGACTTTGGGCGTCTTCCTGGCCGTCATCGCGCTGGCGCGGTTGTCGCAGGCGCCCAGGCTGGGGCTGCTTTATGCGGGGCTCGACCCCGCGGTGGCCGGGCAGGTGGTGGCGGCGTTGGAGCAACGCGGGGTCGCCTATGCGATCGAGGGCGATTCGATCCGCGTCGATGCCGCCCGGCGCGACGAGTTGCGGCTGACGCTGGCGGCCGAGGGTCTGCCGGCCACCGGGGCGGCGGGGTATGAACTGCTGGACGGGCTTTCGGGCTTCGGCACCACCGCGCAGATGTTCGACGCCGCCACCTGGCGCGCGCGCGAGGGGGAACTGGCGCGCACCATCCTGTCGATGCCGGGCGTGCGGGTGGCGCGGGTGCATCTGGCGCAGGCGCCCGCCCAGCCCTTCCAGCGCGACCGCCGCGCGACCGCCAGCGTCACCGTGACCACCGCCGCGGGCGCGGTGACCGAAGGCCAGGCCCGCGCCCTGCGCCATCTGGTCGCGGCCGCGGTGACCGGGCTTTCGCCCGCCGACGTGGCGGTGATCGACAGCCGCGGCGGGCTGGTGGCGCTGGAGGAGGCGCTGCCCGCGCAGGGGGGCGAGGCCCGGGCCGAGGAACTGAAGCGCGCGGTGGAGCGCCTGCTGGCCGCCCGCGTCGGCCTGGGCCGCGCGGTGGTCGAGGTCAGCGTCGAGGTGCAGACCGAGCGCGAGCAGCTGACCGAGCGGCGGATCGACCCGCAGGGGCGGGTAGCGATCTCCTCCGAGAGCGAATCGCGTTCCAGCGCGGGGACCGAGGCCGGCGGGCAGGTCACCGTCGCCTCCAACCTGCCCGAGGGCGACGCTGCGGGGGGCGGGGGCAGCAGCCGGTCCTCCGAAACGCGCGAGCGGGTGAACTACGAGGTGTCCGAGATGAGCCGCGAGGTGGTCCGCGCCCCCGGCGCGGTGCGGCGGATGACCGTGGCGGTGCTGGTGGACGGGATCACCGGCGCGGATGGCGCCTGGACCCCGCGGCCGGAGGAGGAACTGGCGGCGCTGCGCGACCTGGTGGCCTCGGCGGTGGGGCTGGACGAGGGGCGCGGCGACGTGCTGACCCTGCGCTCGCTGCCCTTCCAGCCGGTGGCCGAGGCCGGCGCGCTGGCCGAGGCCGGCTGGCTGCCCACGCCCGGGCCGGTGGACGTGATGGCGCTGGTGCAGACCGGGGCGCTCTTGCTGGCCGTGCTGGTGCTGGGCCTCTTCGTGCTGCGCCCGCTGCTGGCCGCCCGCATCGCCCCGGGGCTGCCCGAGCCCGAACCGCTGCTGGCGCTGCCCGCCGAGCCCCGGCGGGTGCTGACCGGCGAGATCGCGGGCGAGGAGTCCTTCGCCCTGCCCGAGGCCGAGGAACCGCCCGAGGATCCGGTGGAACGCCTGCGCCGCCTGATCGACGCCCGCCGCAGCGAATCGCTCGAGATCCTGCGCGGCTGGATGGAGGACGGCGAGGAGCGGCCAGCGCGATGAAGCTGCGGCTGGAAAGCTTCGACGCGCCCCCGCCGGCCCCCGCGGCCGGCGAGCCGGAGGTGGCCGACGAGGCGCGGCTGGCGGCCTGGGAACAGGGCTATGCCGCCGGCTGGGACGATGCGGTGGCCGCGGCGGCGCAGGACGCCTCACGGATGAGCGCCGACCTGGCGCGCCACCTGCAGGAGCTGGGCTTCACCTATCACGAGGCGCGCAGCCACGTGCTGCGGGGGCTGGAGCCGCTGATCCTCGCCCTGCTCGACCGCGTGCTGCCCGCCGCCGCCCGCGCCGGCCTCGGCGCGCTGGTGGCCGAGACCCTGCGCCCGCTCGCCGCCGAACTGGCGCTGCCGGCGGTGCGCGTCACCCTGCACCCGGCGACGCGGCCGGCGGTGGAGCCCTTCCTGCTGATGGAACCCTCGCTGCCGGTCGAGATCGTGGAGGACGCCGCGCTGGGCCCGGCCGAGGTGCTGCTAGCGCTGGGCGGGGCCGAATCGCGGCTGGACCTCGAGGCCACGCTGGCCGCGCTCGCCTCTGCCGTGACCGACTTCCTCGCCTCTGAACGGGAGACCCCCCATGGATGACCGCCCCGAAGCCTCCCCCTTCGCGCAGGTGCCGATCGAGATCACCGTCTCGGTGGGCCATGCCCGCCCGCTGGTGCGCGACCTCTTGCGCCTGCAACGCGACGCGGTGCTGACGCTGGACCGCCGGGTGGAGGATCCGGTGGAGCTCTACATCGGCGACCGGCTGATCGCGCGGGGCGAGTTGCAGGAACTGGAGGGCGAGCAGGCCGGCCAGCTGGCCGTGCGGCTGACCGAGGTCGCCAACCTGCGCGGCGCGCTGTGAGGGCGCTGGCGCTGGCGCTGACGGTCCTGCCGGGGGCGGCCCTGGCGCAGCAGCTGACGCTGGATCTGGGCGACGGCGCCACGCTCTCGGGCCGGGCGGTGCAGCTGATCCTGCTGCTCACGGTGCTGAGCCTGGTGCCCGGGCTGGCGGTGATGGTCACCTGCTTTCCCTTCATCGTCACCGTGCTGTCGATCCTGCGCCAGGCGATCGGGTTGCAGCAGGCGCCGCCCAACATGCTGATCGTGACGCTGGCCCTGTTCCTGACCTGGTTCGTGATGGACCCGGTGCTGACCGAGGCCTGGACCCGCGGCCTGGGGCCGCTCTCCGAGAACCGGATGCCGCTGGAGGTGGCGATCCCCGAGGCGCTGGCCCCCTTCCGCGCCTTCATGGCCGCCAGGCTCGACCCCGACACCTTCGCCGCGCTGGCCGCGCTGCGCCCGGGGCAGGAGGGGGTGGCGGCCGATGCCGCGGCGCCGCTGTCGCTGCTGATCCCCTCGTTCCTGCTGTCCGAGATCGCCCGGGCCTTCGAGATCGGCTTCCTGATCTTCCTGCCCTTCCTGGTGATCGACCTGGTGGTCTCGGCGGTGCTGATGTCGATGGGGATGATGATGGTGCCGCCCGCGGTGGTGGCGCTGCCCTTCAAGCTCGCGTTCTTCGTGGTGGCCGACGGCTGGAGCCTGATTTCCGCCGCGCTGGTGCGGGGCTATCTGGGGGGGTGAGCGGCCGGCGGCCCGGTTGGCGGCAAGTTTCTTGCAAGGAATTTGCCCTCCCCCTGCCACGCGGGGTTCCCCTGGCGGGCCGCCCCTACCGCACCACGAATTCCGCGTGCAGCGCCCCGGCGGCGTGGATGCTCTTCAAGAGGTCGATCATGTCGTGCGGGGCCACGCCCAGCGCGTTCAGCCCGGCCACCACCTCGGACAGGCTGGTGCCGCCCGAGACCTCGGCCATGCCGGTGCCCTCGGCCACCTCCACCCCCGCCGCGGTGCGCGGCACCACTACGGTCTCGCCGGCAGCGAAGGGGTTGGGCATCGCCACCATGGGCCGCTCCTCGACCCTGAGCGTCAGCCCGCCCTGCGCCAGCGCCACCCGGCTGATCCGCACGTCCTCGCCCATCACGATGGTGCCCGAACGCTGGTCCACCACCACCCGGGCGCGGGTCTGCGGTTCCACCAGGATGCTTTCCACCCGCCCCAGCACATGCGCGGGCGAGGCCATGCGGGCGGCGGCGATGTCCACCGCCACGGTGCCCGCGTCCAGCATCAGGGCCACCGGGCGGCCGAATTCGCGGTTGATCGCCGCCTCGATCCGCCCGGCGGTGGAGAAATCCGGGTTGCGCAGCGCCAGCCGCACCACCGTGAGCGCGGCGAAGTCGAAGGCCACCTCGCGCTCCACCCGGGCGCCGGCGGGGATGGCGCCGGCGGTCGGCACCCCGCGCGAGACCCGCGCCGCCGCGCCCTCGGCCGAGATGCCGCCGGCGATCACCGCCCCCTGCGCCACGGCGTAGATCTGCCCGTCGGCCCCGTTCAGCGGCGTCATCACCAGGGTGCCGCCCAGCAGGCTCTTGGCATCGCCGATGGCGGCCACGTTCACGTCGATCCGCGCGCCGGAGCGGGCGAAGGGCGGCAGCGCCGCGGTCACCAGAACCGCGGCCACGTTGCGCGGGCGGAAGTCCTCGCCCGTCACGTTGACCCCCAACCGTTCCAGAAGATTGGCCATGATCTCCTCGGTGAAGGGGCTGTTGCGCAGCCCGTCGCCGGTGCCGTTCAGCCCAACCACCAGGCCATAGCCCACCAGGTCGTTGCCGCGCACCCCGTCGAATTCCACCAGATCCTTCAGCCGCACCGGACCGGCGGAAAGCGGGGCGGCGAGCAGCAGCAGCACGACAAGCAGTCGGATCATCGCAGGAAATCCACCAGGCTGAGGCGCGCCAGGCGCGCGGTGACGGCGTGCAGGGTCTCGAGCTGGCTCTGCGCCGCCTCGAACCTTGTCGCGGTGTCGTAGGGGTCGGCGGCGAGGAGCGTCGCGCGCGTCATCTCCAGCGCCGCGGCTTCGGCGCCGTTGCGCTGGCGCGCGGCCTCCACCCGGCCCTCGGCGGTGCCCACCCGGGCGGCAAGCTCGGCCCGGGCGGTGCCGGCGCCGACCAGCGCCTCGCCGGCCAGCCGGGCAAGCTCCAGCCGTTCCACCGGCGCGCCTGCTGGCAGGCCGCGGTCGAGCAAAGCCCCCAGCGCCAGCCCGCGCAGCGTGTCGCGCAAGGCGGGGTCGGCGGCGGTCACGTCGAGGCTCACCGTATCCTCGGGCGAGACCGGCAGGCGCACCGGCCCGCCGCTTCCCAGCCAGGCGGCGCCGAAGCCCGCGGGGTCGGCGAACCAGGCATCCACCCGGGCGGCGACCTCGGCCGCCGTGGTGGCCCCCGCGGCGGCCGCCGCCACCGCGTCGAGCAAGGCCGGCCCGGCGATCAGCGCCGGCCCGTCGGTCGCGGTGCCGGCCATCAGCGTGCGGTCGACCAGCCGGGTGTTCAGCGCCGCCACCGCGGCGTCGAGCCGCGAGGCGGCCTCGGCCCCCGCCGCCTCCACCAGCGCGGCCTGCGCGGTATTCGCGGCGCGCAGCAGCGAGGGGGCGAGGTCGGAGGCCGCGGCATCCACCCGTTCCAGCACCTGCTGCACCCCGGCCAGCATCAGCCCGGCCTCGGCGGTCACCGTGGCATAGGCTTTCGCGCGGGCCAGCGAGCCCTCGATGGCGGCCAGCGGCGCCAGGTCGCCGCCCAGCGCGCGGGCGGCATCCGCCTGCCGGCCGGTGGCCAGTTCGGTGCCCAGCCGCTGCGCCTCCGCCTTCAGCCCAGCGGCGCCGCGGCGCAACAGATGCGCCTGCGCCAGGCCGCCCAGGGTGATCGCGCTCATCTGAAGCCCTCCAGCAGCTGGCGGATCATGCTGTCGGCGGCCTGCACCACGCGGGCATTGGCGCCGTACATCCGCTCGATCACCAGCAGATCCTGCAACTCGCGGTCGGTATCCACGCCGCCCTGCAACTCGGCCACCTTCAGCGCCCCGGCGCGGGCGGCGGCGAAACTGGTCTCGGCCTCGGCGCCGACCCGGCGCTGCGCCACGGAGGAGAGCACCTGCGCCGCGAGATCGGCCAGCCCGCGCGCGGGGCCGGCGAAGGCGCCCGAGGCGGTGGGCCTCGCCGCCCCCAGCGCCGCCTGCAAGGCCACCAGCAGCGAAGGGTCGCCAGGTGCGCCGGCGGTCGCGGAGCCCAGCCCGTCGCGCAGCCGCCGCGCCTCGCCGCCCTGCTCGGGGTCGGCCGCCGCATTGAGCCGCAGCCGGGCGGCGAGCCCGGTCTCCCGCGCCAGATCGACCGCCGCGCCCAGGTCGGTGAACAGCCCCGGCGCACCCATGGCCAAGGTGGCGTCGGGGCCGGGCTGGAACCGTTCCGCCAGATCCCGGGCCAGCGCGTCGAGGTCGGCCTGCACCCTCGGACCCAGATCGTCGCGCAGGACGAAGTTGGCCGCCAGCGAACCGCCCGCCAGCCCGCTGCCCGCCACCGGCCTGCCGTCCAGCGTGATCCCCGACAGCGCGCCCGAGGCCAGCGTCATCTCGGGCACGATCACGCCCACGGGCTGGAAGCCGACCTGCGCGGGCCTCACCCCGTCCAACAGCATCGCCCCGCCGGCGGTATAGAGCGCGACGCGCCCGTTCTCGCGCGCGATCTCGCGCAGGGGTAGGATGGCGGCGATGCCGTCGATCAGCTGCTGGCGCTGGTCGATCAGCGCCGAGGCGTCGCGGCCTCCGGCGGCCAGCGACATGATGCGGGTGTTGAACTCGGCCACCCCGCGCAAACCCTCGTTCAGCGCGGCCACGTCGCGGGCGATCCCGGCGTCGGCAGCGGCCCGCACCTCCTGCAACGCCGCCGAGGCCGCGTTCAGCGCGCCGGCCACCGCGCGGGCGGCATCGGCCACCGCGCCCAGCCGCGCCTGCGATTCGGGCCGCCCGGCGGCGGCCACCAGCGCCGCGTCGAAGGCCGCGATCCGCGCGGTCAACGAACCCGCGTCCTCGGGCGAGCCCAGCGCCGCCTCGATCCGCGCCAGCCCTGTGGCGCGGACCTGGCGGTCGGCGGCGCCGGCCTCCGCCAGCCTGCGGTCGCCGGTCACCACCGGGTCGGAATGCCGCCGCACCGCCGCCACCATCGCCCCCTGCCCCGAGCCGCCCAATGCTCGGGCCTGCACCACCAGCTCGCGCCGGCCATAGCCCTCGGTCAGGGCGTTCGAGATGTTGGAGGAGACGAGTTCCGCGGCCCGCGCGGCGACGGTCAGCCCCGAGAGCGCGTTTGACATGGCGGCCGAGAGGGTCATGGGTCAGGCTCAGCGTTTGATGTTGGTGGTTTCCTGCAGCATCTCGTCCACCGTCTGGATCACCTTGGCGTTCGAGGAATAGGCGCGCTGGGTCTGGATCAACTGGGTCAGTTCCGCCGCCACGTCGGTGGCGGATTCCTCGCGGCTGTAGCCCGCCATGCTGCCCGTCGGCCCGTCGCCCGCGTCCCACAGGTAGAAGGGCCCCGAGGCGGTGGAGATCTGGTAGGTCTGGTTCGACAGCACGGTGAGGCCGTTGGGGTTCGGCACGTCCACCAGCGGGATCTGGTAGATGCGGCGGGTGAAGCCCTGGTCGTAGACCGCCATCAGGTTTCCGTTGGGATCGACCTCGACCGACAGGAGCGTGGCGACCGGCGAGCCGTCCTTGCCGACCGAGATCGGCGCGAAACGGTCCGACAGCTGGGTCATCCCGTCCGGCCCGCCTATCGAGAGCGTCAGCGGCCCGCCCGCCAGCGTCAGCGCCGCGGTGCCGGTGGCGGGGTCGTAGGCACCGCCCGCCACGGTGACGACCGAGAGGAGCTTGCCGCCGTCGGCGCGGCTGTCGTCGAAGGTCAGCTCGTACTCCCCCACCACCGCACCGCCCGATGCGCTGTCGGTCACCGTCATCACCCACCGGTTCGAGGCGCCGGTGGCGGGGACCACCGGGGTATAGGTCACCGTCAGCCGCTCGGAGGTGCCGAGGTTGGTGTAGTATTCCTGCGTCAGCACCTCCGGCAGGCCGGGGGCGCCGGCCATGGTGGCGGTGGCGGGCAGGTTCACCCCCAGCGACATCCGGGTGGTGGGGTTGCCCACGTATTCGTTCGAGCGGATGCGCACGGGCTCCAGCCCGCCCATCGAATCGCGGGGCATGGGGCCGACCATCCCGTTGCCGTCCGCGGGCCAGCCCATCAGCACCTCGCCCGTGGCGGTGCGCAGCACCCCGTTCTCGTCGGGCCGGAAGGATCCCGTGGTGGCCAGCACCACCGGCCAAGGCCCGCCGTTGCCCACGGCGGCGATGTTGGTGACCGGCAGGAAACCGCGCCCGTCGATGGCGATGTCGGTCGGGTTGGAACTGCCCACCAGCGGGCCGCGCTCGTCGATCATCCGCCCGGTGGTCGCCCGCACCCCGCCGGCGGAATAGACCGACAGCCCGCCGGTGCCGGTGACCAGCGAGTGGAAATCGGCATCCGCCCGCTTGTAGCCATAGGTCGAGGCGTTGGCGATGTTGTCCGAGATGGTGGACAGGCGCGTGGCATTGGCGTTGAGCCCGGCCACCCCCGCGTTCAGCGAGGAGGAAATGGTCATGGAAAGGCACCCTTCTGCTGCTTGGACGCGACGGTCGGGTGCCACCATCCGCGCGGCGGCTTAAGAACCGGCTAATGCCGACAATTCGAGCGATTCAGAGGTTCCGCCGCAAGAGGATCACCTCCAGCCGGTTGTTGCGCGCGGCCGCGGGGTCGGGGGTCGCCGGGCGGCGGTCGGCATGGCCCGTCACCCGCCGCATCCTTGCGGGCGGCGTGCCCGCGGCCTCCAGCGCCGCGCGCACGGCCTGCGCCCGGGCGGCCGAGAGGGCCCAGGCCGGGGCGTCGATGCGGATCACCGGCAGGGCGCGCACATGGCCCTCGACCGCGATCCCGTTGGTGGCCAGCGCCATCACCTCGGCCAGTACCGCGGCGATCTCGGCCATCACCGGGTTGGGGGCGGCGGTCTCGGCATCGAACAGCGGCGCGCCGGGCAGGTCGAAGACCTCGATCACCAGCCCCTGGTCGGTCACCCGGGTGACGACGTGGCGCAGCGCGCGCTCCATCGTCATGCTCTCGCCGCCGCGGGCGGCCAGCATCGCGTCGACCTCCGCCTTCTGCGCCTCGGGCGAAGGGACCGCCTCGCCGCTGTCGCCGCGGGCGGCCTCCGCCTCGGTCGGATGCAGGTTCGAGGCGCCGGTGCCGTTATGCGCCAGCGTCTCCTCGGCGAACACGCTGTCGCCGCCGAAGGCGCCTTCGCCCCCGCCCGAGATCCGGTTCACCGGGATCGTGGGATTGAAATAATCCGCCAGCCCCTTGCGCTGTTTCTCGGTCGTCGCGTTCAGCAGCCACATCAGCATGAAGAAGGCCATCATGGCCGTCACGAAGTCGGCATAGGCGACCTTCCACGCCCCCCCGTGGTGGCCGCCGCCGGCGATGACCTTCTTGCGCTTGATGACAACCGGCGCGGCATTGCCCTGCCCGCCCATTCCCTCACCCGTTCATCCACACGTCCACCCGGGGCCATCCTGGCCCATCGGCGTGAAGGCCGCCTTAATCCCGACAATCCGCGCGATTTTCGCCGGGGCGAGCGGCCACCGCCCTCGCCCGAACCCCCGACCTGCTTTCTTTGGTGTCACAAATATCCTGCGGGGGTCCGGGGGTGCAAAACCCCCTGTGGGCAGTCGTCGGGTTTGGCGGTTTCCCGGTCTCTGCGGGAATTTGCGGGGTATTTCCGGGGGTTTGGCGGGGCGGTCGCGGAGGAGAGGCGCGGTGCGGGGGCCTTGGGGGCGCGGTTTGGGCCTGCGGTCTCTGGTCCCGGTTCAGGTCGGTTCGGCTTTGCGGCGGAATTCCCTGAGAACAAGGAAATAACAGGGAAAGCTCTGGCGGCGGCGCGGCCGCGATGCTGTGCCCGCGGGAGCCCGTCGCGGCTCTGCCGTGGACAGTTCTGTGCGCCTTGCGGGGGGATGCGGAATTCCCTGCCAGCAGGGAAATATCAGGGAAATTTGCGGTTCGGCGAGCGGCAGCCTGAGGTGCTGCCGGCTCACCCGTAGCGGCGGCGCTGCTGGTTCCAGTCGAGGGGGATGTCGTCGCGCAGGAGACGGGCGAGGGTGAGGCCGGGCGGTTGGCGTCCGTCGAGGATGGTGGCCTGCAGGTCGGGGGCGAGGGAGGCGAGCGGCAGGCGGGTGCGGATGAGGGCGTCGGAGATCTTGGCCCGACGGGCGAGGTCCCGGCAGGGCAACACCGCGGCGGAGTTCCCCGGCCCAGGTCCGCGCCTCGGCGAGGGCACGGATCAGGACGGGATCGGGAGCCGGAGCGAGATCGCCGACGAGGATGCGGGTCTCGACCCCGCGGCGGCGCAGGGTGAGGGGGAGGGAAACGGCGATGACGCCTGCCGAGAGATCGCCCGCCTTCACACCGAGGGCTTCGGCCAGTTCCCCGACGGCCAGATGCAGGGTGAGGGTTCCCGGCGCCAACACCACACGGCCGAGGAGACCGGCGAAGGCGGCGGGCTCGGCATCGAGACGAGCCAGAAGCTGCGCCATGCGCTGCGACAGTGCCGCGGCTTCCGCTGCCCGGGGCTGGGCCAGGATCGCATGGCGCGCAACTGCCTCGCGCAGATGATCGAGGAGCACCGCCCGGATCGCGGCTTCCAGCGGCTCTGCGGGCAGGCGCCAGCCGGCGGGATCGCGGGGGCCTGCCAGCAGCAGCCGGGCCGAGACGTAGTAGAGGTAGCGCCGACCATGGCGCAGCGACTGGTGGGGAACCAGCCGGTCGCCGGTCTCGTCGAAGAGCTTGCCGAGCAGCAGGCGCCGGGAGGGCTGCGGACGCTCCTGTCCGCCGAAGGCTTTCCGCCGGGTCGCGGCGATGCGCTGCTGCACCTGGCTCCAGAGGGCATCATCGACGAGCGGCGGATGCAGGCCGGGATGGTCCTGTGTCTTGTGGCGGATGCGGCCG
>JBBCJM010000076.1:0-54928 GCA_037190175.1 Paracoccaceae bacterium | reverse complement strand
CGGCGGCTCGGTGATCGTCACCGCCCGGGCGGCGGGCATCCTCTTGGGCGAGGGGCGGCCGGTAGCGGAGCTCTGCACCCGGATCGAGCCCGGTGGCCGGCTGGTCAGCCCGCGGCTGACGGCGCCCAAGCTGCCGCAGATCGTGCTGCCCACCACGCCCACCACTGCCACGGTCAAGGCCGGCGCGGCGGTGCAGTCGGATACCGGCGCGCGGCTGGCACTCTATGACCCCGGCGCGCGGCCGCGGGCGGTGCTGCTGGAGCCGGCATTGATGGCGCCGGTGCCGCCGGGCGCGGTGCTGTCGGCGGCGCTGAACGCGCTGGCGATGGGGATCGAGGGGCTGCTGTCGCCCCAGCCGCCCAGCCCGCTGGCCGATGCCGCGCTGATCCACGGGGTCCGGCTGATCGCCGCGCATCTGCGCCCGGGGCTGGCGGCGGGGAACCAGGGCGACCGGTTGCAACTGGCCTCGGCCGCGGTGCTGGTGGGGCAGGGGACCGACCATGCCGGCGGCGGGGTGGTCAGCGCGCTGGGCCATGCCATCGGGCCGCGGCACCATGCCGACAACGGGGTGGTCAACGCCATCCTGCTGCCTGCCGCGCTGCGCTTCAACGCCGGCCATGCGGGCGAAGGGCTGGCCAAGGTGGCCATCGCCCTGGGCCTGCCGGCCGATGCGGACCCGGAGCCGGTGATCGCCGCCCTTTCCACGCTCGCCGCCGGGCTGCTGCCCGCGGGGCTGGGGGCGCTGGGAGTGACGGCGGCCGATCTGGAGCCCATCGCCATGGCGGCGATGCAGGACTGGTTCCTGCGCGGCAACCCGCGGCCCGTCTCCGGCCCCGGGGATCTGGTGACGCTGATGCAGGCGGCGCTCTAGATCACCCCGTCCGCCTTCAGCCGCGCCAGTTCCTCGGCCGGGCGGCCCAGCCAGTCGCCGAACACCGCCTCGTTGCGGCTGCCGAGCGGCAGGCTCGGCTCGATGGGGCGGCGGGGCAGGGCGGGGAAGGTCAGCGCCGAATGCGGCAGGTTCACCCGGCCGAGGTCGGGGTGGTCCACCGCCTGCAAGCTGCCGCGGGCCAGCATGTTGGCGTCGTTCATCACCTCGCGCAGGTTCCTGACCGGGGCACAGGGGACGTTGGCGGAGAGCAGCGCCTCGGCCGCCTCGTTCTTGGTCCGCCCCTTCGTCCAGGTCTCCAGCAGCTCGTCCACCAGTTCGAAGTTCTGCACCCGCGACTGGCGGGTGGCGAGGCGGGGGTCGCCGATCAGATCCGCCCGGCCGATGACCTCCAGGATCGAGCGGAAGTGCCAGTCGCCCGGCGCGTTCACCACCACCCAGCCGTCGGTGGTGGGATAGGCGTTGTAGGGCGCGATGCCGAGGCCGCCGTGGCGGTTCCCCGTCCGCTCCGGCGCCGCATCGCCGCGGGCGTGCAGCATCCCGTAGTTGGAGGCCAGCGAGGGATAGGTCGCGTCCTGCATCGAGACCTCGACCACCTGCCCCTTGCCGGTGCGCGCCCGCTGCACCAGTGCGGTCATGATCGCGGCGTAAAGGTGGATGCCGGCGAAGAAATCGCACAGCGCCGCGCCGGCCTTGACCGGGGGCTGGTCGGGATGGCCGGTGGAGTTGATCACCCCCGACATCGCCTGCATCACCAGATCCATCGCCGGATAGTTGCGGTACGGCCCGTCGGTGCCGTAGCCGGAGCTGGAGCCGTAGACCAGCCGCGGGTTCAGCTTCAGCAACTCCTGCGCCCCCAGCCCCAGCCGCTCCATCACCCCCGGCGCGAAGTTCTCCACCAGCACGTCGGCGCGCGCCACCATCTCGCGCAGCAGGTCCTTGCCGCGTTCGTCCTTCAGGTTCAGCGTGACCGGCTGCTTGTTGGAATTCAGCATGGCGAAGGGCAGGTCGGCCCCGCCCATGTCGCCGCGGCTTCGCAGATGTTCGCCGCCCAGGGGCTCGACCTTGATCACCGCGGCCCCGGCCATGGCCATCAGGAAGGTGGCATAGGGGCCGTTGTAGACGTGGCTGAGGTCGATGACCGTGATCCCGGCCAGCGGATAGTCGGGCGCGGCCTGCGTGTCCGTGGTCATGATCCCCTCCCCGCGCGAATCGCACCTCAAATCATCTAGATGAGTATGATGCCCGACCAAGGCCAGACAAGCCCCCCATCCATGCTTTTGCCTGCATCTGCGCGGCAGATAGCAGAACGTTGTGTCGCGGCTCGATTTTATTTATATGATTATGCTCGACAGCAGGGGAGACAGGGCGATGGCGGCTGGTGGCGACAGGGGCCGGGCGGAGTTTGCGGCCGAATACGCAGCCTTTTCCAGCGCGCTGACCCCCGACATGCTGCCCGAGGCGGTGCGCGAGGCGGTCAGGATCAACCTGTTCGACACGCTGGCCTGCGCGGTGGCCGGCATCTCGGCCGCCGGGGTAGGCGACCTGATCGGCATCGCCACCGACTGGGGCGGCAAGGCCGAGGCGCAGGTCTGGTGCACCCCCCACCGGCTGCCGGCGCCATGGGCCGCCTGGGTCAACGGGATGATGGCCCATGCCCGCGATTTCGACGACACCCACGATGCCGCGGTGCTGCACGCCGGGGTCTCGGTGGTGCCGGCGGCACTGGCGGCGGCCGAGGCGGCGCCGGAGGCCACGGGGGCCGATCTGCTGGCGGGGATCGCGGCGGGGCTGGAACTGATCTCGCGGCTGGGGGTCGCCACCAGGGTGGGGATCATCGAGACCGGGTTCATGTACACCTCGCTCTTCGGCCATTTCGCGGCGACCGCCGCGGCGGCGCGGGTCTGGCGACTGACCGAGGCGCAGACGGTCAATGCGCTGGGCATCGCCTACAGCCAGGCGGCCGGCACCCATCAGGTCACCCGCGACGCGGCGCTGACCAAGCGGATCCAGCCCGGCTTCGCGGCCAAGACCGCGCAGATCTCGGTCGCCATGGCGCGGCGGGGCATCCGCGGGGCGCAGCATACCTTCGAGGGGACGGACGGTCTGTTCCGCTCCTACTTCCACGACCGTTACGACCCCGCCCGGCTGCGCGAGGGGCTGGGGAAGCGGTTCGACCTGGCCGACCTCAGCTACAAGCCCTATCCCTGCTGCCGCTTCAACCATACCGCCATCGACGCGGCGCTGGTGCTGCGGGAAAGGCTGGCGGGGGCAGGGGTGCGGCGGATCCGGGCGCTGGTCAACCGGCAGGCCTACGAGGCGGTGGCGACCCCGCCCGAGATCCGCCGCCACCCCCGCACCATCGTGCAGGCGCAGTTCTCGATCCCCTACACGGTGGCGGTGGCGCTGCAAAAAGGCGCGGTCGGGCTGGTGGACTTCACCGACGCGGCGCTGGCCGACCCCGCGGTGCTGGCGCTGGC
This sequence comes from Paracoccaceae bacterium, assembly GCA_037190175.1. Taxonomy (GTDB): domain Bacteria; phylum Pseudomonadota; class Alphaproteobacteria; order Rhodobacterales; family Rhodobacteraceae; genus JBBCJM01. The sequence continues at coordinate 51,559 of JBBCJM010000076.1, read as the reverse complement.
GGCGAAGGTGGAGGTCAGCGTGGACCCCAAGATCGAACGCGAATGGGGCCGCAGCATCTCGCCCACCCTGCTGATCGCCGAGACAGACCGCGGCACGGTGCAGCACCGGGTGGATCTGCCGCGCGGCAATGCGGCCAACCCCATGACCGAGGCCGATTTCGACGCCAAGCTGCGCGGTTGCATGGAAATCGGCGGGCTCGACTGGCCGGACGACCTGCCGGCCCGGCTGCGCGCGGCGATCGCGGCGCTGGACGGCGCCGGCACGGGGCGCGAGGTGGTGGCCTGCCTGTGCCCGGCACGGGATTTGCCGTGAGGGCGGTTATCGGTTATGCCGGTTACGATCTAGCTGAATTCCCGCCGCGGCGGGGCGGGAGAGGCGAATGAGCGGCTTCGAGAAAACCGTTCCGAAGAACAAGTCCGAATTCGTCGCCCAGCGCCTGCTGGACCGCATCATCACCTCGAACCTGACCCCGGGCAGCAACTTCGGCACCGAGGCCGACCTGCTGGCCCAGTTCGACGTCAGCCGCCCCACCCTGCGCGAGAGCCTGCGGATCCTGGAGGCGCAGGGGGTGCTGGAGCTGCGGCCGGGGCCCAAGGGCGGCATCATCGTGCGCAAGCCGGGGATGGACGTGCTGGCGCATTCCTTCTCGGTGTACCTGCGGCTGCACGATGTGCCCTTCATCGAGGTGCTGAAGGCGCGCGAGGTGATCGAGCCCACGCTGGCCGCCGCCACCGCGCTGGCCCGCAGCGATCAGGATCTGGCCGAGATGCAGGCCTCGGTGGAGCGGTTGGCCGCCGCCGGCAGCGAGGCCGAGTTCATCGAGGAGAATCGCCGCTTCCACTCGCTGGTGGCCCATGCCAGCGGCAACGAGGTGATGCTCATCTTCTGGTCCACGATCAGCATCCTTGCGGCCGGCGAACAGCACGGGATCACCTATTCCCCCGCCAACCGCCGCCATGTGGTCGAGGCGCACCAGGCCATCGTGGATGCGATCCGCGACCGCGACGCCCGGCTGGCCGAGACCCGGATGCGCGCCCATATCGACGAGCTGGAACAGCTGATCCGCAAGCGGTATCAGTACCTTCTGACCCAGGCGACCACCATCGTCGCCCGTCAGGGGCGTCGGCTGGACCAGGGCTGATCTCGCACCCTCCGCATACCTGCGCCGCCGCCCCCGAAGCCGGGGTTTTTCAGCCGGAGCGAAGACCGCTTCCGATCTTCTGGACCCGCGAGGGACCGGAGACGACAACTCTTCGCTTGACTTGGCTCCAACTCATCTTATTCATATAGATAATTAGAGCGCACACCGGGGGGAGCCGTGCAATCCAGCGGGGAATTCGACTTTGCCGCGGTCCTGCGCGCGGGCGACCATGTGATGTGGCCGCAGGGACCGGGCGAACCCACCGGGCTGACCCGCCGGCTGATGGACCAGGCGCCCGAGATGCCGGCGGTCACGCTGGTGGTCGGCCTGGTCTGCTCGACCACCCTCTCGCATCCCGGGGCGCGGCGGTTCGACTATCTGTGCCTGAACGGCGCCGGGGGCGCGCGGGTAGCGGCGGCGCAGTCGAAAAACCGGGTGATCCCGGCGCATGTCTCCTCGCTGCCCGGCCTGCTGGCCTCGCGCCGCATCCCGGTCGACGTGGCGCTGGTGCGGGTGCGGCCGACCGACGATCCCGCGATGCTGTCGCTGGGGGTGATCTGCGATTTCGTGCACGAGATGATCGCGGGTGCCCGCGTGGTGGTGGCCGAGATCGACGAGCGGATGCCGCTGACCGGCCAGGACGCGCTGCTGCCGCGCGCGGCTGTCGGTCACCTCGTCCGGGCCGAGGGCGCGGAGCTCTTGATGCACGACCCCCGCCCCTCGGCCGCCGAGATGGCGGTGGCGGAACGGGTGGCCGCGATCATCCCCGACCGCGCCACGGTGCAGTTCGGCATCGGCGGCCTGCCGGTGGCGATCTGCGCCGCCTTGAAGGACCATTCCGGCCTCGGCGTGCATTCCGGCGTGCTGCCCGACGCGGTGGTGGATCTGATCGAAAGGGGCGCCATCGACAACCTGCACAAGGGGCTGGACGAAGGGGTCAGCGTCACCGGGGGGCTGTTCGGCTCGCGCCGGCTGCTGGACTTCGCCCATTCCAACCCGGCCATCGCGCTGCGCCGCGCGGCCTATACCCATGCGCCCGGGGTGCTGGCGCGGCTGGCGAACCTGCACACGGTGAATTCGGCCATCGAGGTCGACCTCTCGGGCCAGGTGAATGCCGAGATGGCGGGCAGCCGCTACCTTGGCGCCGTGGGCGGGCAGGTGGATTTCGTGCGCGGCGGGCGGGCCTCCAACGGCGGGCGGTCGATCATCGCGCTGACCGCGACCACGCCGGACGGCAGGGCGTCGAAGATCACCCCCGGCCTCGGCCGCCGGCCGGTGACCACGGCGCGGTCGGACGTGGATCTGGTGGTGACCGAGTTCGGGGTGGCCGACCTCTGGGGCCTCGACCTTCACGCCCGCGCCGCCGCGCTGGTCGCCATCGCGCATCCCGACTTCCGCGAGGGGCTGGAACGCGCCTTCCGCGGCGAGGACCTGCAGGAGACCGCCCGTGTCTGACGAGTTGCTGATCGAATGGCCCTTTCCAGGCGTCTGCCGACTGCGGCTGAACCGGCCGGCGCAACACAACGCGCTGAGCCGGGCATTGCTGGATCGGTTGGCGCAGGCGGTGGCCGCCGCGCCGGGGCAGGGCGCGCGGGTGCTCTTGCTGGCCGCCAACGGCCCCAGCTTCTGCGCCGGCGCCGACCTCAAGGAACGCCGGTCGCTGGGCGACGAGGAGAAATACGCCCACAACCGCCAGATCAACGCGCTGGCCAATGCGCTGGCCGCGGTACCGCTGTGCACCGTGGCCGTGATCGGCGGGGCGGCGCTGGGGGGCGGGCTGGAACTGGCGCTGGCCTGCGACATCCGTTTCGCCGCCGACACGGCGATGTTGGGCCTGACCGAGGCGCGGCTCGGCGCGATCCCCGGCGCGGGGGGCACCCAGCGATTGCCCCGGCTGATCGGCACCGCCCGGGCGCTGGAGATGATGTATGCCGGCGAGCCCATATCGGCGGCCAGGGCGCTGGACTGGGGCCTGGTGAACGACGCGGTGCCGGCGGGGACGCTGGACGACCGCGCCCTGGCCTTCGCGCAGACAGTCGCCGGCCGCTCGCGCCACACCGCGGGCGTGCTGAAGGATGTGGTCTGGCGCGGGCTCGACGCCGATCTGGCCGCGGGGCTGGAGCTGGAGCGTCAGGCCATCGTCAGGATCCTGAAATCACCCGATTATGCCGAGGGGCTGGCGGCCTTTGCCGAACGCCGCCCGCCGGTCTTCGACTAGCGCAAGGGGACGAAGCGATGAGACTCGAGATGACCGCCGACCAGAAGGGGATGCTGGACAGCGTGCGTGCGCTGGTGCAGGAAAAGTTCCGCCCCCGGGTCCACAAATGGCAGGACGGCACCTTCCCCTTCGAGAACATCAAGGACCTCGCCGATCTGGGCGTGCTGGGCATGGCGGTGCCGGAAGAGTTCGGCGGCATGGGCCTGCCGGTGCTGGACTGCGTGATGGTGCTCGAGGAGATCTCGAAGGTCTGCTACGTCACCGGCATGGCGGTGATGAGCGCGATGGGCGCGCAGAACCGCATCCTGGCCAATTATGCGCCGAAGCACGTGCAGGAGAAGTTCCTGCCCGGCGTCATCACCGGCGAGGTGATCCTGGCCATCTGCATGACCGAGCCCCACGCCGGCACCGATGTGGCCAACTACAAGACCAACACCGTCATCAAGGGCGACAAGGTGGTGGTGAACGGGGTCAAGACCCTGATCAGCCGCGCGGACGAGGCGCATTGCTTCATCGTCTTCACCCGGGTGGACGGCAGGCCGGGGCGCGAGGGGATCGGCTGCGTGCTGGTGGACCCCAAGGCCAGGGGCTTCGAGGTCACCGCGCGCTATCACACCATGGGCGGCGAGAACCTGGCCGAGATCCAGTTCAACGACGTGGAACTGCCGCGCGAGATGCTGATCATCGAGGACAACGGGTTCAAGCGGCTGCTGAACGCCTTCAACACGCAACGCTGCATGAACCCCTCGGTCTCGCTGGGCCTGGCCGAGGGCGCGTTCGAGGAGGCGGTGAAGTATACCCGCGAGCGCACGATCTATGGCAAGCCCACCGGCTCGATGCAGGGCAACCGCTGGAAACTGGCCGAGATGCTGCGCGACATCGAGGTGGCGCGCTCGATCCTCTACCGCGCCGCGGCCTCGGCCAATCCGTTCCCCGACCCCTATCTGGCGGCCTTGGCCAAGATCACCACCAACGAGATGGCGATCAAGGTGACCAGCGACGCGATCCAGCTGCACGGCGGCTATGGCTTCACCGACGAATATCTGGTGTCGCATTTCTACCGCGGCGCGCGCTACGGCACCCTGGGCGGCGGGGCGACCGAGGCGCTGAAGGACCTGCTGGGCAAGCGGGTCTACGACGGCTTCCCGGTGGACGGGTTCCTGAGCTTCGGGCTGCAATGATGCAGGTGGCGGCGCTGCGGTCCCTGCTGTTCGTTCCCGGCGACAGCGAGCGGATGATCCTCAAGGCGCTGGGATCGCCCGCCGATGCGGTGATCCTGGACCTGGAGGACGCCGTGGCGCCGGAACGCAAGGCCGCGGCGCGCGGGGTGGCGGCCGAGGTTCTGGCCGGGGCCGACCGGCAGGGCAAGGCGGTGCTGGTGCGGCTGAATGCCTTCGACACCGGGCTGACGGCGGGGGACGCGGCGGCGGTGCTGCCGGGGCGGCCGGACGCGGTGATGCTGCCCAAGGCCGAGGGCGGGCAGGTGGCCCGCCTCGGCCATGTGCTGGAGGGGCTGGAGGCCCGCGACGGCATCGACCCCGGCGCCACCCGGATCCTGACCGTGGCGACCGAGACGGCGGCGGCCACGCTGGCCTTGTCGGCGCCGCAGGGGATCGACCGGCTGGCGGGGCTGCTGTGGGGCGGCGAGGATCTGTCGGCGGCGCTGGGGGTTTCGGCCAACCGCGACGAAGACGGCGCCTATACCTTTCCCTTCCAGTTCGCCCGCTCGCAATGCCTCTATGCCGCCAATGCGCTGGGGGTGGCGGCGATCGACGCGGTTTACACCGATTTCCGCGACGCCGAGGGGCTGGAGCGCGAAACCCGCGCCGCGCTGCGCGACGGCTTCACCGCCAAGGCCGCGATCCATCCCGGCCAGTGCGAGGTGATCAACCGCGTGCTGACCCCCGACCCCGGCCGGCTGGCCTGGGCGCGGCAGGTGGTGGCGCTGCTGGCCGACAGGGGCGTGGCGCGGCTGGACGGCGGGATGATCGACATCGCCCACAAGCGGATCGCCCAGCGGCTGATCGCGCGGGCCGAGGCGCTGGAGGGCAGGGGATGAGCTTTCCCGCCGCCGAGGGCTGGCGCGAACTGCCCGACGAGACCTTCCTCGCGCTGCTGGGAACGCTCTACCAGCGCGAGGACGCCCAGGGGGTGGAACTTGGGCTGATCGCCGACGAGCGGTTGAAGAACCTCAGCGGCGTAGTGCATGGCGGGGCGATCATGACGCTGCTGGACCGCGCCAGCGGCATGGCGGTGCGCGCGGCCTCGCCGGGTCGGGTGGCCACGGCCTCGATGACGGTGAACTTCCTGCGCTCGCTGCCCGTGGGCGCGCGGGTGGTGGTGCGGGCGCGGATCCTGCGGGCCGGGCGCACCTCGTTCTTCACCGAGGCCGAGGCGCTGGCCGAAGACACGCCGGTGGCCACGGCCTCGGGCGTGTTCCTGCGGGTGGCGAAGGGACCCTAGGCGGTTCTCGCCTCGGGTGGATTGATATGATATAGATGATTTGTGGCCAAGGGGAGCAAGCGGCCGCGAATCGGCAGGGTGGGAGGGGACCATGCGCAGATTCGACCAGAAGGGACTGGCCGCCGGCGGTCTTTACGTCGTCACCGGCGCGGTGGCGGCGCTGGGCTCGCTGCAATACCCGGTAGGCACCTTCTGGCGGATGGGGGCGGGGTTCTTTCCGCTGATGGTCAGCCTGGCGCTGGTCGCGGTGGGGGTGCTGGTGGTGCTGATCGCCATGGCCCCGGCGACGCCTGCGGTTTCACTGGGCCGCTGGCCGCTGCGCAACCTGGTGCTGGTCACCGTGGCGGTGGTGCTGTTCGCGCTCCTGATCCGCGGCGGCGGGGTGATCCTGGCCACCGTGGCGCTGGTGGGGGTGGCGGGGCTGGCCGCCCGCGACCTGCGCCCGCGCGAGATGGTGGTCTCTGCCGCCGTGCTGTGCCTGCTGACCTGGGCGATCTTCATCCGGCTGCTGGGCCTGCAGCTGACCATGCTGCCCCGCGGGCTGGGGTGGTTCTGAGATGGAGCTGTTCTCCAACCTCGCCATCGGCTTCGAGGCCGCGCTGTCGTTCCAGGCGCTGCTCTATGCGCTCCTGGGCTGCCTGCTGGGCACGCTGATCGGCATCCTGCCGGGGCTGGGGCCGCTGGCCACGATCTCGATGCTTCTGCCCTTCACCTTCGGCCTCGATCCGCTCAGCGCGCTGATCATGCTGGCCGGCATCTATTACGGCGCGGCCTATGGCGGATCGACCACCGCGATCCTGGTCAACATGCCGGGCGAGACCTCCTCGGCGGTTACCGTGCTGGACGGCTACCAGATGGCGCGGCGGGGGCGGGCGGGGGTGGCCATCGCCACGGCCGCCATCGCCTCCTTCGCCGCCGGCTGCTTCGGCACCCTGATCCTGGCGATCTTTGTCGAGCCCCTGGCCAATGTCGCCTACAGCTTCGGCGGGGCCGAGTATTTCTCGCTGATCCTGGCCGGGCTGATCGCCGCGGTCTCCATCGCCGCGGGGTCGATCCCGCGGGCGATGGGGATGATCCTGCTCGGGATCGTGCTCTCCACCATCGGCACCGACCTGAACTCGGGCGTGATGCGCTTCACCTTCGGCAGCCCGCACCTGTGGGACGGGATCGACTTCATCGTGCTGGCGGTGGGCCTGTTCGCGATCTGCGAGGTGATCGCGGTGCTGGACCAGCGGGCCGAGACCCCGCAGCAGGTGGTGCCGCTGACCACGCTGATGCCCACGCGCACCGACTTCCGCCGCATGGCGCCCTCGATCGCCCGCGGCTCGGTGATCGGCAGCCTCCTGGGCGTGCTGCCGGGGGCAGGGCTGTCGCTGGCCTCGTTCTTCTCCTACGCGGTGGAAAAGCGCACCTCGCGCTATTCCAAGGAATTCGGCGCCGGGGCCATCGAGGGCGTGGCGGGGCCGGAGGCGGCCAACAACGCCGCGGCGCAGACCGCCTTCATTCCAACGCTCGGCCTCGGCATCCCCGGCAGCCCGACCATGGCGCTGATGCTGGGGGCCATGGTGATGTACAACGTCACCCCCGGCCCGCAGGTGATGGTGCGCAACCCGGAGCTGTTCTGGGGCCTGATCGCCAGCATGTGGATCGGCAACCTGATGCTGGTGATCCTGAACCTGCCGCTGGTGGGGATCTGGGTGCGGCTGCTGCGCATCCCCTACCGGCACCTGTTCCTGGCGATCCTGCTGTTCTGCTGCATCGGGGCCTATTCGGTCGGCAACTCCTGGATCGACGTGGCCTTCGCCGCCGCCTTCGGCGTGCTGGGCTATGTGTTCCGCAAGCTCGACTGCGAGCCGGCGCCGCTGCTCTTGGGCTTCGTGCTGGGCCCGATGCTGGAGGACAACTTCCGCCGCGCCATGGTGCTGTCGCGGGGCGACCCTTCGGTCTTTGTCCAGTCGCCGATCTCGCTGGGGTTCCTGATCCTGGCCGCGCTGATCCTGCTGATCAGCTGCCTGCCGTCCATTTCCCGCAAGCGGGACCGTCTTGCCGAAGACTGAACCACCCCGCCCGCAGGGAGGCGGGCCGATCATGGAGGAACGAATGAAGGGTATCAGAACCATCGCGCTCGCGGGCGCAATCGTCGGGGCGGCGATGACCGGCGCCGCGGCGCAGGGCTTCCCGGACGGCAAGCCGATCACCGTCATCATCCCGTTCACCTCGGGCGGGTCCAACGACACCATCGGCCGCTACCTGGCCGACGGGCTCAGCACCACCTTCGGCGTGCCGGTGGTGGTCGAGAACGTGCCGGGCGCGGGTTCGGCGGTGGGCTCGGCGCGGGTGTCGCAATCGGCGCCGGACGGGCATACGATCCTGTTCGTCTCCTCCACCTACACCACCAACGCGGCGACGCAGGCCAGCCTGCCCTTCGACCCCGAGACCGATCTGGTGCCGGTGGGCATCGGCGCGCTGGGGCAGATGGTGATCGTCACCGGGCCGAAGATGGGCGTCACCGACCTGGCCGGCTTCGTGGACAAGGCCAGGGCCGAGGGCATCTTCTACGGCACCACCGGGGTCGGCAGCTCGACCCAGTTCGCCGCCGCGCTGTTCGGCGACGTGGTGGGGCTGGAGTTCGAGCCGGTGCACTATCCCGGCGGCACCGACGCGCTGATCGACATCGCCGGCGGCCGGCTGGACGTCTATTTCGGCACCGTGGCGCAGGCGCTGTCGCAGATCGAGGCGGGCAAGGTGACCGCCATCGCGGTGACCTCGGCGCAAAGGGCCGATGCGCTGCCCGACGTGCCGACCGTGGCCGAGGCGGGCTTCCCCGGCACCGAGATGGACAACTGGTGGGGCGTCTTCGCGCCTGCGGGCACGCCCCAGCCGGTGCTGGAGCAGCTGAACGCCGCGATCACCGGGGCGATGACCTCGGACGCCGCGGCCGAGTTCCTGTCCAGGCAGGGCGCCATCCCCGCCGGGATGACCCAGCCGGAGTTCGCCGCGCATGTCGCCTCGGAAATCGCCAAATGGCGCGAGCTGGCCGAAACCCACGGCATCAGGGCCGAATGACGGCCCCCCCGGCCTCCCTTCCGCGGGGAGGCCGGGGCGAAGGGCGGCGGCAACGCGTGCCGGAACGGGACGCGCCGAGGCCCGCCTTTCGGCCCCGGGCGACGGCAGGTACGCCCTGCAGGCGGCCAAGCTGCTCAAGATGATGGATGCCATTGTCCAGGCCGGCGACGGCAAGAAGGCCCGCGCCGTCCTTCCCATGGTCGAAAAGCTGCTCGCCGAGGCAGGGCCGTGAACGGGCTGGAGCTTGGCCTGCCGGAGAAGGAAGCGGAGGTGAGGCATCGGCCGCCATCAAAGCAGGTGGCAGCGTGCCGTCCAGCCCGGCTCCAGCTCACGCTCCGCCGGGGGCTCTGCCCGGCAGACCGGCATCGCCCTTGGGCAGCGTCCGGCCAGGGCGCAGCCCGCAGGCCGGTGCAGCAGCGAGGGAACCGAGCCGGAGAGCGCCGGGTCGGTGCCGCCGCGGTGCCGGCCGGCGCCCGGCACCGATGCGACCAGGGCCTGGGTGTAGGGATGCGCGGGAGAGGCGAAGACGCGCGCCGTCGGGCCGCTCTCGACGATCTGGCCCAGATACATCACTGCCACGCGGTCCGAGACATGGCGCACCACGGGCAGGTTGTGGCTGACCACGGCATAGGCCTGGCCGCCCGCGGCCTGCAGTTCGGCCAGCAGGTTCAGAACCTCGCCCTGCACCGAGACGTCGAGCCCAGCGGTCGGCTCGTCGGCGATCACCAGCGCCGGCGAGAGCGCGAGCGCCCTGGCGATGCCCACCCGCCTGGCCTGGCCCCCCGAGAGCTGATGCGGATAGGCCGTCAGCAGGCGGGGCGACAGTCCCACCATCGCCAGCAGTTCGGCCGCGCGCCCGGCCGGGTCGGGCGGAGGGCAGCGATGGATGGCGAAGGGTTCCAGAAGCTGCGCCCGCACCCTGCGCCGCGGCGAGAGGCTCGACACCGGATCCTGGAACAGGAACGCCACCTGCCGCCGCAGGCGTCGCAGCCCGGCGGCGTCCATCGCGCCGATCTCCTCGCCCGCGAAGGTGATCCTGCCCGCCGTCACCGGCAGCAGCCCGGCCATCGCCCGGGCCAGCGTCGTCTTGCCCGATCCGCTGTCGCCGCCGATCGCCCGGGTCTCGCCGGCCGCGACCGTCAGCGACACCGCCCGCACCACCTCGATCCAGCCCTTGCCGCGCAGGCGCGCCAGCGTGCCGCCGCGGCGGAAGCCGACATGCACCGCCTCGGCCCGCAGCAGCCCGCTCATCGCCGGCCCTCCAGATGGCAGCGGAGCATACGGCCGGGGACGGGCGCGGTGACGGCGGGCGTCACGCTGTCGCAGGGGGCGAAACGCCGGTCGCAGCGGGGCGCGAAGACGCATCCCGGCGGCAGCGCCCGCGGATCGGGCACCTGACCCGGGATCGTGGGCAGCCGGCGCGTCAGCCCCGCGATCCGCGCCGGATCGCAGTCGAGGAGCCGCCGGGTATAGGGGTGCCGCGGATCGCCGAAGACTTCGGCGGTCGGGCCGCTCTCGACCATCTCGCCGGCATACATCACCGTGGTTTCGTCGCACAACTCGGCGATCAGCCCAAGATCGTGCGAGACGAACAGCATGGCGCAGCCGGTCTCGGCCTGAAGCTCCTTCAGCAGGGCCACGATCTGCGCCTCGGTGGTGACGTCGAGCGCGGTGGTCGGCTCGTCGGCGATCAGCAGGGAGGGGTGGACCATCAGCGCCATCGCGATGCAGATCCGCTGCCGCATCCCCCCCGAGAAGCGGTGCGCATGGTCGCCGATCCGCGCCGCGGCGTCCGGGATGCCGACCCGCTCCAGCATCTCGACCGCCCGCGCCCGCTTGGCTCGGCGCGACAGCCGTTCGCGGTGCAGCACGTCGGTCATCTGTGCCTCGATGCTGCGCACCGGGTTCAGCGCGGTCATCGGATCCTGGAAGATCATCGCAATCCCCGCGCCGCGCACCGCCCGGATGCCGGCGGCTGGCAGCCGGGCCAGATCGCGCCCCTCGAACAGGATCTCGCCGCGATCGATCGAGGCGTTCGGCGGGATCAGCCGCAGGATCGCCGCCGCCAGCGTCGACTTGCCGCTGCCGCTTTCGCCGACCAGCCCGCTGACCCGGCCCGGCACCACGTCGAGCGAGACGTCGCGCAGCGCCGGGACCATGCCGTCGGGGGTGTGGTAGGACAGCGACAGCGCGCGGACCGAGAGGAGCGCCCCGCTCATCCGCTGTGCCCGCCGCGCGGATCGAGCATGTCGCGCAGCGCCTCGCCCACGAACGTGAAGCCCAGCGTCGCGAGGATCACCGGAGCGCCGCCCATCAGCACCAGCCAGGCGGATTCCTGGATATAGGTGTAGCCGTCGTTCAGGATGCTGCCCCAGGTGGGCACCGGCGGCCGCACCCCGAGCCCCAGGAAGCCAAGCCCGGCCTCCAGCCCGATGACCACCGGGATTTCCATGCTGGCCAAGATGAAGACCGGCCCGGCGATGTTGGGCACGAGATGGACGAGCACGATCCTGAACGGACCGGCACCCAGCGACCGCTCTGCCTCGACGAAGGCCGAGGCCTTCAGCGCCAGCGTGTGGGTCCGCACCACGCGGCCGAAGTCCGGCGTCGAGGTCAGGACCACCACGAAGACCACGGTCGTCAGGCTGGGCGTGAAGAGCGTGACGATGGCCAATGCCAGCATGATCGTCGGGAACGACCGGATCGCGTCGAACACCAGCATCAGCGCATTGTCGAGCCAGCGCGGGCCATAGGCCGCCATCATGCCCAGCGCCCCGCCGATGCCGAGCGACAGGACCACCGAGACCAGCGCCACCGTCAACGCCACCCGCCCGCCGTGGAGCACACGCGCAAAGATGTCGCGGCCGAGGTGGTCGGTGCCCATGGGATGGGTCCAGGACGGCGGAAGGAAGCGGTCCCGCGGCGCCAGCCTCACCGGATCGGCTGCCGCCAACTGGTCGGCGAAGACCGCGCCGAAGATCAGGCACAGGCACAGCACCAGCCCGAACAGGCCCAGCGGATGCTGGCGGAACCGGGCCAGCAGCGCCCGGCCGGAATGCCTGTCGGCAAGGCCGGCCGCCACCCGGGCGCCGGCCGGATCAGCCGGCAAGGGTGAAGTTTCTCGCCTTCGCCCGGGCGGCGTCGGCAGTAAAGGCGACGTCGATCGTCTTCTTGTGCAGGACTGCGTTGATGCCGTGCACCAGGAAGACGAAGGCACCGCTCTCCTCCATCAGGTCCTGCATCCGCACATACATTTCGGCCCGTCTCGCCTCGTCGGTCACCGCGGTCGCCTCGACATGCAGCCGGTCGTATTCCTCGTTCGAGAAGCGGCTGTAGTTCCAGTCGCCGATCTGCCCGGTGGTGAACCATTCGGTCGCCCAGGCGGGATCCGGGTTCATCGAGAACCGGGTGACGTACATCGCCATCTGTCGCCATTCGCCGTTCGGCCCCGCACCGTAGTTGCGCAGCACCGCGCTGTCGAGCGGGATCACCTCGACCTCGATGCCGACCTGCGCCAGCGAGGCCGAGACCACCTGCCCCACATTCACGAACTCCGTGGAGTTCCGCACCTTGATGTCGGTCCTGAAACCGTTCGGCATCCCGGCCTCGGCCAGCAGCGCCCGCGCCTTGTCGAGGTCCGGCTCGGGAATCAGGTTGGCCTGGCGATGGCCCAGGATGCCCGGCGCGACCAGGCCGGTCGCCCGTGCGGCCTCGCCGAAGAAGGCGCCGTCGATCACGTCCTGGACGTTCAGCGCATACTGCACCGCCTGGCGGACGCGCTTGTCGGCGAAGACCCCTTCCTCCATCTGCATCCCGAGCCACATATAGTCGAGCGCCGGCTTGGTCAGCAGAGCCGAGTCCTCGGGGAGCGACCTGCGCAGCCGGGGAACCGAGGTGACCTGGACCTGGGTGCAGTCCAGTTCGTCGGCGGCATAGGCGATCTCGGCGCTGCCACTGTCCTCCACCGACAGGAAATGCACCGTCTCGAAGGCAGGGGGCGGGCCGGCATAGTCGGCCCGGCGGCGCAGCGTGATCGACTGCCGGTCGACCATCTCGGCGATCTCATAGGGGCCGGCGACAGCCGGCGGGTTCATGGTGAAGCGCCTGCCTTCCAGCGCCTCGACGGCGGCCTTGCAGACGATCATGCCCGACAGGGCCGGCAAGGTGGTCGACAGGAGCGGTATGAAGGGGCGCTTCAGCACGATCATGCCCGAGCGGGCATCGGCGACCTCGACATGGTCCAGCGCGTCCCAGTCGTTCCGATAGGGCGATTCATTCGCCGGATCGGCGATGCGCTCGAACGAGAACTTCACGTCCTCGGCGGTCATCGGCCCGAAGCCGTTGCTCCAGCCCACGTCAGGACGCAGCGCGAAGCGGAAATGCGTCTCGTCAAGAACCTCGAAGCTCTCGGCGGCATCGAGCGAATAGCCGAACTCGTCGCCGATCTTGAAGGTGACGAGCCCGGGGAACAGGCAGTCCATCACCTCGCCCTCGCTGACCGAGGTGCGGGTCATCGGATCGAGGATCTCGAGCACATAGCGCGACCGGATCCGCAGCCGGCCGTCGGCCACCTGCGCCCGAGAGGGTGAAACGCCGGCAAGGCTGGCGAGGGCGGCGCTCGAAGCGAGGAAGCCGCGTCGGGTGAACGATGCACGCGTCATGTCTGCTGGATCCTCTGCTGGCGGGTGGCATATCGTCGGTTCCGGCCACCGATGGACCCAGTATTCGCGCGGTTTCCAGCCCGAAAGGCCGGGATAGCGACATGGAGGCGTCGCTATCCTTGCAGGCGGTCCAAGCCGATGCTTTAGCTCTGAAGAACACGGCGGAGACGGCGATGCAGACCGACGCGATCGGCTTCCTGCTGGTTGACCAGTTCCCGATGATGTCGCTGACGGCAGCGATCGAGCCGCTGCGCGCCGCCAACCGGCTGCTCGGATACGAGGCCTATGCGTGGCATTATCTCGGCGCCGAAGCCGGCACCGTCCAGGCTTCCAACGGCATGGCCATCCCTGCCGCCACCGGGGTCGCCGCGCCGCCGCCGGTGTCGCTGGTTTTCGTCTGCGCCGGGCTCGAGATCGAGGCGGCCGGCCAGCCCCGCATCAGCGCCGGTCTCCGCCGGATGCACCGCGCCGGCACCCGGCTCGGCGCCATCTCGGGCGGCTCTTTCGTGCTGGCGCGCGCGGGCCTGCTCGACGGCTATCGCTGCGCGATCCATTGGGAGCAGCGGCCGGCCTTTCTCGAAGCCTTCCCGCATATCGACTGCACCGATTCGATCTTCGAGATCGACCGCGACCGGCTGACCTGCGCGGGCGGCGTGGCCAGCATGGAGATGATGCTGAAACTGATCGGCGACATCCATGGTGCCGACCTTGCCGCCTATGTCGCGAACCAGTTCCAGCTCGAGCGGATCCGCCCCGCCCGCGAGCCGCAACGGTCGAGCCGCCTGCGGCCCAGCACGATGTGCACCGCGCTGGTCAACGAATCCATCGCGCTGATGCGCAACAACATAGAGGATCCGCTGAGCACCCAGTCGATCGCCGAGCGGTTGCGGATCAGCGTGCGCCAGCTTGAACGATCCTTCCAGCGCGATCTGGGCAATACGCCCGGGCGGTTCTACCAGCGGCTCCGCCTGGAGCGTGCGCGCGAGCTTCTGCTCTACACCCACATGCGGATCCTCGACGCCGCAGTCGCCAGCGGTTTCCGCTCGTCGAGCTACTTCGCGCAGTGCTTCCGCTCGGAGTTCGGGGTCACGCCCTCTGCGGTGCAGCGCGGGCGCAAACAGAGCATGACCAACAGTTTCTCCGACCCCAGACGGGCCGGGCGCGGCGCGGAACCGGGCTCCGCCGGAGCGGCACCCGGGCCCGAAGTCAGGACCTGAGCCGTCGCCCGTCCGGATCGAACGGTGCCCGGGCGAGCATCCGCGCCCGGTGCGGAAGGCCCAGCAGCATCACCTCCAGTTCGGCCGTCTCGTCCAGATCCGGCGCCATATGGGCAAGCGCCAGCGACTGCCGCACCCAGGCGCCATAGCCGCCGGAACTGACCTTGCCCGCCGGACGTCCGGCGGCGGTGAAGATCGGCTCTCCTCCCGCCGCGTCGGCGCGGTCGGTCTCGATCGCGATCAGCCGCAGCACCTCGCGGGGCGCCGCCGCCATCGCCCTGGCGCAGGCATCGCGGTTCAGGAACGGCTTCTCCAGCCGCACGAGCCCGTCGAGCCCGCATTCCTGCGGCCAGTATTCCGGCGAATAGTCGCGTCCCCAGCTTCCGTAGCCCTTCTCCAGCCGCAGCGCCATCAGCGCCCGCGACCCGACCGGCCCGGCCCCCCGTGCCGCGCCTGCGGAAAGCAGCGCCTCGTAAAGCCTTGCCTGATCGGCCTCGGCGCAATGCAGCTCCCAGCCCAGATCGCCGGTGAACGAGAGCCGCAGCGCGATGCAGTCGACCCCAGCGACCGTCAGCCGCTGCGAGCGGAAGAACGGGAAGGCCTGGTTCGACAGGTCGGCATTGGTCAGGTCCTGCAGGATGCCCCGTGACAGCGGCCCCGCGACGCCGAAGCCGGCCATGCGATCGGTCACGCTTTCCCAGCGGGTGCCCGCTGGCAGGGGCACGGCTTCGAAGAAACGGGCATGATAGCGTTCGGCCGTCCCCGAGCCGATCATCAGATAGTCATCGGCGGACAGGCAGGTGACGGTGAAATCCCCGGCGATCCCGCCGCGCCGGCCGATCAGCGGCGCCAGGCAGCTGTGCCCCGGGACCGCGGGCACCAGGTTCGCCAGCAGGGCGTCAAGCCAGGCCCGCGCGCCCGGGCCGGTGACGCGGTAGCGGGCGAAGTTCGAGATGTCGATGATCCCGGCCCGCTCGCGCAGCCCCCTTGCCTCGCGCGCCACCGCGTCCCACCAGGGCTGCCGGGTGAAGCCGTAGCTCTCTTCGGCCGGCGCTCCCTCCCCCGCGAACCAGGCCGGATGCTCCCAGCCGTAGCTCAGCGCGAACCTTGCGCCGGCCGCCTGCTGCCGCGCATGGGCCGGGCGGGTGCGGACCGGCCGCCCCGCCACCCGCTCCTCGTAGGGGAAATGGATCCTGAAGCGGTGCGCATACTGGTCAGCCACCCTTGCACGGGTGAAGTCGCGCCCCGCCCAGGCGCCGAACCGGGCGAGGTCCCAGGCGAAGATGTCCATCGCCGGCTCGCCCTCGATGATCCACTCCGCCGCCAGCCGCCCCAGTCCGCCCGATTGCGAGAAGCCGGGGATGATGCCGCAGCAGCAGAAATAGGTCGGCTTGCCGGGCACCGGCCCGACCAGCGCATTCCCGTCGGGCGACCAGATCATCGGCCCGTTGATGACCCGCCTGATCCCCGCTGTCCCGACCGCCGGCACCCGCGCCATGGCGCGCAGGAGGTTCGGCTCGATCCGGTCCAGATCGGGTTCGAACAGCTCGTGCCCGAAGTCCGGCGGCGTAGCGTCCTCGGCCCAGAACCGCATGTCCCGCTCGTAGGCCCCTACCAGCAGGCCCCGCCCCTCCTGCCGCAGATAGTATTCGCCGTCGCGGTCGGCCACGGAAGGCAGGCGCCGGTCGAGCGCGGCGATCTCGGGCACCGGCCCGGTGACGAGATACTGGTGCTCGGTCGGCTGGAGCGGCAGGTCGATGCCGGCCATCCGCGCCACCTCCCGCGCCCAGAGCCCGGCGGCGTTGATCACCCAGCGCGTCCGCACCGTGCCCCGCGGCGTCTCGACCGTCCAGGTGCCGTCCGCCTCGGCGCGGGTCGCCGTCACCGGAGTGAAGCGATGGATCTCGGCCCCCCGCGCCCGTGCGCCCGCCGCATAGGCCGCGGTCACACCCGAGGGGTCCACGTTGCCGCCGTCCGGCTCGAACATGATGCAGCGCACCCCGTCGAAATCGACCAGCGGGTGCAGACGTTCGGCCTCGTCGCGCGTGACCTCGTGAAAGTTCATCCCATAGTAGCGCGCCTTGGCCGCCTGCAGCCGAAGCTGCTGCTCGCGCGCCTCGGTCTGGGCCAGGTAGAGCGACCCCGGCTGGAACACGCCGCAGTCCTGCCCGGTCTCTTCCGAGAGCCGCCGATAGAGATCCATCGTATAGTGCTGCAGCCGCGAGATGTTCGTCGAATCGTGCAGCCCGTGGATGTTCGCCGCCGCGTGCCAGGTCGAGCCCGAGGTCAGTTCGTCCCGCTCGAACAGCATGACCTCGCTCCAGCCGAGCAGCGTCAGGTGATAGAGGATCGAGCAGCCGATCACCCCGCCCCCGATCACGACGGCCGGCACGTCGGTCTTCATCTTTCCCGGACTCCGTTGGCTGTCGCGCTCATCCGGCCAGCCCCTCGCGGATCCGGGGGTTCAGCGCCGCATTCAGCAGGTCGGCGAGCAGCATGCAGCCGACATAGAGAAAGGTCGAAATCAGCACCCCGCCGAGCACCACGGGATAGTTGCGGGCGACGATGCTGCTGTAGACGAGATAGCCAAGGCCGGGCCGGGTGAAGACGATCTCGGCAAAGACGGCGCCCGACAGCAGCCGGCCGAAGCCGGTCGCCAGCACGGTGACGAGCGGCAGCACCGCGATCGGCAGCGCATAGGACCACAGGATGCGCCATTCCGGCAGGCCGAAGGCGCGGGCGCAGCGGATGTGGTGCTCGCCCAGCACCTCGAGCATCGACACCCGCAGGAGACGGGCAATGTAGCCGACCCAGCCGAGGCCGACGGCGAAGGCCGGCAGCACCAGGTGCGAGAGCTGGTCCAGCGGATCGCCTGCCCGGCCGGCGCCGATCGCCGGGAACCAGCGGAGGGTCACCGAGAACAGCAGCAGCGCAAACACCGCGACGACGAAGGACGGCACCGCGATCGTCGCCACCGACAGCACGCTGACCACCCTGTCCAGGACGGAGTTC
Organism: Paracoccaceae bacterium; assembly: GCA_037190175.1. Classification (GTDB taxonomy): domain Bacteria; phylum Pseudomonadota; class Alphaproteobacteria; order Rhodobacterales; family Rhodobacteraceae; genus JBBCJM01. The sequence continues at coordinate 33,780 of JBBCJM010000076.1, read as the reverse complement.
GGCCGCATCGCCGACAGGCAGCCGAGCGGCATCCCCAGCAGCATGGCCCAGCCGAGGCCCGCCAGCGCCAGCGCGATGGTGTAGGGAAGCTGCCCAAGCACGATGTCGAGCACCGGCCTGCGGCTGAACACGTCCTCGCCCAGATCGCCGGTCAGGGCAGCCGAGAGGAAGCGCCAGAACTGCACCGGAAGCGGCAGGTCCAGCCCCATCCGCTCGCGAACCGAGGCGATCAGCGCCGGGCTCGCCTGCGGCCCCAGCATCACCGAGGCGGGATCCCCCGGCACCAGCCGCATCAGCACGAACAGCGCCAGGATGGCCAGCAGCACCGTGGCGGCCGAGACCAGAAGGCGGCTGAGGACATAGCGCAGCACGGTTCAAAGATGGTCGCGCGGGATCCGCAGGTCCCAGCTGCGCTCGAACACCAGCTCGCCGGCCTCGCGGGCCGAAAGCGAGGACTCGAGGCGGAAATGGGTCCGGTCCGCGGTCAGGGTGGTGCGGGTGCTGGTCTCGATCTTCCAGTCTCCTCGGGCGCAGGACTGCCAGCCTCGGAACGAGGCGCGTGCCGACAGCGGATCGTCGGGATGGATCGCGTATTCCTGCTCGGTCCGCATATGGGTCGTCCAGCCGGTTTCATCGTGCAGCACCGTGCCGCTGTCCTCGCGCACATGGCTGGTGGTGACGCCGGTGGCAAGGTCGGTCTCGACCCGGCGCTCCTCGGTCTGCGGCTTGTCGCGAGTGGGCTCCAGAGGCACCGGCTGCACCACCTCGGCCTGCGGGCGCCAGGCGCCGTCCCCGTCGAGCGGCTGCCGCACCGGCAGGTCGAGGACGCTGACACCGGTGGCGATGTCGAGCACCGCTGCCTCGGGCGAGGGCCAGGCGATCGGCCAGTAGCTGGTGGCGACCGCGAGCCGCAGCCGGTAGCCGGGCGCGACCCGCTGCCCGAGATCGTTGAGCTTGACGCGCACGCGGTAGCGCCGGCCGGGTTCCAGCGGCGCCGCCGTCTCGTGGCTGTCGCGGTGGCTGAGGTTCAGAAGCCCGTAGCTGATCCGCGTCGCCGCGCCGTCCGGTGCGACCAGCGACAGCCGGACCACGACCTGCGCCTGCGGCCGGTCCGAACTCAGTTCGAGCGTCACCCACGGCGTTCCGAGCAGGTCCATCGGGGCCGCGAAGGGCGCCGTGTCCCAGACCAGCGCGCCGCCGTCCACCAGCCGCTGGTCGGTCGGGAAATCCGGGCCGAGCCCATAGATGCACCAGCGCCCGTAGTTGCCCGGCACCAGCGGCGACAGCACCTTTCGTCCGCCCGCCGGCCGCGTTTCGGGATCGAGCGTGCCGGCATTGAGATGCAGTCTGAGCGGCGTCGCCCCGGCCGCCGGCCAGGATCTCTCCTCGACCCAGCGCCCGCCGATCCAGCCGGGGATCGCCTTCGGCGGATAGGGCTCCTGGATATAGGCGCGCAGCATCGGACCTTCGTCGATACCGTTCCTGTCGTCCTTCAGCCAGCGGTCCCACCAGCGCAGGGCCTCCTGCAGGAAGCCCGCGGCGGGTCCGGGCCGTCCCATATGCGGCCAGTTATGTCCCCAGGGTCCGATCCAGGCCAGCCGAGGGACACGCAGGCCCTGCAGCAGCCGCGGGATCGCATTGGTGTAGCCGTCCGCCCAGCCGCCGATCAGGAAGACCGGGCAGGCGATCGCGGCGTAGTCCTCGCAGCCCGAGCCCTGCTTCCAGTAGCCGTCGCGCCGCTGGTGCGACAGCCATTCGATCAGCCAGGGTTGCAGCGCCTCCAGCCGTTCCCGCCACATCCGTGGTGCCGCCGCCACGTTCTGCACGTCCGGGGCGCGGCCCAGGCGGGTGAACATCACCTGCGACCACTTCGGATTGTCGTTCAGCAGGCAGCCGCCCATGTAGTGGATGTCGTCGGCATAGCGGTCGTCGGTCGAGCAGGCCGAGATGATCGCCCTCAGCGCCGGCGGCCGCCGCGCCGCCACCTGCAACGCGTTGAACCCGCCCCAGGAGATACCCATCATCCCGACGCTGCCCGAGGACCATTCCTGCGAGGCCAGCCAGGCGATGACCTCGACCGCATCGGCCTGTTCCTGCGGCGTGTATTCGTCGGTGAGCAACCCCTCGCTGTCGCCCGACCCGCGCAGGTCGACGCGGAAGCAGGCGTAGCCGTGCCCGGCGAAATAGGGGTGCTTCGTCTGGTCGCCCACAGCCGTGTCGTCGCGCTTGCGGTAGGGGACGAACTCGAGGATCGCGGGAACCCGGAAGTCCGGCCCGGCTCTCTCGGGCATCCAGGCCCGGGCGGCAAGACGGGTGCCGTCCGGGAGCGGGATGACGAGGTGCCGGATCTGCCGCACCCGATGCGGGTAATCCGCCTCGGTCAAGATGCGCGGGGCACTCGCCCCCGCCGCCGCCGCCGTCCCCGTCCGTTCCGCCACCACGTCTCGCGTACCCGCCGCAGCCCGACCCGCCGCGCTATGGCGGCCGGAAGACCCTAGCTGCGGCCAGCCGCGGCATTTGTCGGCATTCCGGCAGCTTTCGTCGATCCAGCGACATCGATTTCGCGCCGGCGTCCGGCTTCGGCCGCTAACGCGGCGCCGACAGCCCCACGATGCTGTTCAACGCCACGGGGATCCGGCTTTCCGAGATGCAGGCCCTGTCGGCCGTGCGGCCCGGCGGCAGTCGGTTCGCCCGGCGGGTTTCAAGGGTGATTGCACTCGTATGCGAGGCGTACGGGCTTCATCTGCTTGTTGCATTTCGGCGTTAGTTGCACTTGCGGGTTCATGAAAATGAACTTGTGTGCAAGCGGCAAAGGGTGTTTCCTTCCGGTACAGCCTTGTGGCGGGCGCCCGCCTTTCCGGAAGGGCGGGCGGCCGGTGCGGGCTGGCAGAGGGAGGCGCCTTTCAGTGGCTGGAACGGCTGGATGCGGGCGCAGGCCCGCTTCCCGACGGCTTCGGTTCCGCGAACGGCATGAAAACGCGATGGCCCCGAAGGCCACTCAGAAGGAACATGATATGAAACGTCGGACTTTCATGACATCTGCCGCCGGCGCGACGCTCGGGATGGTGATCGTGCCGCGCATGGCGTCTGCCGCCGAAGGCGTCATCGACTGGTACACCAGCTCGGACAGCAACATCTACGACTTCTGGGCGAACGTGGTGAAGCCCGCCTTCGAGGCCGCCAATCCCGGGATCACCATCAACCTCGTCGACGCGGGCGATGCCGCCGGCGTCCAGGCCATCGGCGAGCGCGCGATCGCGGCCATGGCGTCGGGCGCGGATCCACAGGCGGACTTCTTCGAATCCGGCCATGCCCAGCTTCCCGTCGGCGCCATCGAGGCCGGCATCTATGTCAACATGAAGGAAGCCGGGCTGGAGAACTATCACAAGGTCAACCCGCTGGGCTTCGACAGCGACTATTCGCTGCCCTATCGCGGCAGCCAGGTGCTGCTGGCCTATGATTCCACCAAGCTCGCCCCCGCGGACGCCCCGACCACCTGGGACGAACTGGTCGCCTGGATCAAGGCCAACCCCGGCCAGTTCATCTACAACCGCCCCGACAAGGGCGGCTCGGGCGGCAATTTCGTGCGCCGCGCGGTGCATCAGGCCAACGGGCTCGACCCTTCCGCCTTCACCGTCGAGAACTTCTCCGAGGCCTATGCCGCCGAGGCCCTGGGCAAGGCCTGGGACATCCTCGCGGACATCGCCCCGCATCTCTATGACGGCGGCGCCTATTCCTCGGGCAACACCCAGTCGATCCAGATGCTGGCGCAGGGGGTGGTGACCATGGTCCCGGTCTGGTCCGACCAGATCCTCCAGGCCATCGACCAGGGCGTGCTGCCGGAGACCACCGGCCTCGTGCAGCTGCAGGACCTGGCGCTGGTCGGCGGCTTCACCCGCTCGATCGTGCTGGAGAACGGCGCCAACCGCGACGCGGCGCTGAAGCTTGCCGACTTCATCCTCTCCGAGGAAATCCAGAGCGCGATCCTGACCGAGCTCGGCGGCTTCCCCGGCGTGAGCTGGGACTATGTCGATCCCGCCCTGCAGGCGCGGTTCGCCGCCATCGTGCCGGAAACCATCCCCACCTTCCCCAGCGGTCAGTGGGAAGCGGCCGTCAACGACGGCTGGTATCGCAACGTCGCGCCGAACGTGCCCCGCGACTGATGAGCGAGCCGGCCCGGACGGCGGCCCCGCCGCTGCTTGGAACCGGCGAGAGCAGGAGGCCCATCGGCCTCCTGCTCGTCGCCATGCCCGTGGGGCTGATGGCCTGGCTCATCATCTGGCCGATCATCAGCGCCGTGATCCGCACCGTCTGGCGGCCCGACGCGGAGGGGAACTACGGCTTCACCCTGTCCAGCTACGTCTTCTTCTTCTCCGACCAGTACAGCGTGAACAACCTGAGCATCACGCTCTGGACCACCGCGATGTGCGCGATCTTCCTGCTGGCGATCTGCCTGCCCATCGCGATCTACCTGCGCTTCGCCACCGGCAGGCTGCCCGCCTATGTGCAGGCGATGGCGATCTTCCCGATGTTCGTCCCCTCGATCATCCTCGCCTATGCCTTCATCCGGGTGCTCGGCCCCAACGGCATGGTCGACATCCTGCTGAACTCCGCGGGCCTGCCCAAGATACGCACGCCCTACCTGACCCCCTGGGGGCCGGTGATCGGCCTCGTCTGGGACAACATCCCGCTGACCGTGCTGATCCTGCTGGCCGGGCTCGGATCGGTGCCCAACGCCGCCATCGAGGCCGCCCGCGACGTGGGCGCCAGGCGGCTCCAGGTCTTCTGGCACATCATCCTGCCGCGCATCGGCAACTCGATCCTCGTCGCGCTGTCCTTCTCGATCCTCGGGATCTTCTCGGCCTTCACCCTGCCTTACGTGCTGGGCCCGGCCTCGCCCGAGATGATGGGGCCCTTCATGCAGCGCACCTTCCGCGACCTTTACGATCCCCTGAACGCGATCACCCAGGCGGTCATCACCTTCGGCTTCTGCATCGCCTTCGGGCTCTTCTACGTGCGGTCGGTGGCGAAGAACCAGGGGGGTCCGTCATGACGGCCGCGATCGCCCCCAGACGGCATGTCGACCTCGTCGGCATCGCCTTCGCCGTGATCCTGACCATCGCGATCATCGTCCCGCTGCTGGTCGTCGGGGTCTGGGCCTTCACCGAGGTCTGGCGCTATCCCGCCGTCATCCCCCAGCAGTTCGGCCTGCGGTTCTGGAACCAGACTCTGGCGCGGGCCGATGTCTGGGCGGCGCTGACCCTCAGCCTGCGGCTTTCCTTCATCGTCACGCTGCTCTCGGCCGCCATCTGCCTGCCCGCGGCCTATGCCTTCGCGCGGATGAGCTTTCCGGGCCGCAACCTGCTGTTCTTCTCGTTCCTCGCCGGCCACGCCTTCCCGAAGTTCGGCCTGCTCGTCGCCATCGCGGCCATCTTCCTGCAGCTGAACCTCATCGGCACCTTCTGGGGCGTGGTCATCATCCAGCTGGTCTCGACGCTGATGTTCATGATCTGGATCCCGGTCGCCGCCTTCCGCGCCGTGGACCGCCGGATGGAGGAGGCCGCGCGCGACGTGGGCGCGGGCCCCTTCCGCGTCTTCTGGTCGGTCACCCTGCCGCAGGCGGGCCCGACCATCGCCGCGGCGGTGCTGCTCACCTTCGTCGGGACCTTCTACGAGGTCGAGGGCGCCTGGCTGATCGGCGCGCCGGCGATCCGCACCATGCCGGTGCTGATGATCTCCTTCATCAACAACCAGATGGTGGTCCAGTACGGGGCGGTGCTCTCGGTGATCCTCTGGGTGCCGTCCTTCATCGCGCTGATCTTCGCGCGGCGCGTCATCAACGGCGGCTCGTTCGCCCGCGGCTTCGGCGGATAGGGACCGGGTTCATGGCTGTTCTCAGGATCAACGATGTCACCAAGGTCTTCGCCGGCGGCCATGTCGTGGCGGTGGACACCTTCTCGCTCGACGTGGGCGACGGCGAGCTGGTCTGCCTGCTCGGGCCCTCGGGCTCGGGCAAGTCCACCCTCCTGCGCATGGTCGGCGGGTTCGAGCGCCCCTCCTCGGGCAGCATCACCATCGACGGCGAGGAGATCTCGCACCTGCCGCCCGAAAAGCGCCCCACCGGCATGGTGTTCCAGAGCCACGCGCTCTGGACCCATATGAACGTCTTCAAGAACCTGGCCTTCGGGCTGAAGCTGCGCAGGCTCCCGGGCCCCGAGATCAAGCGCCGGGTCGAGGCGGTGCTGGAACTCGTCGGCCTCGCCGGCTACGGCACCCGCCACGTCAACCAGCTGTCCGGCGGCCAGCAGCAGCGCGTGGCGCTGGCACGCTCGCTGGTGCTGGAGCCCAAGATCCTGCTGCTGGACGAACCCTTCGCCAGCCTCGACCAGCACCTGCGCGAGCGGCTGCGCGAGGAGGTGCGCGACATCCAGCAGCGCCTCGGCATCACCACGCTCTTCGTGACCCACGGCCAGGACGAGGCGCTGTCGATGGCCGACCGCATCGTCGTCATGCGCGACGGGCGGACCGAGCAGATCGACCGGCCCGACGTGGTCTACCGCGATCCGCAGACCCCCTTCGTCGCCGGCTTCATCGGCACGATGAACCTGATCGACGGCCATGTCGCCGACGGCCGCTTCACCCGCGCCGGCGTCTCGGTCCCGCTGGCGGTGGCGGACGGGCCCGCGACCCTCGCCGTGCGGCCCGAGGCGCTGGACCTCGCCGCCGCCGAGCCGGGGCAGGCGCATGTCCACCGCATCACCGACTACGGCACCCACGGGCTGGTGGACCTGCAACTGGCCGACGGGCTGCGGCTGAAGTCGATGGTGCCGCACCCGGACATGTTCAAGGTCGGGCAGGCGGTCGATCTCGTCCCCCGCGTCGTCGCGGCCTATCGCGACAACCGGCGGGTCCATTGACTTGAACGATCCGCTGCACATCGACCGCAACGGCCGCCGCACCTGGCTGAAATGGCACCGCGCGCGGCGGCGCGCCGGCGATCCCGCCTTCACCGGCGCGCGCATCCTGGAAGGAATGCGCCTGGGCGCCAGCGTCGAGGTCGATCTGGTGGTCCACGGCGGCCAAGGCTTCGCCGTGCTCCACAACTTCACGCTGGAGGAGGAGACGACCGGCACCGGCGAGGTCCGCAACACCCCGCCGGAGGCGCTGCGCGCCCTGCACCTGCGCGACAACGCGGGCAACGTCCTGCCCGACCGGGTGATGCTCCTGGAGGATCTCTGCGCCCTGCTGACCCGCGAGCCGCCGCATCCCCACGCCCTGCTGCAACTCGACCTCAAGGAGGAGGCCGCGGCGCTCGACCCCGGGACGGTGCGGAACTTTGCCCGCACGGTCGGCCCGGTCGCCGGCCACATGATCCTCTCGGGCGGCGATATCGAGGCGGTGACGGCGCTGGCCCGGGCGGTCCCCGGCCTGCGGACGGGCTTCGATCCCTGCTACGGCGACCACCTCGCGCGGCTGCTGGCCACCGGCGACTACCACGCCTTCATCGCCGAGGCGCTGGCCGCCGCCCCCGAGGCCGCGCTGATCTATCTCGACCACGAGATCGTGCTCGCCGCCGATGCCGCCGGCATCGACCTGATCGCCCCGGTCCAGGCGGCCGGCCGGCGTGTCGATGCCTGGACGATCCGCGAGGCGAGCCCGCAGGGCCTCGCCCAGGTCGCGCGGCTGCTGGCGCTCGGCGCCGACCAGATCACCACCGACGACCCGGAAGGGATAGCAAGGGCATTCGCATGAGACCGGACTACGACAGGGTTCTGGACGACATGATCGCCGCCGCCCGCGGCGCGGCCGAGATCACCCAGCGGCATTTCGCCCGGCGCGGCGAGCTCGCGATCGGGGTGAAGGGTCCGGGCGATTTCGTCTCCGATGCCGACCGCGAGTCCGAGCGGTTTATCCGCGCCTTCCTCTTCGAGCGTTATCCCGACTGGAGCCTCACCGGCGAGGAATTCGCCCCCGTCACCGGCTCCGACCCCGAGCACCGCTGGCTGGTCGATCCGATCGACGGCACCACGAACTTCCTCAACGGCCACCACTACACCATCACCATCTCGCTGCGCCGGGGCAGCGAGACGCTGTGCGGCATCGTTCTCGACCCGGTGGCGGACGAGATGTTCACCGCGACCAGGGGCGGCGGCGCCTGGCTGAACGGCACGCGGCTGCGGGTCAGCCAGAGTACCGATGTGGCGCTGATGTGCGTGGGCACCGGCCTGCCGACGCCCAACCTGCAACTCTACCCCGGCGCCTATGCGCGGCTCGACGCGATCCGCGCCCCCATCGGGGCCGTGCGCGTGCCGGGCAGCGCGGCGCTGGCCTGCGCGATGGTGGCCTGCGGGCGGCTGACCGGCTATTTCGAGGAGACCGGCTTTCCCGACACCGCCGCCGGCATCCTGATGACGCAGGAGGCCGGCGGGATCGTCACCGACTGGTGGGGCAGGGGGCCGGAAGTCTACGAGCGCACCGGCACGCTGGTCGTCGCCAACCCGGCGACCCACGCCTTCCTGCTGGACCGGCTCAAGGACGTGCCGCCCAAGGGCTGACGCCCTCCCGCACCAGCAGGAAGCGGAAGAGCGCATCGCCCTCCCACCACATCGGAAAGTTGGTGCCCCATTTGTTGTTGTAGAGGTTCACCCGCAGCCCCCGCCCCCAGTCCGGCGGATCGGGATGGAACCGCATGAAGTCCACCCCCGCCGGGCCGACCAGCGCCGCATCCATCAGCGCGATCCGCCAGCCGCTCCAGCGCACCGCCTCCACCGCCTGCAACTGCGCGCCGCCCCTGCGCACGCAGTCCCCCGCCCGGTGCCACAGCCCCATCTTGCGCAGCTCCCAGCCGCCGCCCTCCGGCGTGACCTGCAGAAACCCCGCCTCCGGCATCCGGTTGGCCGGCTTGCCCCGCAGCGTCAGGCTCAGCAGCAGCCCGCCCCCCGCAGCCGCGATCCCGATCTCGATCCGCCCGGGCGCGCCCAGCGCCGTATGCGCCGCGTCCGGCAGCGCCGCCACCGCGACATTGCCCCCGGCGACGCCCGTCAGCCGCGGCGCCCAGTCGCCCCGCCGCGCCGTCCTCGCCGCCGCGAGCCCCGGCTTGTCGTGGTCCAGAACCGCCCATTCCTCGCGGTGCAGCAGATAGCTGTCCATATGCGCCCGCATCGAGGCCGCATCGTAGCTCTCGTGGCGAAAGCCGATCAGCCCGCCCTCGCGCCCCGCGATCCGCTCTCCATCCGGCGCGGTGATCGCCGTGACATCGCCCGTCCCCGGATCCAGTTCGGCGATCCAGCCGCCGTCGCGCAGCTCCGCCCCGGCGGATGGCGTCGGGGCAGGGGAGGGCAGGGTGCCCGCCAGCCCCGCCTCCGCCGCGGCCCGGTCCCCGGACGCCAGTGCCGCGACCGCCTGGTCCAGATAGGCCCGCTGCTCCGCCCAGGATGCCTCGGTATAGGCGAAGCGATGGTCCCTCGCCCGCAGCGCCTCGAAATCCGCGCGGTCCCAGGCGCCCTGATCCCGCAGATAGCTCTTGATATCGACGCCCCAGGTATGCTCGGCGACCATCGCCAGGCCCCGGCCGAAGGCCAGCCGCGCCGGCGTCTGCGCGCCGAACCCGTCGAACACCCGCTGCAACGCCCGGAACCGCGCCAGTTTCACCGGATCGCTGCCCGCGCCATGGATCCAGCTGTCGCCGATCTCCTGCGTCACCACCGGAAAGCCCTCGCGCCGCGCCCACATCTCGGCCCCGAAGGCGTCGAGGGTCGAGGCGCGGATCACCGTGCCCTCGGGCATCGCGCGCCGCAGGATCCGATGGTCTTCGACCGCGTGGCGCACGTCCTGCGGGCCGGCGTTGTCCGAGGTATGGGCGAAGCTCAGCCCCACCTCCGGCCCTGCGGGGAAGTCGGTCAGCCCGTAGTCGCCCTGGTACATGACCACGACCTCCGACCCGTCCGGCGCCCGCCAGCGGAAGATCGGCGGCACCTCCGGCCCCGGGCTGGCGCTGTTCACCCCCAGGTGCAGGAACCGCACCCCCGCCGCCGCCAATATCGGCACCATCCCCAGCGTATGCCCCGGCACGTCGGTCATCTTGGCCGCGATGGTCCGCCGCCCGAAACGCCAGTCCAGCTCCGCCGCATAGCTGAGCCCCGCCGCGAACAGCGCCGGCGACATGAGTTCCGTGTGCGTGGTGAAGGGCAGGGCGTGCCAGGCGATCAGCCCCCGCCCGATCGCCCGCTCCAGCCGCCGCACCTGCTGGGGCGTGCCATGCTCCAGATGGTCCCAGATCAGCCAGGCCCCGGTGGTCCAGATGAACAGGGGTTCCTCGGGGTTCTCGGCATGGAAATGCTCGCCCGTCGCGATCGCCTGCGGAATGAACTGGCGGTGATACTGCGCGCGCACCCGCGCGGCATGATCGGTGAAGCCGATGTCGAGATGGGTCTTGAAGACCAGGTGGATGACGGGATCGGGCATGGCGGCGACGCGGGGCTTTGACACCGCCCTCTCTATCTGTTCGATGGCACGAGGCAACCACCCCGAGGCCCCGCACCATGCTGATCGGCAACGCCCCCTGCTCCTGGGGCATCTACTATCCCCATGGCAACAGCTACACCTGGGAGCAGTACCTCGATCAGGTCGCCGCCGCCGGCTATCGCGGCACGGAACTCGGCCCGTTCGGCTTCCTGCCAAAGGACGCGGGCCTGCTGCGCGACGAGCTTGCCCGCCGCGGCCTGACGCTGATCGGCGCCACCCATTGCCACACCTTCGCGGACCCCGGCAGCGGAGCGGAGCTGCTGAAGGTGCTCGACGAACTGGCCGCGCTGCTGGCCGGGCTGGGCGCCGCGCATCTGGTGATCATGGACGAAAGCAACGCCTATCCGCCGGGGGCCGAGGGCGTGCTGGATGCCGCCGGATGGCAGGCGCTCTGCGCCATGATCCGCGCGGCGCAGGATCTGGTCACGGGCAAGCACGGGCTGAAGCTCTCCTTCCACCCCCATGTCCTGACCGCGGTGGAATACGAGCCGCAGATCGACCGGCTGCTCAGCGACACCGACATCGACCTCTGCTTCGACACCGGCCACCACGCCTTCCGCGACCAGGACGTGCTCGCCTACATGGAGAGGGTCTTTCCCCGCATCGCCTACATGCATCTGAAGAACGTGGACGGGGCCGTGCGTGCCCGGGTGCGCGGGGGGACGCTGCCGGCGGCGGACGCTTTCGCCGCCGGCGCCATGTGCCCGCTGCCCGACGGCGTGGTCGACATCCGCGCCGTGATGCGCCTGCTGCAGGCCCGCGGCTTCGCCGGCCCGGTGGTGGTCGAGCAGGACGTGACCGAGAACGCCGCCGAGACGCCCGAGGCGCTCGCCCGCCGCAACCTCGACTACCTCAAGGGGATCGCCGCATGACCCTGCCCCTCAAGGTCGGCCTGATCGGCCTGGGCGAGGTCGCCCAGCTCATGCACCTGCCGCTGCTGGCCGACGACCCGCGCTTCGGGGTCCATGCCGTCACCGACCTGTCGCCCAGCCTGACCGCCCATGTCGCGCAACGCTACAACGCGGCGGTGGCCCATCCCGACGCCGCGGCGCTGATCGCGGATGGCGACCTGGACGTGATCTTCATCCTGACCCCCGACCACCTGCATGCCGAACTGCTTGAGCAGGCGATCCTCTCGGGCCGCCACGTCTTCATCGAGAAGCCGGTCGCGCTGACCGCGGCGCAGCTGGAGCCGATCCTCGCCCTGCCGCGCGACCCCGCGCAGGTGGTCTTCGTCGGCTACATGCGCCGCTTCTCGCGCCCCTATCTGGAGCTGAAGCGCCGCCTGCCGCCGCTCTCCGCCATCCGCCACGTCCGTGTCCGCGACGTGATCCGCGAGGCGCCCTTCTTCACCGCGCAGACCCGCCCGGTCTTCCGCCCGACCGACCTGCCGGCCGGGACCGTCGCCGACGGCGGGCGGCGGGCCGAGGCGATGCGCCGCACCGCCATGGGCGAGGATTGCCCGGCGGATGCGCTGCGGGCGCATCAGGTGCTGACCGGCCTCTCCTCGCATTCCTTCTCGGCCATGCGCGAGCTGCTGGGGATGCCGCTCGCCTGCCGCCACGCGGTGCAGCACGGCGGCGAGACGGTGATCGCGCTGTTCGACTACGGCCATTTCACCGCGCTCTACGAGGCGGTGATCGACGATGTGTCCCGCTTCGACGCGGGGATCGAGGTCATCACCCAGACCCAGCATTTCCGGTTGAATTACGACACGCCCTACATCCGCAACCTGCCCACCCGGCTGGAGGTCACGACCTCCACCGACACCGACACGGGCACCGAGATCTTCGGGCCGGTCTACGAGGATCCCTTCCGGCTGGAGCTGAACGCGCTGCATGCGGCCATCGCGGACGGCGCCCCGGTCAAGACCACGCTGGAGGATTCGCTGCTGGACCTGCGGCTCTTCGAAGAGGTCGGCCGGCATTTCCTCGGGCGCTGACGGTTCCCGCATCTGCCGCCGGCGGTTGAGGTGGTTGTCGATCCTTCCTAGGGCCGGACCGTCTTGCGCCAGACCACGCGCGCGGGAAAGCGCATCACGGGGGGGTCGCCGTCCTCGCGCTCCAGCATTTCGGCGATATGGGACGCCATCTCGGCGATGGGCTGTCGGAAGGTCGTCAGGTCGTGGCCCAGCCAGCCTGCCGCCGGGATGTCGTCGAACCCCATGACGCACAGGTCGTCGGGCACCCGCAGCCGGAACTCGATCCGCGCGGCGTCGAGGAAGCCCAGCGCCAGCAGGTCCGTCACGCAGAACACCCCGTCCGGCCGGTTCGACCCGGCCAGCAGCTGCCGCGCGCTTTCCGCGCCCGAAGCATAGCCGGTCGGCCCCGCGCGGCTGGTCATCACCTCGATGCCGGCCGCCCCGGCCGCGGCGGCAAAGGCCGTCTCGCGCGCGACAAGGCTGGGCGTGCCGGCGGTGGAACTGACCACGGCAAGCCGCCGGCAGCCCGCGCGGCGCAGCATGAAGAAGGCCTCGGTCGCCGCAGCCTCGTTCTCGACCATCACGAACTGCGGGCCCTCGATGGGATCGTTGCGGTTGATGAGGATGACCCGCTGGCCGTTCTCGATGCAGGTTTCCACCAGCGAAAGCGGCGGCGCGCCCGAGACCACGACCGTCGCCTCGGCGCGGTAGTTCAGGGTCTGGCGCAGCGCCGCCTCGACATTGGCGGGCTGGCCGGCGGTGTTCAGGACCATCACCACCTTGCCCTTGGCCTGGAGCGCCCGGGTCGCGGCCTCGACGAAGCCGGCCTGAAAGGGCGTCTGCATCTCGGCCACGATCAGGCAGACGATGCCGGATCGGTGGTGGATCAGCCCCCGCGCCAGATGGTTGACGTGGTAGCCCAGCTTTTCCGCCGCGGACAGCACCTTGGCCCGCGTCTCGGGCGAAACGCTGGCCCCGTGGGTGAAGGTGCGCGACACGGCCGAACGCGAGACGCCTGCAAGTTCGGCGACCTTGCTGGCACTGACCGAGGCCCTCTTGGGTTTCAGCTTGGACTTCGCCACCGCCACTTCTTCCTGATCCCGTGAAATCACGCCGGCCTGCACGGGCAAGCGTCGCCGTGCCCACGGCTTTCATTCAGGAGGCGGCGCGGAAAAGCAAGCCGGGGCAGCCGTGCGGCGGCCGATCCGTGCAACGATGTTGCACCACTGTGCAACCGCGCTCGATCCGCACCCCGGCTGCCCGCCGAGGCAGGGAGCAGCCCCGCAGGGCCGAAGCGGGTCGATGCCCATGTTGCTTCGGCCGCCCATCCGGTCCTTGAAGAATTGGGGGCGCCGGGGGAAACTCGCCCGAAAGTGGAGAGCATCCCGGTGCGGCGGGGCCAGGATTGCGGTTGCACGCCAGTGCAGAAAAATGATGAATGAGCACCGCCGTCGCTGCGGAATCGGGAGGCTGGGCAGATGATCAGGGTAGCTCTTCTGGGAGCGGGTCGCATCGGCCAGGTGCATGCCGGGGTCATTGCGGCCCATCCCGGCAGCCGGCTTGTCGCCGTGGCCGACGTCCTGGCCGGGGCCGCGGAAAAGCTGGCGGCGCAACACGGGGCCGCGGCCCGCACGGTCGACGACATCCTGGCGGATCCCGCCATCGACGCCGTGCTGATCGCCACCTCGACCGACACGCATTCCGACCTGATCGAGCGCGCGACGGAGGCCGGCAAGGCCGTGCTGTGCGAAAAGCCGGTCGATCTGTCGCTGCAACGCGCGCTGGCCTGCGAGGCCCGCGTGCGCCCGAACGGGCGGCCGGTGATGATCGGCTTCAACCGCCGCTTCGATCCGAACTTCGCCGCGCTGAAGGCCGCGGCGGACGGGGGAGAGATCGGCAAGCCCGAACTCCTGTCCATCACCTCGTTCGATCCCGCCCCGCCGCCGGTCTCTTACGTCAAGGTCTCGGGCGGGCTGTTCCGCGACATGATGATCCACGACTTCGACATTGCCTGCTGGATCATGGGCAGCGCGCCCCGGCGGGTGACGGCGGTCGGATCCTCGGTGGTCGATGCCGCGATCGGCGCGGCGGGGGATGTGGATACCGCGGTGGTGACGCTGGCCTGGGATGACGGCCGGATCGCGGTCATCAGGAACTCGCGCCGCGCCGGCTATGGCTATGACCAGCGGATGGAGCTTCTGGGGTCCGGCGGGCTTCTGCAGGCGGACAACGTGCTGGAGAACACGGTGCGGAAGATCACCACCGCCGGCGCCACCTCCGCCAGGCCGCTCTACTTCTTTCTCGAGCGGTACATGCATGCCTACGAGGCGGAATGGGCGGCCTTTGTCCAGGCGGTGGGCGCGGGCGGCCCGATGCCGGTGTCGCTGGCCGAGGGGATCGCCGCGCTGGCCTGTGCCGAGGCGGCGACCCTTTCGCGCGCCTCGGGCCAGGGCGTCGAGGTCACGCCCGCGATGCTGGGCCGCTAGCGACCGTCACCCATGGGCGCGGCCTCGGGCGCGCCCTGCTCGTCCGGGGAGGGAAGGGCATGCGCAAGACCTTGGATGTCGTCACCATCGGCCGCGCGGGCGTCGATCTCTATGGCGCCCAGGTCGGCGGCCGGCTGGAGGACATGGGGTCGTTCCGCAAGTACATCGGCGGCAGCCCGACGAACATCGCCTGCGGCACGGCGCGGCTGGGGCTGAAGTCGGCGCTGATCACCCGGGTGGGCGACGAGCACATGGGCCGCTTCATCCGCGAGCAGTTGGTGCGCGAGGGGGTGGACGTGCGGGGGGTGGCGACCGACCCCGAGCGCCTGACCGCGCTGGTGATCCTGGGCATCCGCGACGAGGAACGGTTTCCGCTGATCTTCTACCGCGAGAACTGCGCCGACATGGCGCTTGGCGAAGCCGACATCGACGAGGCGCTGATCGCGGAAACCCGCGCGGTGCTGGCGACCGGCACGCATCTGAGCCACCCGCGGACCGAAGCCGCGGTGCTGAAGGCGCTGAGGCTGGCGCGCAGCCACGGCGCAAGGACCGCGCTGGATATCGACTACCGCCCGAACCTCTGGGGCGTCGCCGGCCATGGCGCGGGGGAAAGCCGCTTCGTGGAAAGCGCCAGGGTCACGGCCAGGCTGCAATCGACCCTGCACCATTTCGATCTGATCGTGGGCACCGAAGAGGAATTCCACATCGCCGGCGGCACCACCGACACCATCGCCGCGCTGCGCGCCGTGCGCGCCGTGACCCCTGCGGTGCTGGTGTGCAAACGCGGCGCGGCGGGGGCCGTGGCCTTCGACGGCCCGATCCCCGACAGTTTCGACCAGGGGCAGACCGGCCCGGGCTTTCCCATCGAGGTGTTCAACGTGCTGGGCGCCGGCGACGGGTTCTTTTCGGGGCTGATGAAGGGCTGGCTGGACGGCGAGGACTGGCCCAGGGCATTGGAATACGCCAATGCCTGCGGGGCACTGGCGGTCAGCCGTCATGGCTGCACCCCGGCCTATCCCAGCCTTGCGGAGCTGGAATTCTTTCTCGCGCGCGGCGTGATCCGCCCCGACCTGCGCAACGATGCCGAGCTGGAGCAGATCCACTGGTCGACGAACCGCGCGCGGCGCGGCCTGCCCGACTGGCCGGACTGCCGCATCTTCGCCTTCGACCACCGGATGCAGCTGGAGGAGATGGAGGGCTACAGCCCGACGAAAGGCTCGGCCTTCAAGGATCTGTGCCTGAAGGCGGCGCTGGCCGTGCAGGGCGGCCGCCCCGGCTATGGCATCCTGTGCGACAGCCGGATCGGCCGTTCGGCGCTGCACGCGGCCAGCGGATCGGGCCTCTGGATCGGCCGGCCCTGCGAATGGCCCGGTTCCCGCCCGCTGCGGCTGGAGCCGGAGCTGGGCGCCGATTGCGGCGGGCTGGAAGCCTGGGCGCGCGAGACCGTGGTCAAGGTGCTGTGCTTCTGCCACCCCGACGACGATGCCGGCACCCGCGCCGATCAGGAGAAGACGGTGAAACGGCTGTTCGACGCGGCGCGGCGCAACGATCTGGAATTCCTGCTGGAAATCATTCCCTCCAGGATCGGGCGGGTCGATGACGACACCACGGCCCGCCTCGTCCGCCAGTTCTATGCCGCCGGCGTCTTTCCCGACTGGTGGAAGCTGGAGCCGATGAAGACCGAAGCCGGCTGGCGCCATGTGGTCGCCGCGATCGGCGACCACGACCCCCACATCCGCGGCATCCTGGTCCTTGGCCTCGATGCGCCCGAGGCGGAGCTGGCGGCCAGTTTTGCCGCCGCCGCCGCCTTTCCGCAGGTGAAGGGCTTCGCCGTGGGCCGCACGATCTTCGGCGAGGTGGCGCGGGCCTGGATGGCGGGAAGGATCGGCGACGCCGAAGCCGTGGCCGAAATGTCCGCGCGCTTTGCCCGGCTGGCGGGGATCTGGGACGAGGCGCGCAGGGATGCGCAGACAGGGGCCGGCCAGCCCGCCCGCAAGGAGGCTCGAGCATGACCACGATCCGACTGACGGCCGCGCAGGCGATGGTGCGCTGGCTGGGCGTCCAGATGACGGCCGAGGGCGAGCGGTTCATCGAGGGCATGTGGGCGATCTTCGGCCACGGCAATGTGGCGGGGCTGGGCGAGGCGCTGCATCAGGGCCAGCACGGCGACCTGTGCGGGAACCAGCCCTTCCCGACCTGGCGGGGCCAGAACGAACAGACCATGGCCCATGCCGCCATCGCCTTCGCCAAGGCCAGGGCGCGCGGGCAGGCCCATGCGGTGACCTCTTCCATCGGGCCGGGGGCGACGAACATGGTCACCGCGGCGGCATTGGCGCATGTGAACCGGCTGCCGGTGCTGTTCATCCCCGGCGATGTCTTCGCCAACCGCAGGCCCGACCCGGTTCTCCAGCAGATCGAGGATTTCGACGATGCCACGGTCAGCGCCAATGACACCTTCCGCCCCGTGGTGCGCTATTTCGACCGCATCCTGCGGCCCGAGCATCTTCTCACCGCGCTGCCGCGGGCGCTGCGGGTGATGACGGATCCGGCGAACTGCGGGCCTGTCTGCCTTGCCTTCTGCCAGGACGTGCAGACCGAGGCGTTCGACTGGCCCGAGGACTTCTTTGCGCCCCGGATCTGGCACATCCGCCGCCCGGAACCCGACGCGCGGGAGCTGGACGAGGTCGCCGCCCTGATCCGCGACGCCCGGCGCCCGGCGATCATCTGCGGCGGCGGCGTGATCTATTCGGGGGCCGAGGCGGCGCTGGGCGCGTTCGCCACCCGCCACGGCATTCCGGTGACCGAGACCCAGGCCGGCAAGTCGGCGCTGGCGCAGGCGCATCCGATGAACCTGGGCGCCGCCGGCGTCGACGGATCGGCTGCGGCCAATGCCGCGCTTTCGGCAGCCGATCTGGTGATCGGGATCGGCACGCGGTTGCAGGATTTCACCACCGGCTCGCGCACGATCCTTGCGGAGGGGGCACGGCTCGTCTCGATCAACACCCAGGGCCATGACGCAGCCAGGCACGGCGCCGTCAGCCTGGTGGCCGATGCCCGGGTCGCGCTGGAACGGCTTTCGGCGGCGCTGGGCGACCACCGCGCCACGGCTTTCGATGCCGCGGCCCGCGCGGGCTGGCTGGCGGCGGTCGATGCCAAATGCGCCGCCGCGCCGGCGGCGGGGGCGCTTCCCACCGATGCCCAGGTGATCGGCGCGGTGCAGCGCGCCAGCACCGCGGCGACCATCGCCATGTGCGCCGCCGGCACCATGCCGGGCGCGCTCAAGCTGCTGTGGCAGGCGTCGCAGGGCGGGTATCACATGGAATACGGCTATTCCTGCATGGGATACGAGATCGCCGGCGCCATGGGCGTCAAGCTTGCCCGCCCGGACCGCGAGGTGATCTGCTTCGTCGGCGACGGCAGCTACATGATGGCCAATGCCGAACTTGCCACCGCGGTGATGCGGCGCATTCCCTTCACCGTGGTCCTGACCGACAACCGCGGCTTCGGCTGCATCAACCGCTTGCAGCAGGCCACGGGTGGCGCCCGGTTCAATAACCTCTATGTCGATTGCACCGTCGAGGAACAGCCCGAGATCGACTATGTCTCCCACGCCGCCAGCATGGGGGCACATGCCGTCAAGGCGCGCTCGCTGGAGGAATTGCAGCAGGCGATCCGCGAGGCCCGCAGCCGCGACAGGCCCAGCGTCATCGTGATCGAGACCACCGCCGAGGCCGGCCCGGGCGAGGGCCTGGAGGGCGCGGGCTGCTGGTGGGATGTCGCCGTGCCCGAGGTCGGCGGCTCCGAACAGCTGCGGGCCGCCTATGCCAGCTACATCGAGAACGCCGCCCGCGCGCGGCTGACCAGTTGAGGACGAGAATGATCCGCTTCGGCACCAACCCGATCGCCTGGGCCAACGACGACGACCGGTCGATCGGCGCAGATATCGCCACCTCGCGCATCCTTGACGAGGCCGGCCGCCAGATCGGCTTCGACGGGATCGAGAACGGCCACCGCTGGCCCGAGGACCCCGAGGCGCTGCGGGCCCTGCTGGCGGAATACGGGCTGGTCTTCGTTTCCGGCTGGTATTCGACGAACCTGCTGGTCCAGCCGGTCGAGGCCGAGATCGCCGCGGTGCAGGGCCATCTGGCCAGGCTGAAGCACAACGACTGCAAGGTCTGCATCGTCTGCGAATGCTCGAACACCGTCCATGGCAACGCCGAGGTGCCGGTCAACGCCCGCCCCCGGCTGGGCGCCGCGGAAATGGCCGAGTTCGGCCGCAGGATCGAGGCTTTCGCCGCCTATCTGGCGGGCGAGGGCATCACGCTTGCCTATCATCACCACATGGGCACGGTGGTCGAAAGCCCCGACGAGATCGACGCCTTCATGGCCGCGACCGGCCCCCATGCCCGCCTGCTGTTCGATGCCGGCCATTGCGCCTTCGGCGGCGGCAACCTCGAGGAGGTGCTGGCCCGCCACATGGCCCGGGTCGCCCATTTCCATGCCAAGAACATCCGCCGGCCGGTCACCGAAAGGGTGCGGGCCGAGGGCCTGTCCTTCCTGGACGGCGTGCGCGCCGGGGCCTTCACCGTGCCGGGCGACCAGGAGGGGGCGATCGACTTCCTGCCCCTGCTGCGGATACTCAAGGCCGCGGGCTATGACGGCTGGATCGTGATCGAGGCGGAACAGGACCCGCAGGTCCGCAACCCGCTGCTTTACCAGACGCTGGGGCTGGCCACGCTGAAACGGCTCGCGCGCGAGGCCGGGCTGATCTGAAGCCGGCGCGAAGCGGGGTCGCGCGAGAAGGAGGAGAGGGGCATGGGTCGGCTTTTGCGCAAACCCTTCGGCAGGACCGGCAAGGTGCACGAGATCACCCCGCAATCGGCGGGCTGGCGCTATGTGGGCTTTTCGCTCTACCGGCTGCGCGCGGGCGAGACCGCCGCCGAGGCCACCGGCGACCGCGAGGCGATCCTGGTCATGGTCGAGGGCAAGGCCGCCTTCGCCGCCGCGGGACAGGACTGGGGCACGCTGGGCGAACGGATGAGCGTCTTCGAGAAGACCCCGCCCCATGGCCTCTACGTCCCGAACGGCGCCGGGTGGCAGGCGGTGGCCCGGACCGACTGCACCATCGCCGTGTGCTCCGCCCCGGGCAGGGGCGGCCATCCGGCCCGCCGCATCGGCCCCGAGGGCATCGTGCTCACCCAGCGCGGCGAGGGGGCGAACGCGCGCTTCATCAACAACATCGCCATGGAGGCCGAGGACTATGCCGACAGTCTTCTGGTGACCGAGGTCTTCACCCCCGCCGGCAACTGGTCGAGCTATCCGAGCCACCGCCATGACGAGGACGACTTTCCCCGCATCACCTATCTGGAGGAAACCTATTATCACCGGCTGGATCCGCCCCAGGGCTGGGCGCTCCAGCGCGTCTATACCGACGACGGCGCGCTTGACGAGACCATGGCGGTCAGGGACGGCGATGTCACCCTCGTCCCCCGGGGGCACCATCCCTGCGGCGTGCCCCATGGTTTCCAGCTCTACTATCTCAACGTCATGGCCGGCCCCCGCCGGAACTGGAGATTCGTGACCGCCCCCGAGGTCGCGCATCTCTGACATCGCCGGGGCGAGCCCGCCGCTCGCCGCCAAGGGCTGCTGGATGTGGGGCGTCACCCCTGCACCCGCAGCCGCCTCGGCAGCTTCCTGCCGCTCCGGGGGCGAGGTATTTCAGAGTCCGTGCCCGCAGCCCCGGGTTTGTTTCCGGCGTGATTGCGGTCGACACTCCGCGGGCCGCGGGCCGTTGCGCACGGCTCGGGAAATCGCCACAGGCCTCGGATGGCTGGTGTCATCAGCAGGCGAGGGCGTCATGCAACCATTGTCCGATGTGCGCGAATACGTGGTGCTGGACCTGGATGATCCCATCCTGTCGCCCGATGGCGGGTCCATATCGGTGTTGCTCCACACGGCGGCGGGAAAACTGGTTCGCCTGGTGATGTCCAGGGATGCGGCACAGCGGGCGGCCGAGGTCGTGCTGGCCACACGGAAGCCCTGAGCGAGCCCGGCTCCGAAACCCCGTCGCGCGGGCGTCCGGCGCCGGAGACGGCCTCCAGGCGCGGCTGCGCCTGGACGAAGGCGACGATATGGACGCCAGCGTCGTTGACGGCCCGCAAGACCACGTGGGGCTTCTTCTTCTGGCGATGGGACATCCTGCTCTCTGCCCGAATCGTCCACCTTTTCTGCTGGCGCCGGCCGATGCGCCCCGGCCTCGATCTCGAAAAAGGCTGTCCGTGAAACGAGGGCAATCCTGCGGCCGACGGTCCCGATCGTTGAGGGAGCGTGGAGCGCAGATGGGCGACCCGGGCTCACCCCGGCGCACAGGCAGCCGCGCACCATCGGTTTGCTGCGCTCGCTGTTGCGCTGGGCGGCGAAGAGGATGCAGGAGTAGCAGGATCAGGGGTTTTGTCTGACCGGCAACAGGAGACCGGGGGAATCTCGTTGCGGGAGTGGGGAATAGTCGAACGCGATCAGACTGTTTGCGCGCATGACGGCCGCCTGGATCGGGTCGATGACGGGCAGGCCGGTCATTTCCTGCACCTCGTTGCGGTACTGCGACAGGGCCGCGCCGCCGAGGACCAGACAATCCGCGCCGTCGATCTCGCGCAGGTCGCGGCAGACCTCGGCGATGCGGGCCAGAACCCTGTCGCGCGCACCCAGACCCTGCACGCCGATGCCGAGAGGTCGGTCGCCGGCGCAAAGGAACTCCAGCCCCAGTACGCGGATGCTGCGCCGGTGCCGGGCGACCGAGGCGGGAAGGATCGAGATCACGCCGAAGCGGCCACCCAGGGCCGCCGCCTCGCCGAACGCAGCTTCGGCCATGCCGACGACGGGCCGGTCAAGCTCGGCCTGCGCCAGCGTCAGACCGGGGTCCGAGAAACAGGCGATGACATAGGCGTCGGCAGGCTCGGCCCTGAGCCGCGCCAGCGTCGGCAGGACGACGGCCTCGACATCGGCCTGGGTCTCGATGCCGGCAGGCGCGCCGGCAAGCGTCCCGAAGGCCAACTCGGCCGTGATGGCAAGACGGATCGGCTCGACGGATTTCTCCAGTTGGCGGGTGATGGCTTCGGAACTGTTGCTGTTCAATACGAAGATGCGCGGCATGGTCTGCCTCGGTTCGGGGTTGCAGGACAGGACCCGCCCCGGCGGGCGGGAGCGCGGTGAGGCGGCCGAGGTACGGCCTGTTCAGAGGGCGGATGCGCCCTGCAGTTCGGAGCTGGCGGAAAGCTGGCGCAGCAGCGAAACCCGCGTCTTTTCGGTGTGGCGCTTCAGCGCCTCGCGTGCGGCGGCAGGATCGCCGGCCGCGATCACCTCGACCAGATGCATGTGGCCATGTTCGAGGTCGAGGAAGGTGATCCGCTCTTCCGCGCCCAGATAGAAGTAGCGTTCCAGATCGTCGATGCAGCGCATGACCAGGTTGAAGAACCGCTCGTTGCGCGTCGCCCGCGCGATCTTCTCGTGGAAGGCGCGGTTGAGGGCGACATGCTGCTGATAGTTCATCTGGCGCCCCTCGTGCAGCTCCTTCTCCGCAAGCGCGCGCAATGCGTCCAGCTCTTCCGGCGTGATCCGGCTGCAGGCCAGCTCGATGGCGCCGCATTCAAGCGCGACCCGCACGTCCAGAAGCTCGTTCAGCGCCCCGACGGTCAGCGGCGCGATCTGGTAACCGCGGCGGGGGAAGGACCGGACATATCCGTCCGAGACGAGCCGCCCCAGGGCCTCGCGCACGGGGGTCTTGCTGACGTTGAACTGCACGGCCAGCTCCTGCTCCGAGACCTCGCTTCCGGGTGGAAGGATGCTGGTCACGATTGCGGCGCGCAGTTCCTTGTAGATGCGTTCGGTCAGCGAAACCGGAGGCTCCTTGCGGCTGACGCGCAATTCGCCGGTAAGGACACCCTTTTCCTGAATGCGTTCGGTTGTCACGGGGAAGATCCTGGTTCCTGTATGCGTCATCTGAGGGCGAGACGGCGGCAAGCTCAAGAGCGACGTGGCCACATCCGGTGATCCGCGCCGGTTTCCGGGCCGTTTTCGCATCTTCCCGATCAAGGTCCGGTCCTGGCAAGGTTCAGCGTCCGTCCCGGGACCGGCAACTCCATCCGGCCCCTGCGCAGCAGTCCGCAGAAGGCTTCCGGCGTGCCGGTCAGCGGCGGGAAGGTTCCCCAGTGGGTGGGAACCACCACCTCCAGGTCGAGAAACTCGTTGCAGGCGATGGCGGCGGCCTCGGGGCCCATGGTGAAGCGGTCGCCGATGCAGATCAGCCCGACGCGCGGGTTCCATAGCCGCTGGATCAGCGCCATGTCGCTGAACAGCCCGGTGTCGCCGCTGTGGTAGATCCGGTCGAGGCCGGTGGCCAGCACCAGGCCGGCGGGCTCTCCCATATAGAGCGGGCTGCCGTCCACCATGATCGACGAGGTGTGCAGCGCCGGGGTCATGGACACCGCCACGCTGCCGCGCGCAATCGTGCCGCCGATGTTCAGGGCATCGATCTGCTCGACCCCTTTGGCCTTGGCCCATTTACAGATCTCCGGCTGGGCAACCAGCGTCGCGCCGTATTTCCCGCAGAGCCGCAGCGTGTCGCCCAGATGATCCTCGTGCCCGTGGGTCAGCAGGATGTCGTCAACGCGGTCCAGCCCGTCCTCATAGCCGGCGGGAAACTTCGGGTTCCCGGCGAAGAACGGGTCGATGAGGATCTCGCGCCCCTCGCAGCTCAGGTGAAAGGCCGAATGGCCAAGCCAGACAAGTTTCATCGGGTCTCCATCAACCGAAGATGTTGCGTTCCAGCAGCGGGCGTCCCTGCGCCAGCCGGCTGTAGGAAAGTTCCGAGAGGTCCATCGTGCGATAGGCCCCGTGGACGATCAGCTCCGCCAGTCCGCGCCCTACGGCGGGCGACTGCTGGATGCCGTGCCCGCTGAAGCCGGTCAGGAAATGCAGGTTCCGCACACGGTCATGCGGCCCGATGAAGGCATTCTGGTCGAACAGGTTCATCTCGTAATAGCCGGCCCAGCCCCGCAGCAGCCGGATTTCCTCGAAGGCCGGCACCCGCTCGGCCAGGATGGGCCAGATATGGTTTTCGAACTGGTCGTAGTCGGGCTCCAGCGGCAGTCCGTCGGTGTCGTCCGCGGCCCGGGGCGGCGCGGTGCAGACGAAGTTCGGGCCCTCGGGCCGGAACGACACGCCGCGCGGATCGAACACCACCGGGCAATCCGGCAACTCGCTGCGGCAGGCGAACAGGAAGACCGACCGGCGGCGCGGGCGGACGGGCAGGTCGATTCCCGCCCGCGCGGCAAGCTCGCCCGACCAGGGGCCGGCGGCATTCACCACCACGTCGCAGGCCAGCAGGGTGCCATCGGCCAGCTCGACCGCCGTGACGCGGTCTCCGGCCAGGCGGAATCCGCTGACCTGCCCTTCGACCCGTTGCGCGCCCAGGCTGCGGGCCTTCTGCCAGAAGGCGCTGAACAAAGCATACCCGTCGAACCAGCCCTCGCCGCTGCGCCCCCAGCTTGCGCCCGCGATGCCGTCGCTGGCCAGCCAGGGGTAGCGCGCGCGCAGGTCCTCGGGGCGCAGCATCACGATGTCGGAGCCTTCGGCCGCCTGCAGCGCGCAGGCGGCCCGCAGCTCGTCGACCGTCTGCTCGCGGGCGAGGATCAGATAGCCGCGTTCGTGCAGCGCGATGAAGGCGGGGGTTTCGCCGGTCTTCAGCCGCTCGCCCGCCTCGCGCAGGAAGCCGATCGAATCGAGCGAAAGGCGGATGTTGATGGGCTGGGAGAACTGCTGGCGCACCCCAGCCAGCGACAGCGCCGACGAGGCGCTGGCAAAGGCGATGTCGCGCTCCACCACGGTCACCTTGCCTTCAAAGGCGGGGTCGGACAGCAGATGATAGGCCAGCGAGCTTCCCATCACTCCGCCGCCGACGATCACGACCTTCATTCCGTTCCATCCTCCCTGGCCGCAGCACCGCCCGCCGGCCTGCGTGCAGGGCACAGCTGCCATCTGTAATATGTTATTGACATACTAGTAATGCGATCAATAGGATTTCTGCAAACATGGAGGTAAAAATGTCTCGGCTCTATGCGAAGGACTTCGTGGCCCCCGGCCCGCTGACCCTCGAACAGGCGCGGATCGACTGCGCCGCCGCGCATCGCCTGATCGCCCATTTCGGGCTGGACGATCTGATCTATTCGCACATCACCATGCGGGTTCCGGGGACTGAGGATCAGTTCCTGCTCGCCCCGCACGGGTTGTGGTTCTGGGAGGTGACGGCCTCCAGCCTGAAGACGATGAACTTCGCGGGCGAGGTGATCGATGCCGGCTCGATGCCCGGACTGCCCCACAGCCCGTTCTGCGCCGCCTTCCATGCCCCGATCCTGCAGGCGCGGCCGGATCTCATGGCAACGATGCACATGCACACCCGCGCCGGAACGGCGGTTTCCATGATGGAATGCGGGTTGATCCCCGGGAACCACACCGCGATGCACTTCCATGGCGGGATCGCCTATCACGACTACGAAGGCGACTTCCTGCGCTCGGACGACTTCGGCACGATCAAGCGGATCCCGAACGAGGGCGAACGGGCGGCGCAGATCCTGGGCGACAAGAACACCATGATCCTGCGCAACCACGGGCTGTTCACCGCCGGCACGACGATGGCGGGCTGCTTCAACTCGATGTATTATCTGGAGTTCCTGTGTCGGGTTCAGGTCGATGCCCTTGCCGGCGGCCAGAAACTGTCGGAACCCTCGCAAGAGCTTCTGGACTACATGGGCGAGAAGTATCGCCGCCGCGAGGTTCCGATCTCGGGCTACGAGTGGCCGGCCATGCTGCGCCTGCTCGACAAGCTCGACCCGTCCTATCGGGACTGACTCCCGCCGGGTGGCAAGGCGCCGATGATGCATGTTTGGGCAAACGCGAGGCGCGACGGTCTGGCTGCGCTCGAATCTGAGATATTACTGTTGTCCTAGAGGAATGTCAGAATAATCTACCAACGAAGACCAACAGGGAACGGAGCAAAACAATGATTCTGAACTCGAAAGGAATGAGGGCGCTGATGGTGGGGGCGGCGATCGCTGTCCTGGGCGCGGCGCCGGCCACCTTGGCGCAGGAGTCGTTCCTGGACGGCCTGGCCGACCAGAAGCAGACGATCGCGGTGCCCAGTCCCTGGCCGATGGCCAATCTGGTCAGGCCCGGGACGCTGACCGTCGGGATCACCGCCCAGACCCCGCCCGGCTCCTTCACCACCACCTCGGGCGAGTTCGACGGCTCGCGCATCAAGCTGTTCCGAAAGATCGCAGGCGATCTGGGCCTTGAGGTCGAGTTCGTCCGCATGGACTGGCCCGGCATCCTGCCCGGACTTGCCGCGAACCGCTTCGACATCGCCTGCGAGGGCGCGTCGTGGAACCCGGACCGGCTTCGCTCGAAGGACTTCTTCCTGACCCGCCCGGTCAATGTCAGCGCCACCGTCGGCATCGTTCTGAAGGACAGCGGCATCACCTCGTGGGACGACGTCGCGGGCAAGCGGCTGGCCGGCGTGAAGGGCGAGAACGAATACAACACCACCAAGGAACTGGTGAACCCGGGCAGCACGCTGGACATGCCGGGCAAGCCCGAGGCGATCCGCGCCGTGCTGAACAAGCAGGCCGATGTCTTTTCGGTGGATGTGGTCTCCGCGCAGACGCTGATCGAGAAGTCGGGCGAGGCCGACCGGCTGACGATGATCGGGCCGGCGCTGAACGTCGGGGTGCAAAGCCTGTGCGTCAACAAGAACTCGCCCGACCTGCTGAGCGCGGTGAACCTTCTTCTGACGAACTACCGCGTCGACGGCACGCTTTCGGCATTCGAAAACGAATATACCGGCACCGACCAGCATGTACTGCTGCTTGGCATCCTTGGATACTGAGGCCGGCGCTTGCTTGACTGGAAGATCATGGTGGAGATCACCCCCTTCCTTCTGAAGGGGGCGGTCGTCACGATCCAGTTGTCGGTGGCGGTCATCCTGATCGCCACCCCGCTGGCCCTGCTGGCGGCGATCGGCCTGCGAAGTCCCTGGCGCCTGCTGTCGACGCCTCTGGCGGTCGTCAGCGTGGTGGCCCGCGGCCTGCCGCCGCTGATCTTCCTGTTCGCCGCCTATTTCGTCCTTCCGCAGTTCGGCCTGCCCATCGATTCCTTCACCGCGAGCTGCGTCGGGCTGACCGTCTACATCGTCTTCTACTTCGCCGAGGCCATCCGCTCGGGCCTGATCGGCATCGATCCGGGCCAGCAGCAGGCGATCGACGCGCTGGGCCTGCCGCCGGTGCGGTCCTTCTTCCGCATCATCCTGCCCCAGGCGCTGCCCGCCGCCCTGCCGTCCTACATCGGCTATGCGACCGAGGTGGTGAAGAGCTCTGCCCTGGCCGCGACCATCGCCCTGCCGGAACTGATGGGCAACGCCAACCAGATGGTGCAGAGCACCAACCGCCCTTTCGAGGTGCTGATCGTGGCAAGCCTGGTCTATCTGACGCTGGACGGTGTTCTCGTCGCGCTGCAGACCATCCTTGAAAGGCGCGAACGCCGTCGGAAGCTGGTGCGATGAGCGAGATCGTGCTGGCCCATATGCCGGAAATCTGGCGGGCGGCGGTGGCGACGTTGTTCCTGTCGGCGGCGACCGTGATCCTCAGCACGCCGCTGGCGCTGCTTGTCGCGGTGCTGCGCGAATTCGGGCCGCGCGTGCTGCGCGTGCCGCTGGCCGTCTTCGTCAACCTGACCCGGGCGGCGCCGGTGCTGGTGATCCTGTATTTCTCCTACTACGGCCTGCCGCGCTTCGGCTTCTATCTTGCGCCGATCGTGGCCGCGCTGCTGGGCCTCGTCCTGTCCACCGTGGCCTTCATGTCCGAGGATTTCCGCGGTGCGCTTCAGGCGGTGCCGCGCGGGCAATGGCAGGCGGCGCAGGCGCTGGGGCTGCGGTTCCATCACCAGTTCCTTCTGGTCATCCTGCCGCAGGCCGTGCCCAGCATCATTCCGCTCTATATCTCGCGCGCGATCATGATCGTGAAGGCGACTTCGGTGGCCAGCCTCGTCGCCGTGAACGAGCTTTCGGGCACCGCCTATGCGCTGATTGCGCAGACCTATCGCGCGTTGGAGTTCCTGACGGTGGCCGCGGTGTTCTATCTGGCGATCAATGCCGTCCTGGCCGGGGTGCAGTACTGGGCCGAAGGGCGGCTGGCGCGCCGGTCGAGGCGCTGAACCCTCGGGGTCAGCCCGGCAGGTCGCGCGTGAAGCTGCCGTTCTGGCTGACGAAGAACCCGCCCTGATAGAAGATGTCGGGGTCGCGCGGATCGACCGGCCCCTTTGCCAGAACCTCGTCGGCATAGTCCTCGGCATTGTCCTGCGGCACGTAGCCGACATGGGCCAGTTTCGCGTTGCTCCACCACGACCGGGTGTTCGCCGACATGCCGAAGAAGGTCGCGAAACCCAGGAAGGGCGCGTCGATGCAGGCGCGGACCAGCCGCGCCATGTCGCCGAAGCTGAGCCATGTCGCCAGATGGCGCTCGTCGGTCGGCCGATCGAAGCACGAACCGATGCGCAGGCAGGCGCCCTCGATGCCGTGCTTGTCGTAGTGCAGCCGGGCGATGTTCTCGCCATAGGCCTTGGACAGGCCATAGTAGGAATCCGGCCGGGCCGGCGTCTCGGCATCCAGGATTATGCCGCGCGGATACATGCCGCAGGCGTGGATCGAACTGGCATAGATCACCCGCCTGACCCCGGCCCTCAGCGCGGCCTCATAGACGTTGCGGGTGCCGATGATGTTCGCGCGAAGGATCGCCTCGAAACTGTCCTCGACCCCGATCCCGCCGAAATGCACGATCGCCTCCACGCCCGCGGCAAGGGGAAAGACCTGATCCGGCTCGGCGAGATCCGCGGTCACCACGTCCTCGCCTGGGCGCTGGGGCGACAGCGGCACGATATCCGTCAGCCGCAGGTCGTAGCTGTCGGCCAGTGCGGTGCGGAGCCGCCCGCCCAGTTTGCCGGCTGCCCCGGTGATCAGCACTTTCTTCATTTGACCCTCTCGCCGCGTTATGAATATCCTAGTAATATGTTACAGCATGGCAGTGAAGAGAAATGATCCTTCCGGTCGAACAGCTGCGCGGGAAGTTCCCGGCCCATGCCGCCCATCCCGACCTGGTGTTCTTTGACAATGCCGCCGGAACGCAGATCTGCCGGGCCGCCCTGGACGCGATGCGGGATCATCTCGTGCTGCGCAATGCGATCCCCGGATCGCCCTGCAGGCTGTCGCAGGATACGGAGACCATGCTGGCCGAGGCGCGCCGGCGGGTGGCCGGCTTTGTCCATGCGGCGGGGCCGGAAGAGATCGCCCTCGGGCCGAATGCGACGGCATTGTTCGCCCGGCTGGCGGAACTGGTCGGGATGGATCTGGGCCGCCCGCGCATCGTCCTGAGCGAGATCGACCATCTGGCAAACCTCGACCCCTGGCTGTCGCTTCGCGCCACCGGCGCCGAGATCCTGTGGTGGAAGGCGCGGCCCGACGGCACGCTCGACACCGCCGACCTGCTGCCGCTTCTGGACGAGCGCGTTTGCCTTGTCGCCTGCACGGCCGCCAGCAACGCCACCGGCGCGCGGGTCGATATCGGCGCGGTCGCCGCCGCGGCCCGGGCGGTCGGGGCGGCGACGGTGTTCGATTGCGTGCACCTGGCGCCGCATGACGTCATCGACGTGACCCGCACCGGGGCGGATCACGTGATCTGTTCGGGGCACAAGATCTTCGGCCCCCATGCGGCCTTCATCTGGAACCGCGCCGAAAGACTGGACCGGCTCGTCCGGCTGGCGGGGGGCGATCCGGACCTGCCCTGGCGGGTGTTCGAACGCGGCACCCCGGCCTTCGAGAACATGGCCGGCATGGCCGCGGCGCTGGCCTATGTGGAGGATCTGGCCGAGGGAGGCTCTTCCGCCATGGCCCGCATCCGCGCGCAGGAGGCGGTTCTGTCCGACGCGATGATCCGGGCGCTGGAGGGCGCAGGCGCAACGATCCACGGCCCGCCGCGGACACCCGGCGACGGCGGCCTGCCGACCTTCGGGTTCAGCCTCCCCGGCCTGACGCCGGAGGACGGGGCAGGGCGCCTTGCCCGGGCGGGCCTTACCCTGCGAAGCGGGAACATGCATTCGCATCGGCTGATGCGCGTTCTGGGTCTCGATCCGCAGGAGGGTCTCCTGCGCGCCTCGCTCTGCCATCTGAACACCCCGGATGAGGTGGAGCGGTTTTCCCTGGCCTTGCGGGAGATCCTAGCATGATCGGGATCCAGGGCGTGACGAAACGGTTCGGCGATCATCTCGCGCTGGACCGGGTGGACCTGGATGTGCCGCGCGGCCAGACCGTCGCGCTGATCGGCCCGTCCGGCTCGGGCAAGAGCACGCTGCTGAAATGCGTGAACTACCAGGTGGTGCCCGATGCCGGTTCGGTGAGCATCCACGGCAGGACGATCGGTCAGGCACGCTCCGCCACCGCCGCGGAACTGCGCGCCTGGCGGCGCGGGATCGGCATGGTGTTCCAGAACTTCAACCTGTTTCCGCACCTGACCGCGCTGCAGAACTGCATGGAGGGGCCGCGCCACGCGCTTGGCCTGCCGCGGGCCGAGGCGCAGGCCCGGGCCGAGGAGGTTCTGGAAAAGGTCGGCCTGGCGGATCTGCGGCACAGGCGGCCGATGCACCTGTCCGGCGGCCAGCAGCAGCGCGTCGCCATCGCCCGGGCCCTTGCGATGCAGCCGAAGGTGATGCTGTTCGACGAGCCGACCTCGGCGCTCGACCCCGAACTGGTGGGCGAGGTGTTGCGCGTGATGCAGTGGCTGGCCGAGGCGGGCACCACCATGATCGTGGTCACCCACGAGATGGGCTTTGCCCGCAACCTCGCGCATCGTGTCGTCTTCTTCGACCACGGCCGGATCCTCGAACAGGGCGCTCCGGCCGAAGTCTTCGGGGCGCCGGCCGATCCCCGGCTGCGCAATTTTCTCAGCCATGTCGGCGCGCACAGGCGGACGGCGTGATCGCCAAAGCGGACGTCATCGCTTCATGGAAGTGCACAGGAAGGAATCCGGGACATGTTCGATCTGGCGCTGAAGGGGCAGCTTGTCCTGCCGGACCGCATCCTCGCCGACGGCTGGGTCGCGGTGCGCGGCGAGAGGATCGCCGCAATCGGCGATGGCACTCCACCCGAGGCCCGGCGGCAGATCGACGCGGGCCGGGACTGGGTGATCCCGGGCCTTGTCGACGGCCAGACCCATGCGACCAGCTATCGGGGGCTTGACGGCTTTGCGGATACCACCCGCTCGGCACTGGCCGGGGGGATCACCACCATCGTGGATATGCCCTACGACAACCCCGATCCGCTGAACACCGTGGCGCGGCTCGATGCCAAGGTGGCGGCCATCGAGACCGGCTCGCATTGCGACGTGGCGCTTTATGCGACGGTCACGCCGGGGCAGGGAACCGCCGAGATGCTGCCGCTCGCCCGGGCGGGCGTCTGCGCCTTCAAGCTTTCGCTGATGGAAAGCCACCCGGTCCGGTTTCCCCGCATTCCCGTCGACGAGATTCATGACGTCCTGATCGCCTCGGTTCCCACCGGCCTGCCGGTCGGGCTGCACAACGAGGATCAGGAGATGGTGCGGGCCGGGATCCGCCGGCTGTCGGCGGCGGGCCGGATCGCGCCCGAGTTTCATGAGCCCTCGCGCCCGGTGGTGGCGGAACTTCTGGCCACGGCGCAGTTCCTGGAACTGGGGGCGGCCACCGGGGCGCATGTCCATATCGTGCATCTGTCGACCCCGCGCGGGTTCGAGATGGTGGCCGAACAGGCCGCGCGCGGCGTTCGCGCCACCGGCGAACTCTGCGTCCACTACCTGCATTTCGACAATGCGCGCGACATCGGCCGGCTGGGCGCGCGGATGAAGGTCTCGCCCCCGATCCGGACGGGGCTGATCGAGGCGCTGTGGCGGGACTGCGATGCCGGGCGGGTGGCCTTCATCTCGTCGGACCATTCGAGCTGGCCCATCGACAACAAGCTCGTTCCCTCGATTTTCAACGCGGGCGCCGGGATCCCCGGGCTGGAGACGCTGGGCCCGTCCTTCTATACCGACGCGGAAAGGCGCAGCGATGCCGCGCGCGCCGTTCGCGATCTGGTCGGCTTCATGTCGGAAAAGCCGGCGCGGTTCTTCGGCCTGTGGCCGCGCAAGGGCGCGATCGCGGTTGGCGCGGATGCCGATCTGGTCCTGCTGCGGCGCGCGCCGACGGCATTCGATGCCTCGCGCACCCGCGACGGGCTGAACTGGAGCCCCTATGACGGCGAGGTCTTCTCGGTCGGGGTCGCGGCGACCGTCCGGCGCGGTATGCTGGCCTGGGATGGGCAGGAGATCCTCTCGCAGCCCGGATCGGGGCGCTTCGTTGCCCGCACTTGAACCCGGAAGGATCTCCGGATGCTCGATGTCTCGCTTCCCTATGCCTCCACCCGGCAGCCGGTCATGGGCGACAGCGCCATCGCCACCTCGCAGCCGCTGGCCGCGCAGGCCGGGATGGCCATGCTGGTCCGCGGCGGCAATGCGGTCGATGCGGCGGTTGCCGCGGCCATGGCGCTGACGGTGGTGGAACCCACCGGCTGCGGCATCGGCTCCGACGCCTATGCGATCCTGTGGGACGGCACGGCGCTGCATGGCCTGAACGCCTCGGGCCGTTCGCCCGCCGCATGGGAGCCCGCGCTGTTCGCCGGCCTTGAGGAAATGCCCCGGCGCGGATGGAACGCGGTGACGGTTCCGGGCGCGGTCTCGGGCTGGATCGCGCTGTGGCGCCGGTTCGGAATCATGCCGCTGGCCGAGATCGCCGCCCCGGCGATCCGCTTTGCCGAAGAGGGATTTCCGCTCAGCCCGGTCATCGCGCGGCTGTGGGCGAACGGCGCACGCACGCTTGGCGACCAGCCCGGCTTTGCCGAAGCGTTCCTGGCCGGCGGGCAGGCCCCCGCGGCGGGCCGGCGGGTGGCCCTGCCGGATCATGGCCGCAGCCTGCGCCGCATCGTCGCGACCGAGGGAGCCGCCTTCTATACCGGCGATCTGGCCGAACGGATGGTGGCGCATTCCACCGCCTGCGGCGGGCATCTGCGGATGGAGGATCTGGCCGACCACCGGGCGGAATGGGTGGGAACGCTGTCGACCCGCTTCGGCGATCACCTGCTGCACGAGATCCCCCCGAATGGGCAGGGCGTCGCGGCATTGATCGCGGCCGGCGTCCTGCATCGCACCGACTGGGCCGGCGGCGGCGTGGATGGCGCGCAGACGACCCATCTGGCCATCGAGGCGACGAAGCTCGGCCTGGTCGATGCGGCCGAGCATGTCACCGACCCCGACCATATGGCGGTCCGCGCCAGCGACCTGCTTTCACCCGCGTATCTGGCGGAACGGGCGGCGCTGGTCGATATCCGGCGGGCGCGAGATCCCGGCCATGGCACGCCGCGTCCGGGCGGCACGGTCTATCTGGCGGCGGGCGACCGCAACGGAATGATGGTGTCCTTCATCCAGTCGAACTTCATGTGCTTCGGCTCCGGCGTGGTGGTGCCCGGGACCGGCATCTCGCTGCAGAACCGGGGCGCGGGCTTCAGCCTGAAGCCGGGGCATGTGAACCGTGTCGCCCCCCGCAAGAAGCCGTTCCAGACCATCATCCCCTGCTTTGCCACCACGGCGTCGGGGGCGCCGGTCATGGCCTTCGGAGTGATGGGCGGGCCCATGCAGGCGCAGGGGCATCTGCAGATGGCGTTGCGGGGTCTGGGCGATGGCCCGAACCCGC
>JBBCJM010000075.1:0-5476 GCA_037190175.1 Paracoccaceae bacterium | reverse complement strand
AGACGATCGGGATTTAGCCGTCCAGCGCGCTGCGGATCAGGTTGAGCCCGGTCACGGCCAGCAGCAGCTGCGTCCACCAGCGGAACCGCGCCTGGTCCAGCCGCCGGCCCAGCCATTGCCCCAGCGCCAGCCCCATCATGGCCGGCACCGCCAGCGCGGCCGAGAAGGGCAGGGTCGCCGCGTTCATCACCCCGGTCTGGAGATGCGCGGTCAGCAGCACCACCGAGCCCACCAGGAACACCACCCCCTGCACCCGCAAGGTCTCGTCCTTCGGCACCCGGGTGGACAGGAGATAGACGATCAGCGGCGGCCCCCAGATGCCCGAGACCCCGCCGTAGAGCCCGCCGACCACCCCGGCGATCCACTCCGCCCGCTCGCGGTGTTCCAGCCGCAGCGCCAGCGACCGGCCGGAGAGTTGCAGCAGCGCGAAGGCGGTGATCGGGATGCCCAGCAGCAGCAGGAAGGCCACCTTGGGGATCACCGTGACGAACTGCGCCGAGACGGCGATGAACACGATGGTGCCGATCAGGAACCGCCAGTAGGCCACCGCGGCGGCCCAGGCCGCCGCCGGCCCGTCGCGCAGCGCCTGGGCGACGTTGGTCAGGAGCGTGGGCAGGATCAGCCCGGCCAGCGCCTGCTGCGGGGTCAGGAAGGCAGAGAACGCCGCCATCATGATCAGCGGCATGGCAAAGCCCACCGCGCCCTTCACGAAGCCCGCGAACAGCGTCACCCCCAGCGCCGCCGCAAAGGCCGCCGGCGTCGCGCCGGCCATCAGCCAGTCCATTCCCGTCCCCCCGTTCCACCGGGCTCTTAGCCCGGCCCGCGGGCGGCTGCACGGGCAAATCGGAGGCGACACTTTCGGTCGGTTTGCGCCGGGAATACCGCAATCTTGTTGCGCTGCGCCTGCAAAGACCGTAGGACCACCACGACGCCTGCCGGAGAGATTCCATGCCCCACGACGGCCAGCCCCTGCCCGCCTCGCCGCTGTTGCCCGACGCCCCGGCGCTGCTCTCCGCCGCCCTGCCCGAGGTCGCCGCGCTGGTGGCGGAAGCCCGCGGGGCGCTGCGCGCGCGGGTCGCCGCGGCCGGGCTGGACGCCTGCCAGGCCGAGGCCCATGCGCTGGCCTGGCTGGCCACCTATGCCGAGGCTTTGCGGCAGCTGTCCGGCTGGGCCGGGCGGCTGGAGGCCGAGGGGCGGCTGGGCGAGGCCGAGGCGCTGATCCTGCAGATCGGCGCGGGCGAGTACCTGGCCCAGATCGCCGGCGGCCTGCCGATGAGCCAGGGCGAGATCGCCCGGCTCTCCGACCTGGGGCTGCA
Organism: Paracoccaceae bacterium; assembly: GCA_037190175.1. GTDB lineage: Bacteria > Pseudomonadota > Alphaproteobacteria > Rhodobacterales > Rhodobacteraceae > JBBCJM01. The sequence goes on along the minus strand of JBBCJM010000075.1, from coordinate 4,160 downwards.
ATGGACCCCCGGCGAAGCCGCCGCCGCGCTGATCGCCCGCGGCAACACAGCCCCGGCCCGCGACCGGCTGGTGGCGCTGATGCGCGCCGCCACCGGCAGCGCCACCTTCGGCGCCACCGGGCTGGACGACGAGCTGGAGATGATCCGCGACCAGTTCCGCCGCTTCGCCGCCGAGGAGGTCGCGCCCCACGCCCATGGCTGGCACCTGCGCGACGAGCTGATCCCGATGGAGCTGATCGGGAAACTGTCGGACCTCGGCGTCTTCGGCCTGACCATCCCCGAGCAGCACGGCGGCTTGGGCATGTCCAAGGCCGCGATGGTGGTGGTCAGCGAGGAACTGTCGCGCGGCTATATCGGGGTGGGCAGCCTTGGCACCCGCAGCGAGATCGCGGCCGAGCTGATCCTCTGCGGCGGGACCGAGGCGCAGAAGGCGCAGTGGCTGCCGCGGCTGGCCAGCGGGGAAATCCTGCCCACCGCGGTCTTCACCGAGCCCAACACCGGCTCCGACCTCGGCTCCCTGCGCACCCGGGCGGTGCAGGAGGGGGAAGACTGGCTGGTGACCGGCAACAAGACCTGGATCACCCACGCCGCCCGCACGCATGTGATGACGCTGCTGGCCCGCACCGACCCGGCCTCGACCGACTGGCGCGGGCTCTCGATGTTCCTGGCCGAGAAGACGCCCGGCACCGCCGGGAACCCCTTCCCCACCCCGGGCATGACCGGGGGCGAGATCCCGGTGCTGGGCTACCGGGGCATGAAGGAATACGAGCTGGGCTTCGACGGCTTCCGGGTGGCCGGCGCCAACCTGCTGGGCGGCACCCCCGGGCAGGGCTTCAAGCAGCTGATGCAGACCTTCGAGAGCGCGCGGATCCAGACCGCCGCCCGCGCCATCGGGGTGGCGCAGAACGCGCTGGACCTCGGCCTCGCCTATGCCGAGAGCCGGATACAGTTCGGCAAGCCGCTGGCGGCCTTTCCCCGCGTGGCGGGCAAGCTGGCCATGATGGCGGTGGAGATCATGATCGCCCGGCAGCTGACCTACCACTCCGCCCGCGCCAAGGACCAGGGCCGCCGCTGCGACCTGGAGGCGGGGATGGCCAAGCTGCTGGGCGCCCGGGTGGCCTGGGCCGCGGCCGACAACGCCTTGCAGATCCACGGCGGCAACGGCTTCGCGCAGGAATATCCGATCAGCCGGGTGCTGTGTGACGCGCGGATCCTGAACATCTTCGAGGGCGCGGCCGAGATCCAGGCCCAGGTCATCGCCCGCCGGCTGCTGGACGGATAGGACACGGAACCTTTCAAAGGTTCCGGCGCGGAGCCTTCGAAGGCTCCGGTCCGATTTCTTCAAAGAAATCGGCACCTTCCTCACCGCGGCAGCAGCGCCTCGTCCCAGTAGATCACGAAGCCGCAGGGCAGCGGCGTCAGCGCGCGCGAGGGGCTGGAGTTGCAGGCCGCCAGCGCCGCCTCGATCACCTGCTCCAGCGCCTCGCCCCGCGCCGTGCCCGACCGCCCGTCGGGCGAGGCGGCGAAGGCGCGGATGCCGAGGCTCAGCCCGCCGATCCGGTCCAGCGCCTGCCGCTGGGCATGGTTCAGGCTGTGGTCGGGCGGATCCTTGACCCCCGCGGGCCAAAGCTCGGCCACGACCCGGCAGTCGCCGCCGTGGCGGGCGCAGCTCTCCACCGCCGCCTGCCGCGCCGCCGCCGGCGTGCCATAACCCGCCACCCAGCCATAGGCGCCGGCCTGCCCCACCGCGAAGGCGCCGAAATAGGCCCCGCCGGCGAACTCCGCCTCCAGCCGCGCCTGCATCGGGCCGTCCAGCCGGGCATCCTGCCGCGACATCATCCAGCTCTCCGGGCCATAAAGCGCCGGCATCCCGGGATCCTCCGCCGGCGCCCCGGCCCGCGGCGGGGGCTCGGGGGCCGGGGTCTTGGTGACCTCGATCCAGCCCACCAGCGCCAGCCCGGCCAGCACCACCAGCCAGTCGCTCGGGGACAGGGCGCGCCAGAACCGCTGCATGGCGCCACGCTAGCGCCCCGGCACCCGGGCCGGCAACGGCAAATCCGGCCGCGGCGCCCCCAGCCGCGGGTGCAGCCGCCCGGCCACCGCCCAGGTCGCGGCAAAGGCCGCCGCGCAGAGCGCGAAGACCCCGGTCAGCGGCATGGCCAGCAGCACCAGCCAGGCCGCACCGGGGGTGAGGATCCCCGAGACATCGCGGAACGAGGAATAGACCGCCGCCATCTCCACCCGCTCCGACGGCTTGACCGCCAGCAGGAAGGGCAGGCCCCCCACCACGTCCAGCAGCACCAGGCAGACCGAGGCCACCATCATCGCCGCCACCGTGCCCCACGGCCAGGGCGAGACCAGCGCCGCCACCGCGAACAGCACCGCGCCGCCGCCGAAGCCCAGCCGCACCGCGCCGCGCACCCCCCGCCGCCTGGCCCAGCGCAGCATCAGCGGCGTGGCGAAGAGGAGCGCATTGGAGATCGACAGCGCGGTGCCGCCCACGCTGCTGCCCAGCCCCGCCTCGACGCAGAAGATCGGCAGGTAGACCACATAGACCCACCAGCCGCAGGAGCGGACCACCGCGAACAGCCAGCCCGCGATCAGCCGCGGCTGGCGCAGGAACCGGCCCAGGAAGGCCAGCGGGTTGGGCGCCGGCCCCTTGGCCCGCGCGATCTGCCGCCCGTTGCCCAGCCGCAGCACCCAGAAGGCCGTCAGCAGCGCCAGCGCGAAGCCTCCCGCCAGCAGGAAGGGCGCCGGCGCCCAGAGCCCGCGCAGCCAGACCCCCAGCACCGGCCCCACCGCCCAGGGCAAGGCCGCATAGAACATCTGGGTCGACTGGCTGCGCCCCAGGTCCGAACGGTCCACGTAGTCGAGGATATAGGCGTTCAGGCAGACGAAGATCGTGACCGTGGCCGCGGTCATGCTGACGACCGCCAGCGGCATCAGCACCGGCCCGCCCATCACCGCCAGCGCGAAGCCGACGAGGTAGAGCAGGACGCCCCCGGTATAGGCCCAGCGCCGCGGGATGAGCCGCGTGGCCCAGGGCACCATCAGCCCCCAGGCCAGCGACACCACCCCGGCCAGGAAATAGGCGAGGCTGGTGGCGCCGGCGCTGCCCAGGGCGTCGTAAACGGCCAGCGGCATGGCCGAGATCAGCACCCCCCTGACCGCGGCGTCGAGCCCGGCCAGCAGCGCGAAATGCTCGACCCGGGGGGCCGAGGCGTGACGCAGGAAGAAAGGGATGGAACGGGTCGCCATGATCGCCTCGGCCGCCATATGGCCGGGGCGGCGGGGGCGCGTCTGGCCGGCCCGCGACATCGCCGCGTCGGGATCAGCGGGCGAGCCGGGCGACCAGCCGCGCGCGGGCCTCGGGAAGCGGACGGTCGGCGGGGGCCAGCTCGCGGGCCAGGAAATGCCCGGTGATGGCCAGCCCCTGCGCCACCTCGCCCGGGCGGGGGGCGGTGCCGCGGACGAGGAAGGGCGGCAGGGGGAACAGCCGCTCCGCCCAATCTCCCGCCGCCGCGGCGCTGACCGCCCGCCCGGTGCGGGGCGAGACATAGGCCAGTCCCTCGCGCGCCCCGGTCACCGCGCAGGCCGAGAGGTCCAGCCCGAAGCCGAGGTCGGCCAGGAGCCCGAGCTCCCAGCGCAGATAGGCCTCGCCCGAGGGATCGCCCCCGGCATTGCCGCCCGCGACCAGCGCATCGAGATAGGCGACGGTCGCCGCCCAGAGCCCCGGATGCGGCGCCCGCTCCGGCAGCGCCTGGCGCAGGAGCGCGCAGACCGAACCCAGCGCCGCCAGCCCCAGCGGATCGCCCAGCACCGCGGCGCGCGAACGCAGCGGCTCCAGCGTGAAGGCCCCGATATGCTCGGCCAGCCGCGCCCGCCAGGCCGCGCTGACCTGCGCCCCGGGCTGCAGCAGCGGCGCCATCCGCCGCGAGGCCCCGCCCCGCACCACGCCCAGGTGCCGGCCATGGCGGGCGGTGAACAGCTCGACGATCGCCGACCCCTCGCCATGGGGCCGGGCGGAGAGCAGCACCGCCTCGTCGGACCATTCCATGCCCGCCTGTATGCCGCCCCCGCGCCCGGGGGCAAGCCCTCCCGCCGTCGGTATGGCGGCAGGCGCCGGGGGGCCGTCTGCCCCCCGGACCCCCCGAGGATAT
>JBBCJM010000074.1:0-14810 GCA_037190175.1 Paracoccaceae bacterium | reverse complement strand
CCTGCCGTTCTACGCCATCCTGCGCGCCTTCACTGGCGACGTCTGGCTGGTACAACTGGTGCAGTTCGTCACCTTCGGCATCGTGGACGCCAAGTTCTTCGGCGTGCTGGCGATGTTCGGCGCCATCGCGGTGATGGCGCTGACGCCGTGGCTCGACACCTCCTCGGTGCGCTCGGGCCGCTACCGGCCGATGTTCAAGTGGTGGTTCTGGCTCCTGGTGCTGGACTTCGTGGTGCTGACCTGGGTGGGCGCCATGCCGGCCGAGGGGATCTACACCTGGATCTCGCTGATCGCCGCGACCTACTGGTTCGCCTATTTCCTGATCGTCCTGCCGCTCTTGGGGGTGATCGAGAAGCCGGCCCCGGTGCCCGTGACGATCGAGGAGGACTTCGCCGCCCATTACTCGCCGACCACCGGCGGCACCAAGACCGTTGCGGCCGAGTGAAAGGAGCCACCCAGATGATCCGCCAGATCGCACTCAGCGCCGCGGCCGCCCTTGCCCTGACCGCCGGCGGCGCCCTTGCCGCCGGGGAGGAGGGGCATATCGAGGACGTGGCCTTTTCCTTCGAAGGCCCGTTCGGCTCCTATGACCAGATCCAGCTGCAACGCGGGCTGAAGGTCTATACCGACGTCTGCGGCTCCTGCCACGGGCTGCAATACGTGCCGATCCGCTCTCTGAGCGACGCGGGCGGGCCGCATCTGCCCGAGGACCAGGTGCGCGCCTATGCCGCCGGCCTGATGTCCATCGCCGACGCCGACACCGGCGAGGACCGCCCGCGGGTGCCCACCGACCACTTCCCGCCCTCGGGGCTGGAGAACGCCCCCGACCTCAGCCTGATGGCCAAGGCGCGGGCCGGGTTCCACGGGCCCTACGGCACGGGGGTGAACCAGCTGTTCCGCGGCATCGGCGGGCCGGAATACATCTACTCGATCCTGACCGGCTATACCGGCGAGGAGAAGGAAGAGGCCGGCACGACCTATTACGAGAACACCGCCTTCCCCGGCGGCTGGATCGCGATGGCCCCGCCGCTGTCGGACGGGCTGGTCGATTTCGACGACGGCCACGACAACAGCCTGCATCACATGGCCGAGGACGTGTCGGCCTTCCTGATGTGGGCCGCCGAGCCCAAGATGATGGCGCGCAAGCAGGTGGGCCTGACCGCGGTGATCTTCCTGAGCGTGCTGACCGTGCTTCTTTACCTGACCAACAAGAAGCTCTGGGCGGGCGTGAAGGGCAAGAAGCTGGCGCTCTGACCCCGGCCGCCCCGGAACCGGCGAAGGCCCCGCCCGATGCGGCGGGGCCTGCGGAAATGCTCATCGCTCCCTGCGGGCGCTCTTCGCAGCGAAGACGCCCGTCAGGGCGGATAAGCGGCCCCCCGGCTCGGCCCCTACACCGAAACCGTCGCCCGCAGCGTCTCGTGGCCCAGTTCGGCCTTGGTTCCGGACAGCGCCACCTGCCCGCGCCGGAACACGTAGAAACGGTCGCCCAGCCGCCAGGCGAAGTCGAAATACTGTTCGACCAGCACGATGGCGATGCCGCCGCGGTCCTTGAGGTATTCGATCACCCGGCCGATCTGGCGGATGATGCTGGGCTGGATCCCCTCGGTCGGCTCGTCCAAGAGCAGCACGCGGGGCTTCATCAGCATCGCCCGGGCGATGGCCAGCTGCTGTTGCTGGCCGCCCGACAGGTCGCCGCCGCGGCGGTTCAGGAATTCCTTCAGGACCGGGAACAGCTCGAAGGTCTCCTCGGGGATGCGATGCTCGGCGGGGGGCAGCACGGCCCAGGCGGTCTCGAGGTTCTCGCGCACCGTCAGCAGCGGGAAGATCATCCGGCCCTGCGGCACCACCGCCAGCCCCTTGCGCGCCATGACCTGCGGGGGGACGCGGCCGATCTCCTCGCCCCCAAGCACCAGCCGCCCGCCCGAGCGGGGATGGGTCCCGGCCAGCGCGCGCAGGAACGAGGTCTTGCCCACCCCGTTGGTGCCCATGATGCAGGTGACCTCGCCCGCCGCGGCGGCGAAGTCGATGCCGTGCAGGATCTGGGCCCCGCCGTAGTGCAGCGTCAGGGCGTGGGTCTGGATCATCGGGGGTCCTTTCCGGCGATGGTCATGCTCAGCGCCCCAGATACACGTCGATCACCTGCTGGTTCCGGGTCACGTGGTCCAGCGAGCCCTCGGCCAGCACCGCGCCCTCGTGCAGCACGGTGACCCGGCAGTCGAGCCGGCGCACGAAGTCCATGTCGTGCTCGACCACCACCACGGCGCGGGTGCGGGCGAGATCCACCAGGAGCGCGGTGGTCTGCTCGCGCTCGGCCAGCGTCATGCCGGCGGCGGGTTCGTCCACCAGCAGCAGGCGGGGCTCCTGCGCCAGCAGCATCCCGATCTCCAGCCATTGCTTCTGCCCGTGGCTGAGCTCGCCCGCCTTGCGCGGCAGCGCCTCGCCCAGCCCCACCTCGGCGGCCAGTCCGGCGACGCGGGCGTGGTGTTCGGGCTTCGGCCGCCACAGCAGCACCGCCAGCGGCCCGCGGGCCGCCTTCAGCGCCAGCATCAGGTTCTCGGCCACGGTCTGGTCCTCGAACACCGTGGGGCGCTGGAACTTGCGGCCGATCCCGATGCGGGCGATCTCGGCCTCGCTGAGCCGCAGGAGGTCCACCGCCCGCTCGCCCCAGACCACGCGCCCCTCGTCGGGCCGGGTCTTGCCGGTCACGATGTCCATGAAGGTGGTCTTGCCCGCCCCGTTCGGCCCGATGATGGCGCGCAACTCGGCCGGGCCGATGGCGAAGGACAGGTTGTCGATGGCGCGGAACCCGTCGAAGGTGACCGAGATGCCCGAGACTTCCAGCAGACTGTTCATTCCGGCTGCGCCTCCCGCTCGCGGAAGGAGCCGGGATCGGGGCCGAGGTCGGCGCCGTGGCGGTCCGGCGGGCGGAACCGCAGGTCGAAGAGCCCGCCGATCCCCTTGGGCGCGAAGAGCGTGACCGCGACGAAGGAGAGGCCCAGCAGCACCGACCACCAGTCCACCCAGTGCAGCGTATGGCCGCCCAGCGAGACCGAGGGCGCCCGCCCCCCGGTGAACCAGGAGGACAGGAGCGACACGAAGGCCGCCCCGATCACCGCGCCGTAAAGCCGCCCCCGCCCCCCGATCGCCACCCAGACGGCAAGGTAGATCGAGGCGATGGGCGCCAGTTCCGCCGGGTTGATGATGCCGGCCTGCGGATAGTAGAGCGCCCCGGCGATGGCGGCGATCACCGCGGTGAGGGTGAAGAGGAAGAGCTTGTAGCCCTCGACCGAATAGCCGAGGAACCGCACCCGCGCCTCGTCGTCGCGGATGCCGCGGATCACGCTGCCGAACTTGCCCGAGACGATGAAGGCGGCCACCAGGTAGCCGAGGCCGAGGGCCAGCGCCGAGGCCCAGAGGAACCAGACCGAGAGGATCGACTGCGGCACCTGCGCCAGCCCGGGGATGTTCTGCAACCCCGAAAGCCCGTTGTTGCCCCGCAGCCCGCTGTCGTTCTGGAAGAGATAGAGCGCCAGCGCCAGCGTCATCGCCTGCGTCAGGATCGAGAGATAGACCCCGGTCACCCGCGAGCGGAACGCCAGCCAGCCGAAGACCAGCGCCAGCAGCCCCGGCACCAGAACCACCAGCATCAGTTGCAGCGTCAAGCTGTGCGCGAAGGCCCAAGCCGGCGGGATCTGCGAGCCGCCCACCACGCCGAAGATCTGCACCCCGATGGCATCCGCGATCTCCTGCGGCGTGGGCGGGATCGGCTGGCCGGCCAGCGAGGCGATCACGATCTCCTCGGTGCGGGCATACATCAGCCACATGCCCACCATGTAGCCGCCCAGCGCGAAGAAGGCCATGTGGCCGAGGCTCAGCACCCCCGCATAGCCCCAGATCAGGTCCATCGCCACGGCGACGAGGCAGAGGCACAGCGTCTTGCCCAGCGTCTTGACGAAGGAGGTGGAGATGAGCCCCACCCCGAACCCCTCGGCCAGCACCGTGGCGGCCAGGGTGAAGAGCGCGAGGCAGGCCAGGAACACCAGCACCGAAGGATGACGGGTAAGGAAGCTGCGGGTCATGCGGCACCCCTCGCGGCCGGCGTGGGAACGGGGGGTTTCACACCCCCCGAACCCCCCGTGGGATATTTCCGGACAGAAGAAGACGGCAGGACGGTTTGCAGCATGGACAGCAGGATCCGCGTCATGGTCAGTCCCCCGCCGCCCGGCCGCGCAGCGCGACGATCCCCCGCGGGCGGAACTGGATGAAGAGGATGATGAAGAGGATCATCCAGGTCTGCGCCGCCAGGGTGTTCGAGGGGTTCAGCCACTCGATCCCCTTCTGCAGGAAGCCGATCAGGCCGGCGCCCAGCAGCGTGCCCCAGATGTTGCCCACCCCGCCCACCACCACGGTCATGAAGCTATGCACGATGTATTCGTTGGCGAGTTCCGAGGTGACCTTGGCGAACAGCCCGATGGCGACGCCGGCCAGCCCCGCGATGCCCGAGACGAGGCGGAAGGTCAGCATGTTGATGCGGTCGGGGTTGATGCCCATGCTGGCGGCCATCGCCGGGTTCTGCTGCACCGCCCGCACCTCGAGCCCCAGCCGGGTGCGGCGCATCATGGTGAGGAAGAAGGCCAGGAACATCAGCGCCAGCCCGAAGATGGCGATGCGGATATAGCTGATCGCCACCACGTCGTTGAAGACCAGCGCCCCGTCCAGCCAGGCGGGCGAGGTGAGCGGCCGGGCCTGGGTGCCGAAGATGTTCTTGGCCAGCTGCTGCAGCGCGATGGAGATGCCGAAGGTGGCTAGCAGGGTCTCCAGCGGGCGCTTGTAGAGATGGCGGATCACCAGCCGCTCCATCGCCACCCCGGCGGCGAAGGTGACGGCAAAGGCCACCGGCAGGGCGACGAGGATCGAGACGGTATAGTCCGGGATCACCAACTGGACGCAGTAGCCGGTATAGGCGCCCATCATGATGAACTCGCCATGCGCCATGTTGATCACCCGCATGACGCCGAAGGTGATGGCCAGCCCCACCGCGGCCAGGAAATAGATCGAGGCCAGCGACAGCGCGTCCAGCGTCAGGTCGGCGGCCTGCATCAGCCCCAGCCGGGTGCCGATGCCGGCCAGCGCGGCGCGGGCGGCGTCGGTCACCGCGGGGTCGGGCTCGTTGTAGATGTCGTAGACCCTGACCGCGGCCAGGGTGGCGGCGATCTCGTCCTGCGTCGCGGCGGCGGGCAGGGTGCCCGCGGCTTCCAGCACGGTATAGGCGCGGTCGCGGGCGGCCTGCGAGGACAGCTCGGCCACCGGCACCCCGCCGACCCTGCCGCCCGCGACATGCGCGGCCAGCGCGGCGCGCTGCTCGGCCCCGGTCAGCGGCCGGGCCGCCTGGCCCTGCGCCACCAGCAGGGCGAAGGCCTCGGCCTCGGGGATCCCCGCGCCGGGGGTCAGGGTGGCGGCGATGTTGCCGGCGGGCGGTGCGGTCGCCGCGACCCGCTTCGTCGCCAGGATCGGGTTCAGCGCCGCGCGCAGGTCGAGCCCGGTGTCGGTGCCGAAGCCCTGGATCGCGGCCACCCGGGCGGCGCTGTCGGGATCGAAGCGGATGGTCAGCAGCCGTTCGGCCCGCGCCTTCTGCGCCCTGAGCGCGGGGTCCGGGTCGTCCAGCGCCGCGCGCAGGGCGTCGAGCTGCGCCGCATCGGGCTCGCGGGCGATGGCGGCCAGCGCGGCGCGGCGGCGGGCGGGGTCGGGGTCCGAGAGCTGGAACCGCACCATCGCCCCGGCGATCAGCCCGCGCACCCCGGCATTGGGGCGGATCGGGGCGATCTCGGCCCGCGGCGCCTCGCCCGCCTCGGCCCCGGTGACCGGATCGGCCAGCCCCCAGGCGCCCGGCCGTTCCTCGATCAGGAAGATCGCCCCGTCCGCCTTGCGTTGCCCCAGGCTGCGGTCGGCCCAGGCCGAGAGGAACCCCGCCACTGCCGGATCGCCGGTCTCGACCAGCGCGGCGATCACCGGGCCGATGGTCTGGCGCGAGGGGTTGGCGATGCGTTCGGCGTGTTCGGCCAGCACCGCGGCCAGATCGGCGCGCGCGGGCAGGGCCAGACACAGCACGGCCATCAGTGTCAGGAGGAAGCGGTGCATGGGAAAGGTTCAGCCCGGGCAGGGGGCGGGGGCCTGTCGCGGCCCCCGCCGCAAGGGTCAGTAGTTCGACTTGATCTGCACGCAGGTCTTGGTCTCTGTGTTGTACATGCCGCAGCCGAGCGACGCCCAGTCGGCCTCCAGCACCGCCGATTCCGGCAGGAAGTCGGTCCAGGCGTCGCCGGGCACCGGGTCGGTCTGGCTGATGATGTCGAACTGCCCGTCGGCCTGGATCTCGCCGATCAGCACCGGCTTGGTCAGGTGGTGGTTCGGCAGCATCTTGGCGATGCCCCCGGTCAGGTTCGGCACCTCTAGCCCGTACATCGCCTCGCGCACCGCATCGACATCGGTGGTGCCGGCCTTTTCCACCGCCTGCACCCACATGTTGAAGCCGATCACATGGGCCTCCATCGGGTCGTTGGTTACCCGGCTCTCGCCGGCGAAGGCCTTCCACTTGGCGATGAACTCGGCGTTCTCGGGGGTGTCGGCGGACTGGAAGTAGTTCCAGGCGGCCAGGTGCCCGACGAGGTTCGAGGTGTCGAGGCCCGACAACTCCTCCTCGCCCACCGAGAAGGCCACCACCGGAATGTCGTCGGCCGAGACGCCGGCGGCCGCCAGTTCCTTGTAGAAGCCGATGTTGGCGTCGCCGTTGATGGTGGAGATCACCCCCACCTTCTTGCCGTCCGCGCCCAGCGCCACCACGTCGGCCACGATCTTGGACCAGTCGGAATGGCCGAAGGGGGTGTAGTTGACGAAGATGTCCTCCTTCGCGATGCCCTTCGAGATCAGGTAGGCTTCCAGGATGTTGTTCGTGGTGCGCGGGTAGACGTAGTCGGTGCCCAGCAGCGCGAACTTCTCGACCCCCAGCTCCTCCAGGAAATAGTCGGTGGCCGGGATCGCCTGCTGGTTCGGCGCGGCGCCGGTGTAGAACACGTTCTTCGAGCTTTCCTCGCCCTCGTACTGCACGGGGTAGAAGAGCAGCCCGTTCAGCTCCTCGATCACCGGCAGCACCGACTTGCGGCTCACGCTCGTCCAGCAGCCGAACATCACGTCGACCTCCGAGACCGTCAGCAGCTCGCGCGCCTTTTCGGCGAAGAGCGGCCAGTCCGAGGCCGGGTCGACCACCACCGCCTCCAGCTGCTTGCCCAGCAGCCCGCCCTTGGCGTTCTGCTCGGCGATCAGCATCAGCATGGTGTCCTTCAGCGTCGTCTCGGAAATCGCCATCGTGCCCGACAGCGAATGCAGGACGCCCACCTTGATCGTGTCCTCCTGCGCCCAGGCGGCGCCCGCCATGGCCAGCGCCAGGCCCGCACCGGCCGCAACTCCCCTCAACCTGTCCATCCTGTCCCCTCTCTCGGGGCCGCGGGGCCTTTTTCCGGCAGCGGAAAATCGCTAGAACCCACGCGGCAACTTCGGTTGCACCCCGTGCGGTGGTGGCAGGTTTTCCAGGTCGGCCGCCACCGCACACCTCTTTCGACCGGCCGGCGGCTGGCGCCCCCCGTCGCAGATCCGAGGAAATCCGGCTCGCTGCAGCGCGGCAAGCGCGGGCAGCTCCGGCCCGGGCGGCCCGGGCCGCGATGCACAGAATCTCCGCAGGCGGGGCGCGGATGCCGAAGGATTGGGCAGGGAACGCGCCCCGGCCGCGCCGCGGCCGCCGTGGAATTCCCCGTGCCTGATGGCCCGACCTGCGCTAGGCTGCATTCTAGGCGGAGTGAACCGCCGCTTGGAACGGGGGAAGACATGGAACTCATCATCCAGCTGATCGCGGGCGCGATCGGCGGCAACGTGGCGGGCAAGGCGGTCAAGAAGATCGACCTCGGCGTGCTGATGAACTCGCTGGCCGGGCTGGTCGGCGGCGGGCTCGGCGGGCAGCTGCTGACGATGCTGACCGGCGGCGCGGCGGCGGGCGGCGGCAGCCTCGACATCGCCGCGATCCTCCAGTCGGTCGTCTCGGGCGGCGTGGGCGGCGGCGTGCTGCTGGCCATCGTCGCCGCGGTGAAGAAGGCGATGGCGCGCTGAGCCCATCCCGGGCAGGCGCGGCATTCGCCGCGCTTGCCTCGGCCCCGGGGCCGGCTTAGTGCTGGGGCGCCGCCCTTCGGAGCCCCGACATGACCCCTGCGCCCCAGGACGATCCCCGCACGCTGGTCTCGACCGCATGGCTGGCCGCGCATCTGCGCGACCCCGACCTGCGGGTGCTGGATGCCAGCTGGTATCTGCCCGACGCGGGCCGCGATGCGAAGGCGGAATACGAGGCCGCGCATATTCCCGGCGCGCGGTTCTTCGACATCGACGAGATCGCCGACCACCGCTCGGCCCTGCCGCACATGGCGCCGCCGCCCGAGAAGTTCATCAGCCGGATGCGGGCGATGGGGGTGGGCGACGGGCATCAGGTGGTGGTCTATGACGGGGCGGGGATCTTTTCCGCCGCCCGGGTCTGGTGGACCTTCCGCCTGATGGGCAAGACCGACGTGGCGGTGCTGGACGGCGGCTTTCCGAAATGGCGGGCCGAGGGGCGCGAGGTCGAGGACATGCCGCCGGTGATCCGCGACCGGCACATGACGGTCAGCCGGCAGAACCAGCTGGTGAAGGACGTAACGCAGGTGGCCACCGCCGCCAAGCTGGGCACCGCCGAGATCATCGACGCCCGCGCGGCCGCCCGCTTCCGCGGCGAGGCGGCCGAGCCGCGGCCGGGCCTGCGGTCGGGGCATATCCCGGGGGCCAGGAACCTGCCCTTCGGCGAGGTACTGAACCCCGACGGCACGATGAAGCAGGGCGCGGCCCTGCGCGCGGCCTTCGAGGGGGCGGGGGTGGACCTGTCCAAGCCCGCCATCACCACCTGCGGCTCGGGCGTCACCGCCGCGGTGCTGTCGCTGGCGCTGGAACGGCTGGGCCACCGCAACCATGCGCTCTATGACGGCAGCTGGGCCGAATGGGGCATGTACGACGACCTGAAGGTCGCGACGGGGGCGTAGATGCTGGAGGCCCTGAAACCCCAGGCGCAGGACAGGATCCTGATGCTGATGCAGATGTTCCGCGAGGATCCGCGGGAGGGGAAGATCGACCTCGGCGTGGGGGTCTACAAGGACGCCGAGGGGCGCACCCCGGTGATGCGGGCGGTGCGGGCGGCCGGGCAAAGGCTGTGGGAGGCGGAGACCACCAAGACCTATGTCGGCCTGGCCGGCGACCCCGCCTTTGCCGAGGCGATGATCGGGCTGGTGCTGGGCGGCGGGTACGGCGAGCGGGCCGCGGCCATCGCCACTCCGGGCGGCACCGGGGCGGTCCGGCAGGGGTTCGAGCTGATCCGCATGGCCGCGCCCGCGGGGCGGATCTGGATGTCGGACCCGACCTGGCCCAACCACCCCTCCATCGCCCGCACCCTGGGGATCGGCATTGCGGACTACGCCTGGCTGGACCCGGCCACCGGCGGCATCCGCTTCGACGCGCTGATGGCCGACCTGGGTGGGCTGCGGCCGGGCGACACCGTGCTGCTGCACGGCTGCTGCCACAACCCCAGCGGCGCCAACCCGACGCTGGCGCAATGGGCGCAGGTGGTCGAACTGATCGCGGAAAGGGGGGCGCTGCCCTTCGTCGACCTCGCCTATCAGGGCTTCGGCGACGGGCTGCAGGCCGATGCCGCGCCCACGCGGCTGATCGCCGCCCGCTGCCCCGAGGTGCTGGTCGCCGCCTCCTGCTCCAAGAACTTCGGCATCTACCGCGAGCGCGCGGGGATCCTGATCGCGCTCACCGACCCCGCCCGGCGGGCCACGGTGCAGGGCAACCTGAACTGGCTGAACCGGCAGAACTATTCCTTCCCGCCCGACCACGGGGCGCGGCTGGTCACCACCATCCTGACCGACCCCGGCCTGCGCGCCGACTGGGAGGCGGAGCTGGAAGAGGTGCGGCGGACCATGCTGACCCTGCGCCGGTCGCTGGCCGACGAGTTGCGCCGCGCCACCAACTCCGACCGCTTCGACTTCGTGGCGGCGCACCGGGGGATGTTCAGCCGGCTGGGCCTGAGCGAGCCGCAGGTGGAGCGGCTGCGGGCGGAGCAAGGCATCTACATGGTGGCCGACAGCCGCATCAACATCGCCGGGCTCAACGCCCGCACCGTGCCGGTGCTGGCCCAGGCCGTCGCCGCGATCCTGTGAAGGGGCCGGCCCTCGCGCTGCTGCTGGTTCAGCCCGCGCTGGCGCAGGACATGCCCGCCGCCATCGGCCGCATCACCTATGGCGCGGAACATCGGCCCGGCGCGGCGCTCTGCACCGGGGTGCTGGTGGCGCCCGAACTGGTGCTGACTGCGGCGCATTGCGTGCAAGGAGAGGCCGGGGCGATCCGGTTCCAGGCCGGCCATGGCTTGACGGCCGAGGCGCGGGGCGCCGCGGTGGTGCCGGCCGCGGGCGAGGGGCTGGCGGCCGATGTGGCGCTGGTCCGGCTGGACCGCACCTTGCCCGTGCCGCCGCTGCCGGTCGTCACGGGTGCCACCGCCGCTGTGCTGGAACGCTTCGCCTACAGCCGCGACCTGCCGGAGGCGCCCCAGCATGACGACCTGTGCCTGGTGCTGGGGCGGTCGGGGCCGCTCCTGCGGCTGGGCTGCGGCGCGGTCTCCGGCCATTCCGGCGCGCCGGTGCTGCGGCGCGAGGGGGAGGGCTGGCAGGTGGTCGCGGTGATGGTAGCCCGCGCCACCGCCGGCCTCGGCTCTTACGCCGCCGAGGTGCCGCCCGACCTCATGGCGGTGATTTCGGGCGAGTGAAGCGGGGTGTGTGTGGTGGGCAGATTGCCACCACCCCGGCCCGGCCCCTCAGTAGGGCGGGATTCACCCCGCCACCCCGGCCGGCGGGAATGGCGGGATGAAGCCCGCCCTACGCGCGGCCCGGCCCGGCCTCAGATCACGCCCAGGGTCCGCATCGCCTCGGCCACGCGGACGAAGCCGGCGATGTTGGCGCCCAGCACGTAGTCGCCCGGCGCGCCGTATTCGTCGGCCGTCGCGGCGCAGGTGTCGTGGATCGCGCTCATGATCGCGGCCAGCCGCGCCTCGGTCTGGGCGAAGCTCCACGAATCCCGGCTGGCGTTCTGCTGCATCTCCAAGGCCGAGGTCGCCACGCCGCCGGCATTGGCCGCCTTGCCCGGGGCGAACATCACCCCGGCCTCCTGGAAGATCCGCGTGGCGTCCGGCGTGGTGGGCATGTTCGCGCCCTCGCCCACCGCGATCACCCCGTTCTTCACCAGCTTCTTCGCGTCCCGGCCGGTCAGTTCGTTCTGGGTGGCCGAGGGCATCGCCACCTCGCAGCGCACGTCCCAGATCGAGCCGTCGGCGGCCTTGACGAACCAGACCCCGTTCCCCTCGCCCTTGATGCGCAGGTATTCGGAGATGCGGGCGCGGCGGACCTCCTTGATCTCCTTCAGCAGCTTCAGGTCGATCCCGTTCTCGTCCACCACGTAGCCCGAGCTGTCGGAGACCGCGATCACCTTGCCGCCGAAGCTCTGCACCTTCTCGACCGAATAGATCGCCACGTTGCCCGAGCCCGAGACCACCACCTTCTTGCCGTCGAAGCTGTGGCCGCGGGTGCCCAGCATCGCCTGCATGAAATAGGTGTTGCCATAGCCGGTGGCCTCGGTGCGCGCGCGCGAGCCGCCGTAGTAGAGCGCCTTGCCGGTCAGCACCCCGGCCTCGTAGCGGTTGGTCAGCCGCTTGTACTGGCCGAACATGTAGCCGATCTCGCGCCCGCCCACGCCGATGTCGCCGGCCGGCACGTCGGTGTATTCGCCGATGTGGCGGTGCAGTTCCACCATGAACGACTGGCAGAAGCGCATGATCTCGCGGTCGGACCTGCCCTTGGGGTCGAAGTCCGAGCCGCCCTTGCCGCCGCCGATGGGCATCCCGGTCAGCGCGTTCTTGAAGGTCTGCTCGAAGCCCAGGAACTTGATGATCCCCACGTTGACCGAGGGGTGGAAGCGGATGCCGCCCTTGTAGGGGCCCAGCGCCGAGTTGAACTGCACCCGGAAGGCGCGGTTGATGCGGACCTGGTTGGTGTCGTCGATCCACGGCACGCGGAAGATGATCTGGCGCTCGGGCTCGCAGATGCGCTCGATCAGCGCGTCGTCGGCGAAGTCGGGGCGCTTGGCGACGACCCGGCCCAGGGATTCCAGAACCTCGCGCACCGCCTGGTGGAACTCCGGCTCGCCCGCGTTGCGGCGGATCACCTCGGTCAGGATCGGTTCCAGCTTTTCGTCCAGTTGCACCACCGCGGGCACTCCATGCTGATTCTGCCCGAAATCGGGCATGTGGAGGCTGGGTAGGGCAAAATTTCGGCAGTTTGAATGGCCGCGCGGCAGTTTGCCGCAAAAACGGGCTTGCAAACGGAAAACGGCCCGCGGCGGGCGCGGGCCGTCCTTTCGCTCTGGCGGAGGGTCTCAGCCCGCCTTGAACTCGGGATAAGCCTCCATCCCCAGCTCGGACTTGTCGAGGCCCATGTGCTCGTCCTCGGCCGAGACGCGCAGGCCCATGGCCGCCTTGATGGCCAGCCAGGCCACCGCCGTGGTGGCGATCACGAACACGCCCACCACCACGATCGCATAGAGCTGCGTGAACAGCGAGGCGTCGGAGTTGGTGAAGACCACCGCGATCGTGCCCCAGATGCCGGCGCCCAGGTGGACCGGAATGGCGCCCACCACGTCGTCGATCCTGAGCTTGTCCAGCAGCGGCACCAGGAACACCACGATCAGTCCGCCGACGGCGCCGATCAGGCTGGCGGCGCCCAGGCCCGGGGTCAGCGGCTCGGCCGTCACCGAGACCAGGCCGGCCAGCGCGCCGTTCAGCACCATGGTCAGGTCGGCCTTCTTGTAGATCACCGAGGTGGCGATCAGCGCGGCCAGCGCGCCGCCCACGGCGCCGGCATTGGTATTGGCCATCACCCGGCCCACGTCGGCGGCATCGCCCACCGACGAGAAGGCCAGCTGCGAGGCGCCGTTGAACCCGAACCAGCCCAGCCACAGGATGAAGGTCCCCAGGAAGGCCAGCGGCAGGTTGGAGCCCGGCATGGCGACGACCTTGCCGTCCTTGTACTTGCCCAGCCGCGGCCCCAGGATCAGCGCCCCGGTCAGCGCGGCCCAGCCGCCCACCGAATGCACCACGGTCGAGCCGGCGAAGTCCAGGAAGCCGGCCTGGTCGAGGAAGCCGCCACCCCATTTCCACGACGCCTGGATCGGATAGATCAGCGCCGCCAGGATCACGGTGAACACCAGGAAGGACGAGAGCTTCATCCGCTCGGCGATGGTGCCCGACACGATCGAGGCCGTGGTGGCGCAGAACATCACCTGGAAGAAGAAGTCCGAGCTGGTCGAGGCATAGTCGTAGGCATCCGCCGTCTCGGCCGTCACCCCCACGGCCTCCAGCCCCGCGGTGCCGAAGGCGCCCAGGATGCCGTCGATCATCCAGCCGTCGCCCGGATACATGACGTTGTAGCCGATCAGGTAGTACATGAAGCAGGCCACCGAGAAGAGCCCGATGTTCTTCATCAGCTGCATGGTGGTGTTCTTGGACCGCACCAGGCCCGCCTCGAGCATGGCGAAGCCCGCGGCCATCCAGAACACCAGGATCCCGCCGATCAGCATGATCAGCGAGTTCATGATGAAGATCATGTCGGCCGAACCGGGGCCGACCGCCTCGATGGCCTCGACGGCCGCCTCGGCGGCTTCCGCGGCCTCGGGCGGCGCTTCCTGCGCGAAGGCAGGCAGGGCCATCATGACCCCCAGCGCCGCAAGGCCGGCTGCTTTTTTCCAGTTGAGCATCGTCGCGTTCCCTATCCCCGTTCGCTCACAGCGCATCGTCATTGGTCTCGCCGGTGCGCACCCGCACGGCCTGTTCCACGTCCAGCACGAAGATCTTGCCGTCGCCGATCTTGTCGGTCTTGGCGGTGCGGGCGATGGTCTCCACCGCCGTCTCGGCCAGGCTGTCGCTGACCACGATCTCGAGCCGCACCTTCGGCACGAAGTTCACGGCATATTCGGCGCCGCGGTAGATTTCGGTGTGGCCGGACTGGCTGCCGAAGCCCTTGATCTCGGTCACCATCATGCCGCGCACGCCGATGGTGGTCAGCGCCTCGCGGACCTCCTCGAGCTTGAACGGCTTGATCGCTGCAATAATCAGTTTCACCTGGGTCCCCTTTCGTCTGGCAGGTCGGTCTGCGAGGCGGCGCGCGCCGCAGCGGGCCCCTGCATGAAGGGGATCGCCCGGCGGCCGCTCAAGGAACGGGCGGAGATCCGCCGCCCCGGACCGGGCAGAAGTGCCTAATTTCTGCACTTCCGAGGCGATATGCCGAAAATTCGGGCAAGGGCGGAAACCTGATCGTGATCGGCCGCGTTTCCCTTTCCGCTCCGGCCGCGCTATGGTGCGGCCCGAGCAGGGCAGGCAATACGGACAGACGGGCATGGGCAGCAGCGGCAAGGGCGGCACGCGGCTGGTGGCGGACCGCCGCTACGGCGGGGGGGCGGGCAAGCCGCCTCCGCCGCCCCGGCAGCGCAAGCGGGCGGCCAGGCCGCGGCGGCCGCGCCGGGGCGGGATCCTCGGGTTCTTCGCCGGCATCCTCGCCTTCTTCTGGCGGGTGATCTGGGGCGTCGCCTGGCGGGTGGGCGCGGTGCTGGGCGTGGCGGTGGGGCTGGCCACCTGGTACTTCTAC
>JBBCJM010000073.1:0-4174 GCA_037190175.1 Paracoccaceae bacterium | reverse complement strand
GATTCCGCCCACCACCGATACCATCCGCAGGGATCCGGTAGGGTGGGCAATCCTGCCCACCATCCCCTACCTTCCGCTGGGATACCGTTCCAGCATCTCCTGCCGGGCCATGGGGAACTTGTCGATGGCGTTGGTGATCTCGCGCAGCTCCCAGGGCAGGGGCTTGCGCAGGGTGGTCACCCCGTCCTTCTCCAGGATCACCAGGCTGAACCCGCGCGGGCGGAACCGCTGGCGGAAGGCCGAGCGGGCCGCGGGATCGGCATCGACCACCACCACCACGTCGCGCTCGGCCAAGAGGCCGCCGGGGTCGCGGGCCAGCAGCTCGATCTGGCGCAGGTACAAAGGATCGGCCGGGCTGTCGGCGAACACGATGACCGGACGCTTCACCCACAGGAAATCGGCCGGGCTCGCCTCGGCGGCGTCCAGCATCGTCACCGCGTCGCCCGCGGGCTGCTGCACCTCCCCGGCGGGGGCGACGGTGGGGTCGGGCGTCTCCTGCGCCGCCACGGCGACGGCGGGCAGGAACGTGGTCAGGACAAGCATGTGAAGCGGTTTCATCCGGCCTCCCTTTGTCCCCGATATAGGGCAGGCCGGCGCGAAACCAAAGCGATTGAAGGATGCGCGAGATGACCGATGACCTGAACGCCTGGCGCGCGCTGGCGACCAAGGAACTCAAGGGCCGCGATCCCGACAGCCTGAACTGGGCCACGCTGGAGGGGATCGCGGTCAAGCCGCTCTACACCGCGGCCGATACCGAGCGCCTGCCGCACATGGGCACGATGCCGGGACTGGCACCGTTCACCCGCGGGGTCAGGGCCACGATGTACGCCGGCCGGCCTTGGACGATCCGGCAATACGCGGGCTTCTCCACCGCCGAGGAATCGAACGCCTTCTACCGCAAGGCGCTGGCCGCCGGGCAGCAGGGGGTCTCGGTCGCCTTCGACCTGGCCACCCACCGCGGCTATGACAGCGACCACCCGCGCGTGGTGGGCGACGTGGGCAAGGCGGGCGTGGCCATCGATTCGGTCGAGGACATGAAGATCCTGTTCGACGGCATCCCGCTGGAAAAGGTCAGCGTCTCGATGACCATGAACGGCGCGGTGATCCCGATCCTCGCCAATTTCATCGTGGCGGGCGAGGAGCAGGGGGTCGAACGCCGGCTGCTGTCCGGCACCATCCAGAACGACATCCTGAAGGAATTCATGGTGCGGAACACCTATGTGTATCCGCCCGAGCCCTCGATGCGGATCATCGCCGACATCATCGAATACACCTCGGCCGGGATGCCGAAGTTCAACTCGATCTCGATCTCCGGCTATCACATGCAGGAGGCGGGGGCAAACCTGGTGCAGGAGCTGGCCTTCACCCTTGCCGACGGGCGCGAATACGTGCGCGCGGCCTTGGCGCGGGGGATGGACGTGGACGCCTTCGCCGGAAGGCTGTCGTTCTTCTTCGCCATCGGGATGAACTTCTTCATGGAGGCGGCGAAGCTGCGGGCGGCGCGGCTCCTGTGGCACCGCATCATGGCGGAGTTCCAGCCGAAGAAGAGCGAAAGCCTGATGCTGCGCACCCATTGCCAGACCTCGGGCGTCAGCTTGCAGGAACAGGACCCCTACAACAACGTGATCCGCACCGCCTACGAGGCGATGGCGGCGGCCTTGGGCGGCACCCAGTCGCTGCACACCAACGCGCTGGACGAGGCCATCGCCCTACCCACCGAGTTCTCCGCCCGGATCGCGCGGAATACCCAGCTGATCCTGCAGGAGGAAACCGGGATCACCCATGTGGTCGACCCGCTGGCGGGCAGCTACTACGTGGAAAGCCTCACCGCCCAGTTGGCCGACGAGGCGTGGAAGCTGATCGAGGAGGTCGAGGCCATGGGCGGGATGACCAAGGCCGTCATCTCGGGAATGCCCAAGCTGCGCATCGAGGAGACCGCCGCCCGCCGGCAGGCGCTGATCGACCGCGGCGAGGAGGTGATCGTGGGCGTCAACAAGTACCGTCTGGCCAAGGAAGACCCGATCGACATCCTGGACATCGACAACGTGAAGGTCCGCGAGGCGCAGATCGCCCGGCTTACCCATGTGCGCGGCAGCCGCGACCGAGGGGCCTGCGAGGCGGCGCTGGCCGAACTCGGCCGCCGCGCCGCCGAGGGCGGCAACCTGCTGGAAGCGGCGGTGGAGGCGGCCCGGGCGAGGGCCTCGGTAGGGGAGATCAGCGACGCCATGGAAAAGGTGTTCGGGCGGCATCGTGCCGAGGTGAAGACGCTGGCCGGGGTCTACGGCGCGGCCTACGAGGGCGACGAGGGCTTTGCCCGCATCCAGCAGGACGTGGAGAAGTTCGCCGAGGAAGAGGGGCGGCGGCCGCGGATGCTGGTGGTGAAGATGGGGCAGGACGGCCACGACCGCGGCGCCAAGGTGATCGCCACCGCCTTCGCCGACATCGGCTTCGACGTGGACGTGGGGCCGCTGTTCCAGACCCCCGAGGAGGCGGCGCAGGACGCCATCGACAACGACGTGCACGTGGTGGGGATTTCCAGCCAGGCCGCGGGGCACAAGACGCTGGCGCCGAAGCTGGTCGAGGCGTTGCGCGCGCAGGGGGCGGAGGAGATCCTGGTGATCTGCGGCGGGGTGATCCCGCAGCAGGACTATCGGTATCTGTATGACCGGGGGGTCAAGGCGATCTTCGGGCCGGGGACCAACATCCCCTCGGCAGCGCGCGACATCCTGGACCTGATCCGGGCGGCGCGCCGAGGGTGATCGAAAACGGACGGCCCCGGGACGAGGGACCCGGGGCCGCCCTCGCTACGGCGCGCCTCAGCAGGGGGCGATGAAACGCTGGCCGCGCGAGTCGCGATAATAGCACTGGCCGCGCTGCGGGGCGGGGCCGATCAGCGTCGAGGCGGCCACCCCCACCGCGGCGCCGATCAGCGCGCCCTGCGTGCGGTCCTCGTCGCTGGAGACCGCCGCGCCCACCGCCGCACCCCCCAGCGCGCCGAGCGCGGCGTTCTGGTCGGTGGTCTGGCAGCCGGCGATGGCAAAGCCCAGGACGGGAACGAGGATCAGGTATCTCATCTGCAAACTCCTAACGTCGGGGCGGCGCGACCGGCCGCCGCGGCTTCATGTCGGGGCAAACCGCGGATCGCGGCGGATGGTTCCGCCGGGGCGGGGCCGCGGGCGGAATTCCGCCGCCGATGCTCACGGGCAAGTGACCCCGGCCGGCACTTGAAGGCTTGGCCCGCGCGGGATGCGGGTTAGCATCCCGGGGCCGCCCAGCCGGAGACGCCCATGCCCCGCCTGCTGCCCGCCCTGTTCTGCGCGCTCGCCACCGCCGCTGCCGCCGCCGAGGTGGATGTGGAACTGGTGCTGCTGGCCGATACCACCGGCTCGATCGACCAGACCGAGCTGATGTTCCAGCGCCAGGGCTATGCCCAGGCGCTGACCGACCCGCGGGTGATCAAGGCCATCGAGAACACGCTGACGGGCAGCATCGCGCTGACCTACGTGGAATTCGGCGGCCACGACAGCCAGGCGGTGCTGGTGCCCTGGACGGTGATCGACGGCGAGGAGAGCGCGCGCGCCTTCGCCGAGGCCATCCTGCCGCACCCTCGGCTGGCCTGGGGCCGCAACGGCTTCGGCGCGGCGCTGCTGGCGGGCAAGGCGCTGATCGAGGAGAACGGGATCGCCTCGATGCGGCAGGTGATCGACTTCTCGGCCGACAGCACGCTGAACCGCACCGGCGTCTCGATCGCCTTCGCCCGGTCCGAGGTGCTGGCGGCGGGGATCACCATCAACGGGCTCGCGGTGCTGTGCCTGATGTGCGCGGCCAGCCCCGGCTATTCCCCCGGCGGGCTGGTCGAGCAGTTCGAGCGCGAGATCATCGGCGGCCCGGGCGCCTTCGTGGTGGCGGCCGAGACCGCCGAGCAGTTCAGCGAGGCGGTGCGGCGCAAGCTGATCCTGGAGATCTCGGGGACGGGCGGCGGCCCCGTGCTCGCCGCGGCGGAGTAGCCGGGCCCTCCCGCCCCCCTCGGCCTGGCGGCCTGCGGGCGTTGGGCCGGGCAAGGGGGCTGCGCCCCCCTTGGACCCCCCGCCGGCCAATTCGTCGGGCGTCGGTCTGGCGGAGAGCCCCGGGGGCTTCGCGCCCCCGGACCCCCGCGGGATATTTGAGGCACCAA
>JBBCJM010000072.1:0-18311 GCA_037190175.1 Paracoccaceae bacterium | reverse complement strand
ACCTTTCGCGCCTGGGCCGCCCGCTGGCCGAGGTGGCGGCCGACCTGGCCGCCCGGCTGCCGCCGGCGCTGGCCGCCCCCGTTCCGGTTGCGGCCGGCCCTGACGCCGCATGACCCGCGCGATCCTTTTGCACATCGGCGCGCCCAAGGCGGGCTCGACCTTCCTCCAGCGCGTGCTGGTGCAGAACCGCGACCGGCTGGCGGCGCGCGGCATCTCCTACCCGCATCCCGGCAGCGGCCATCCCGGCAACGCGGGCGGCCTGCCGGGGATCGACGAGGAGGGGCTGGAGGCGATGTTCGCCGGCCGCGACCTGCTAATCCTGTCGCACGAGGACCTGTTCTCGGTCGAACGCGACGCGCAGCCCCTGTCGCGGCTGACCCGGCGGATGGGCATCCCGGTGCGCCGGCTGGTGTTCCTGCGGCCGTGGAGCGGCTTCTGCTTCGGCGACTACTCCCAGCACCTGAAGCAGAACTTCGACCGCTACCTCGCCGCCCGGCGGCCCTTCGACGGGCAGGACTTCCTGACCATGGCCGCCCGGCGGGCGGAAAAGATCGACCCGGTGGAATTCTTCCTGCGCTGGACCCGGGTCTTCCCGCTGCCGCCCATGGTGCTGGCCCCCCATCACGCGATCCGCCCGACGCTGGAGGCGCTGACCGGCGCCACGGACCTGGACTGGGAGGTGCCGCGCCACCTGACCAACCCCTCGCTGCGGCTGACCGACATCAACGCCATCGCCGCGATGATGCGCGACCCCGCGGTGCCGGAGGACCGGGTGAAGGAGGAATACCTCGCCGCCTATCACCGCGTGGACGACCCCGACCCCGACCGCTCGCCCGGACTGGTGGCAGAGGTCGAGGCGATGTTCGCCCGGCAGAACCGCGAGCTGATGCAGGTCTACGGCTACGACAACCGGATGCCCGGCCCGCGGTAGGCGCCTGCCTTTGCGGAGAGCGCCGGGGGGCTGTCTGCCCCCCAGACCCCCCGAGGATATTTCCCCAGAGAGGATGGGGGCATTTGACTCAAATTGTTCATCCTCTCTGGACAAATATCCCGCGGGGGTCCGGGGGCGCGAAGCCCCCGGCGCTCTCCGCCGGTACAGGCGCCTGCCGTCCTAGAGCCGCCCGGTCAGCGCCGCGAACCACAGCGCCAGCGTGCCGGCGAGGCCCTGGCGGTAGAGGCCCAGCCGCCGGAGCCCCCGCAGCCGCGCCACCGGCCCCGGCGTGGTGCGCAGGGCCTGCCACTCGGCCAGCAGCGCCCGGGTCTCGGGCGTGAGCCGGTGGGCCGAGGCGGTCAGCGCGGCCAGGTTCACCTCGTTCCAGCGCCGGAAGGTGCCGTCCGCCACCTGCCCCAGCCGCCGCAGCCGCGCCCGCCAGCCGTCGTTCGAGCCGATGTGGTTGGCCCCGTGCTGGCGGTAGAGCAGCATGGGCCGGTCGTCGTGGACCACCTCGCCCCCCGCCCCGGTGACGATCTGGTAGGACCACCAGTCGTGCACCACCACCTCGGCCGCCTCGCGCGCCGCGGCCACCAAGAGCGCGGCGGCGGGGGGCGTCAGCACCTGGGTATGGCCCGAGGCGATGTTCTGCACCAGCGCGTTGCGGAACCCCGGCGGGCGGGGGCGGGCGGGCGACAGCCGCCGCCCCTCCAGCCGGTGCGAGGTGATGAAGTAGCGCGCGCAATACATTGCCACCCGGTCGCGCGCGGGCTCCAGCGCCCGCAGCGCGATGCCCAGCTTGTGCGGCATCCACACGTCGTCCTGGTCGCAGAAGGCCAGCCAGCCGGGCTGGTCGGGCAGGGCGCGCAGCAGGGCGAGGTAGTTCGCCGCCGGCCCCCGCCGCGGCCCCTCGGCCAGCGTCAGGTCCAGCGCCGGGAACCGCGCGGCGAAATCGGCGAAGACCGCGCGGGTCGTGTCGGTGGAGCCGTCGTCCGCGGCGATCACCCGCCAGCCGGGGTGGTCCTGCGCGGCCAGGCTGCGCAGCTGTTCCTCCAGATGCGCGGCGCCGTTCCAGAGCCCCATCAGGACGGTGACGCGGGGAAGGGCGGCGGGCTCAGCCACCGCCGCGCGGACCGGCCTGCGCCAGCGCGGTCAGGTTCTGGCCGTAGCGGCTCTTGCCATAGCGGGCCGCGGCCTCGGCCAGCGCCTCGGGCCCGATCCAGCCGCGGGTGAAGGCGATCTCCTCGGGGCAGCCGGTCTGCAGGCCCTGCCGCTCCTCCAGCGTGCGCACGAAGTTGCCGGCGTCCAGCAGGCTCGCGTGGGTGCCGGTGTCGAGCCAGGCGAAGCCGCGCCCCATGCGCCGCACGGTCAGCAGCCCGTCGTCGAGATAGCTTTGCAGAAGGTCGGTGATCTCCAGCTCGCCCCGGGGCGAGGGGCGCACCCGCGCCGCGCGCTCGGGCGCCGAGCCGTCGAGGTAGTAGAGCCCGGTGACGGCATAGTTCGAGGGCGGCCGGTCGGGCTTTTCCACGATGGAGCGCACCCGGTCGCGGCCGTCCGGCCCGGGCTCGTAGTCCACCACGCCATAGCGGTGCGGATCGGCCACGTGATAGGCGAAGACCGTGGCCGCGGCGCCGGCATCGGCCTCGGACAGCATCTGCGGCAGCCCGTGGCCGAAGAAGATGTTGTCGCCCAGCACCATGGCCGAGGGCGCGCCCGCCAGGAAGTCGCGCGCCAGCACATAGGCCTGCGCCAGCCCGTCGGGCGAGGGCTGCACGATCCAGTCGAGCCGCAGGCCCCAGCGGCTGCCGTCGCCCATCAGGCGGCGGAACTGGGCCTGGTCGTCGGGGGTGGTGATCACCGCGATCTCGCGGATGCCGGCCAGCATCAGCACCGAGAGCGGATAGTAGATCATCGGCTTGTCGTAGATCGGCAGCAGCTGCTTGGACACGCCCTCGGTGATCGGATAGAGGCGGGTGCCGGATCCGCCCGCCAGAATGATGCCCTTGCGCGTCGTCATCGCCACTCCTGTCACCTGCAATACGGGGGATGCTTATCCCCGCCCCGCCCCGGTCTCAAGCCGCCGATGAAGGGGGCGGGCGGGGATAAGGGTTGCGGCGGGGCGGGGTTCGGGGTGTCTGGGGTTCCATGGCCGAATCGCATCCCCTCGCCGCCGCCCCGTCGCGACCCGTCGCCGGGGTGCTGTGGATGCTGGCCAGCGGGCTGTCCTTCGTGGGCGTGAACGGCATCGTGCGCTGGCTGGGCACCGACCTGCCCGCGGCGCAGTCGGCCTTCCTGCGCTTCGCCTTCGGCACGCTGTTCCTGCTGCCGACGCTGGTCGTCGTGATCCGGGCGGGCTTTGCGCCGGGGCTGCTGTCGCTCTATGTCCGCCGGGGTATGGTGCATCTGGTGGCGGTGCTCTTGTGGTTCTATGCCATGGCCCGCATCCCGGTGGCCGAGGTCGTCGCGATCGGCTTCCTGAACCCCGTGCTCGTCACCCTGGGCGCCGCGCTCTTCTACGGCGAGAAGCTGGCGGCGCGCCGGATCGCGGCGATCTGCGTGGCGTTGCTCGGCGCGATGATCGTGCTGCGGCCGGGGCTGCGCGAGCTGGCCCCCGGCCATCTGGCGCAGGTGGCCTCGGCGGCCTGCTTCGCCGCCTCCTCGCTGCTGCTCAAGCGGCTCTCGGCGCGGGCCTCGCCCGTCGCCATCGTCGCCATGGTCTCGCTGGTCGTGTCGCTGGGGCTCCTGCCCTTCGCGGTGGCGGTCTGGGTGCCGGCCACGGCGGTGCAGCTGGCCCTGCTGGCGCTGGTGGCGGTGTTCGCCTCGGTGGCGCAATACTGCATGGTGCGCGCCTTCATGGCCGCGCCGCTGACGGTGACCCAGCCGGTCACCTTCCTGCAGCTGCTGTGGGGCACGCTCCTGGGCGCGCTGGTCTTCGGCGAGGGGGTGGACCCCTGGGTGCTGGCCGGCGGCCTGGTGATCATCGGGGCGATCAGCTACATCACCTGGCGCGAGACCGTGGTGCGCCGCCGCCCCGTCACGCCCCCCGCGCAGGTCGAGGGCTGAGCCGCGGGTCCGCGGCATTCGAGACGAATGCCAGGTAGATACCCGCGCCGCGCCGCCCGCGCTTAGCCGCCCCTTAGGCCCCCCGCGCGATCCTTGCCCCCGCGCGTGGCGGCAGGGGGTATGGGGCGGATGCATCGGCTGGAGCTGATCGGGACCGTGCAGGGGGTTCGGTTCGCGCAGCCCTCGGTGCATGTCGAGATCGTGGCCACGGCGGACGGGTCGGGCTTCCGCGTCGTCAACCACGTCACCCGGGAATCGGTCACGCTGCGGGCGGCGGCGGGCGCGGTGGGGGCCGAGACCGGCTTTGCCGCGCACGGCGGGGCGCGGGTCGCGCTGGGGGTCGACGGGGTGGCGGGCTCGGTTCTGGCCGAGATGCCGGGGCTGGCGGGGCTGACCGGGGGCGCCTCGCTGACCACCTTTCTCTCGGCCACCAACACCACGCCGGGGCAGATGGTGAAGATGGCGGCGGCGCAGGCGCACGGGGCGACCTGGCTGTTCTCGGCCCGGCCGGACGGGCAGGGGCTGGCGGTGCACGAACTGCCCGCCGGGGCCGCGCCGGTGCTGCGCGCCACGGTCGCCGACACCGCGGGCAGCCTTGCCGCCGGGATCGCCGCGCTGGCCGCCGTGCAGGCGGGCGGGCAGACCTTTCTCTACGCCGCCTCGGGGCGCGAGCACGGGATCACCGGCTGGCAGCTCGGCCCCGGCGGGGGGCTGACCCAGGTCGCGGTGCTGGGGCAGGCCGGCGGGCTGCCGGTGCAGGCGCCGACCGCCCTGCGCGCGGTGCAGGTGGGGGGCGAGACCTATCTGGTGGCGGCCGCCGCCGGATCCTCCAGCCTCTCGGTCATGCGGGTGGGGGCGGACGGCGGGCTCACCCTGACCGACCATGTGATCGACGACCTCGGCACCCGCTTTGCCGGCGCCACGGTGCTGGACGCGCTGAACGTGGGCGACCGCGCCTTCATCCTGGCCGCGGGGGCGGACGAGGGGATCTCGCTCTTCACCCTCGCGCCGGGGGGGCGGCTGATCCACCTCGCCACCCTGGCCGATACCGCGGCCATGGGGCTGGCCAATGTCTCGGCCATCGAGATGCTGCGCGTGGGCGACGAGATCCAGGTGCTGGTCGCCTCGGGCGCCGAGGCGGGGCTGACGCTCCTGCGCATCCCGCTGACAGGCCCGACCGCGGGGGCCGCGGGGCAGATGTTCGCCTCCACCGGCCCGGGCCTGCTGGAGGGCGGGCCGGGCGAGGACATCCTGCTGGACGGGCCGGGGGCGGATAGCCTGCGCGGCGGGGCGGGGGCCGATCTCTTCGTGCTGACCGCGGACGGCCAGCCCGACACCATCCTGGACTTCCAGCCGGGGGTGGACCGGATCGACCTGTCGCTCTGGCCCTGGCTGCGCAACACCGCGCAGCTCAGCGTCACCCCCACCGCCAACGGCGCCGTCATCGCCTTCATGGCCGAGCGGCTGACCATCGTCACCGCCAGCGGCCAGCCGCTGACCGAGGCGCAGGTGCGGGCGATGGCCCTGGTGCCGCTGACCCGGATGCCGCTGGTCGACCCCGACCCGCCGCCCCCCGACCCCCCGCCGCCGGGCGGCGGCCTCCTGCGCGACGGCGGCCCGGGCCCCGACCGGCTGGAGGGCACGGCGGGCGACGACACGCTGAACGGCGGCGACGGCGCCGACACGCTGATCGGGGGCGATGGCCACGACCGGCTGTCGGGCGGCAACGGCGACGACTTCCTGTTCGGCGGGCCGGGCGACGACACCCTGCGCGGCGGGGCGGGGCGCGACATCCTGGAGGGCGGCCCCGGCGCGGACCTGCTGGAGGGCGGCGTGGGCTTCGACATCGCGAGCTATGCCGGCGCCGCCGCCGGGCTGCGCGCCGACCTGACCGACCCCGCCGCCAACACGGGCGAGGCGGCGGGCGACAGCTATCTCTCCCTCGAGGGGCTGATCGGCTCGGCCCATGCCGACACGCTGGCGGGCGACGCGGCGGCCAACGACATCTGGGGCGGCGGCGGCGCCGACCGGCTGGAGGGGCGCGACGGCGACGACACGCTGTCGGGCGGGGACGGCAACGACACCCTTTTCGGCGGGGCGGGGCGCGACCTGCTGATGGGGGATGCGGGCCACGACCTGCTCTACGGCGGCGCGGGCAACGACGTGCTGGAGGGCGGCGAGGGCAACGACACGCTGGACCCGGGCGAGGGCAGCGATACCGTCTATGGCGGGCCGGGCGACGACCTGATGCTGGCCGGGCCGGGGGCGACCCAGTGGTACGGGGGCGAGGGGACCGACCGGCTGAGCTATGCCGCCGCCCCCACGGGCATCAGGCTCGACCTGCTGGTGCCCGCGGCGAACACCGGCTGGGCGGCCGGCCATGTGGCCTCGGGCGTCGAGATGATCGAGGGCACGGGCCTTGCCGACCACCTCTCCGGCGACGCCGGGGCCAACCGGCTTTACGGCGGCGCGGGCCACGACACGCTGGAGGGGCGCGAGGGCAACGACTGGCTGGAAGGCGGCGACGGCAACGACCTGCTGCACGGTGGCCCCGGCAACGATTCGCTGAAGGGCGGGGCGGGCCACGACACCATCCACGGCGAGGAGGGCGACGACGAGATCGCCTGCGCCGAGGGCGACGACCTGGCCTATGGCGGCGCCGGGCGCGACAACATGGGCGGCGGGCCGGGCCGCGACACGCTCTACGGCGGCGAGGGCAACGACACCATCGGCGGCGGGCAGAGCAACGATCAGGTCCATGGCGACGCCGGCGACGACGTGCTGGGCGGCGGCTGGGGCCACGACACGCTCTGGGGCGGCGCGGGCCACGACACCATCGCGGCCAGCTTCGACAACGATCTGGTCTTCGGCGGGCCGGGGCACGATTCGATCGGCGGCGGCCTGGGCAACGACACGCTGCACGGCGAGGACGGCAACGACACCATCGGCGGCGGCGAGGGCCACGACCTGATCCATGGCGGCGCGGGGGCGGATTTCCTGGCCGGCGGGCCGGGCAGCGACACGATCTGGGGCGGGGACGGGGCCGACCGCATCAACGGCGGGCCGGGCAACGACCTGCTCTACGGCGGCGCGGGGGCGGATGTCTTCGTCTTCGCGGCCTGGACGGCGGGCGAGCGCGACGTGGTGGGCGACTTCACCCCCGACCTCGACCGGCTGCAGCTGGCCGGCATCCCCGGCGCCACGGCCGCGGCCCGCTTCGCGGCGCTGGACCTGACCGCCGCGGCGGCGGGCGGCGTGCCGCAGACCGAAATCCGCTGGGCCGGCCATGTGATCGTGCTGGAAGGCGTGCTGCCCGGCCAGCTCGACGCCGGCGATTTCATCTTCGTCTGAGGGTGGCCTTCTGTCCGGCGTCGGTCCGGCGGCAAGCGCCGGGGGGCTGTCTGCCCCCCGGACCCCCCGAGGATATTTGGGGCTCGAAAGAGAAGCGGGAGGGAGTCGAAGCGAATGCCTTTTCCCTTGCTCCGCCTTGAGCCCCGCGCCGGGCCGGGCTATCTGCGCCGCATTCCCAGAGCCGCGAGGCGACCATGCCGCAGTTCCTCTCCACCGCCGAGGCCGGCTTCGAGGCCGCCTTTGCCGCCCTGCTGGCCCAGAAGCGCGAGGTGGCCGAGGAGGTGGACACCGCGGTCGCCGCCATCATCGCCGAGGTGCGCGCCCGCGGCGATGCCGCGCTCATCGAGATGACCGCGCGCTGGGACCGGCTGTCGCTGACGCCCGACAAGCTGGCCTTCACCCCGGCCGAGATCGACGCCGCCATCGCCGCCGTGACGCCCGAGGACCGCGCCGCGCTGGAACTCGCCGCCGCCCGCATCCGCGCCTATCACGAACGGCAGCTGCCCCGGGACGAGTCCTGGACCGATGCCGCCGGCGCCACCCTGGGCTGGCGCTGGACCCCGGTGGCCTCGGCCGGGCTCTATGTGCCGGGGGGGCTCGCCTCCTATCCCTCCTCGGTGCTGATGAATGCCATCCCGGCCCGGGTGGCGGGGGTGGAGCGGCTGGTGATCGCCTGCCCCACGCCCGACGGGCAGGCCAATCCGCTGGTGCTGCTGGCGGCGCGGCTGGCCGGGGTGGACACGATCTACCGCATCGGCGGGGCGCAGGCGGTGGCGGCGCTGGCCTTCGGCACCGGGACCATCCGCCCGGTGGACAAGATCACCGGCCCCGGCAACGCCTGGGTGGCGGCGGCCAAGCGGCGGGTGTTCGGGCAGGTGGGCATCGACATGATCGCCGGCCCGTCGGAGGTGCTGGTGATCGCGGACGCCGACAACGATCCCGACTGGGTGGCGCTGGACCTGCTGAGCCAGGCCGAGCATGACGAGAGCGCGCAGGCGATCCTGATCACCCCCGACGCCGCCTTCGGCCAAGCCGTGGCCGCGGCGGTGGAGCGGCGGCTGGAGACGCTGGAACGCCGGGCCATCGCCGGCGCCTCCTGGGCTGCGCATGGCGCGGTGATCGTGACCCGCGACCTGGCCGAGGCCGCCGCTTTGTCCGACCGGGTGGCGCCCGAGCATCTGGAACTGCTGGTCGCCGACCCCGAGGCGCTTTCGCGCCGGATCCGCCACGCCGGCGCCATCTTCCTGGGCGCCTTCACCCCCGAGGCGGTGGGCGACTATGTGGGCGGGCCGAACCATGTGCTGCCCACCGCGCGCTCGGCGCGGTTCTCCTCGGGCCTTTCCGTGCTCGACTTCATGAAGCGCACCACCTTGGCCCGCATGACCCCCGCCGCGCTGGCCGCCATCGGCCCGGCGGCCGAGCGGCTGGCGATCAGCGAGGGGTTGCAGGCGCATGGGCTGAGCGTGCGGGCGCGGCTCGACCGGCTGAACGGTTGATGGCGCTTGGCCTCGCCTCGCTGACCGAACTGGCCGGCCTCGGCTTCGACGAGGTGATCGACGTGCGCTCGCCGGCGGAATATGCCGAGGATCATCTGCCGGGTGCGGTGAACCTGCCGGTGCTGAGCGATGCCGAACGGGTGCGCGTCGGCACCATCTACCACCAGGTCTCCCCCTTCGCCGCCCGCAAGCTGGGCGCGGCGCTGGTGGCGCAGAACGCCGCGGCGCATCTGCTGGGGCGGCTGGCCGACAAGCCCGGCGGCTGGCGGCCCTTGGTCTATTGCTGGCGCGGCGGGCAGCGGTCGGGCTCCTTCGCCACCATCCTTTCCCAGATCGGCTGGCGGGTGGAGCGGCTGGCGGGCGGATACAAGGCCTGGCGCGGGCTGGTGGTGCGCGCGCTCTACGACGATCCGGTGCCCGCGCCGGTAGTCGTGCTGGACGGCAACACCGGCTCGGCCAAGACGGAACTTTTGCGCCTGCTGGCGGCCCGCGGGGTGCAGGCCGTGGATCTGGAGGGGCTGGCCAACCACCGCGGCTCGCTGTTCGGGGCGCTGGGGCCGCAGCCCTCGCAGCGGCGCTTCGAGGGGCAATTGGCGATGGCGCTGGCGGGCCTGGACCCCGCGCGCCCGGTGGTGGTGGAGGCCGAGAGCGCCAAGGTCGGCGAATGCCGACTGCCGCCGCGGCTCTGGGCCGCGATGCAGGCGGCCCCGCGGATCGCCATCGCGGCGCCGCGCGAGGAACGCGCCGCCTACCTGACCCGCGCCTATGCCGACATCACCGCCGATCCCGCCCGGCTGGCCGAAGTGATCGACGCCCTGCGCCCCTTCCACGCCGCCGAACGCATCGGCGAATGGCAGGCGATGGCGGCCGCGGGGGCCTTCACCGCGCTGGCCGAGACGCTGATGGAGGCGCATTATGATCCGCGCTATGCCCGCCACCGGGCGCGGGCGGCGGTGCCGGTGACCGAACTCGCCACCTCTTCGCTCGCCCCCGAGGCATTGCCCGGGCTGGCCGACCGGCTGGCCGAAACCGTGAAGGAGACGAGATGGACATCGCATCCGAACCCCGGCTGACCTCGCTCTCCCACGGCGGGGGCTGCGGCTGCAAGATCGCGCCCGGCGTGCTGTCGGGCATCCTGCGCGGGGTGAACGGCCTGGCCGCGCCCGAGGCGCTGCTGGTGGGGATCGAGACTTCGGACGACGCCGCGGTCTGGCGGCTGAACGAGCATCAGGCGCTGGTCGCCACCACCGATTTCTTCATGCCGGTGGTGGACGACCCGCACGACTTCGGCCGCATCGCCGCCACCAACGCGATCTCGGATGTCTATGCCATGGGCGGCACCCCGATCCTGGCGCTGGCCATCGTGGGGATGCCGGTGGGGGTGCTGTCCACCGCCACCATCGGCCGCATCCTCGACGGCGGCGCCGCCGCCTGCCGCGCCGCGGGCATCCCGGTGGCGGGCGGGCATACCATCGATTCGGTCGAGGCGATCTATGGCCTCGTGGCGCTGGGGCTGGTGGACCCCCGGCACCTGATGCGCAACGGCGGCGCGCAGGCCGGCGACGTGCTGGTGCTGGGCAAGCCGCTG
This sequence comes from Paracoccaceae bacterium, assembly GCA_037190175.1. GTDB lineage: Bacteria > Pseudomonadota > Alphaproteobacteria > Rhodobacterales > Rhodobacteraceae > JBBCJM01. The sequence continues at coordinate 7,882 of JBBCJM010000072.1, read as the reverse complement.
GGGGTGGGGGTGTTCTCGGCGGCGCTGAAGAAGGGGGCTCTCGATGCCGGGGGCTATGCCCGGATGATCGCCACCACCACCCGGCTGAACACCCCCGGCCCGGATCTGGCCCGCCTGCCCGGGGTGCGGGCGATGACCGACGTGACCGGCTTCGGCCTGGCCGGGCACGCGCTGGAGATGGCGCGCGCCTCCGGCCTGCGGCTGGTGCTGGACTGGGCGTCGGTGCCGCTGTTGGACGGCGCCCGGGGGCTGGCCGAGGCGGGGATGATCACCGGCGCCTCGGGGCGCAACTGGGCCAGCTACGGCGCCGAGGTGGCGCTGCCCGCGGGGTTCGCGGCGGTGGACCAGGCGCTGCTGACCGACCCGCAGACCTCGGGCGGCCTCTTGGTGGCCTGCGCCGAGGAGGCGGCGGGCGAGGTGCTGGACTGCTTCCGCCGGCACGGCTTCGACGAGGCCGCGGTGGTGGGCCGGGCGGAGCCGGGCGCGGGGCTGGGGGTGGCGGGGTAGGGCCACCGGAGTTTTCGAAAACTCCGGCGCGGAGCCTTTGAAGGCTCCGGCCCGATTTCTTTAAAGAAATCGGTGCGTTGCAGGTGAAGTCTCAGGTGATCTCGATGGAAAGGATCGCCTCTATCCGGCCCAGCACCTCGCGCAGCGTTTCCTCGGCGACCGTGGCGATGAAGGTGGCCTGCCGCGCGATCCAGTCCAGGCTGCGCATGTGGTCCGAAAGCACGAATCCCGTCACGCCCGCCCCGCGCGGCAGGGGAACCTCGAAGCTGCTGCCCATGCCCTTGCTGGTGATCGGGCAGACATAGGCCAGCCCGGTGGCGATGTTGAACTCCCGCGCCGACAGGACGAGGGCGGGCCGGCGGCCGGCCTGCTCGGTTCCGCTCTGCGGGGTGAAGTCCAGCCAGATCAGATCGCCCCGGGCCGGCTGGTAGGGGGCCTTCACCAAGGCTCGTCCCCTTCGGGCCTGCCCCAGTCGACCTCGGCGGTCGCGGCTTTTTCAGGCATGTCCGCCAGAAGTTCGGACAGCTTGAACCGCTTGCGGACCGGGGTCAGCACGATCGCGCCATCCCGGGCCTCGACCGTCACGGCGGTGCCCTCGGTCAGATTGGCCTGCTGCGCCAGGTGCCGCGGCAGCCGGAGCGCCAGCGAGTTGCCCCATTTGGCGATGTGCAGTTGCATCGAGCCCTCCATGTCTGCGCCGCATCCGCGAGTCGGGGGGCGTAGATACGAAGGATATACGCGCTCAGGCCCCATGCACCAAGTAGCCCGCAGACGGTTTCTGAAAGATGAACGGATGCTACCGCCCCAGCGCCGCCGCCAGCCGGGCGCGGTTTTCCTCGGTGTCGGCGACCAGATGCGCCTCGCTGCAGATGGGCACGACCAGCAGGAAGCCGCCGCCCTCCGGGGTCAGCGCGGCGATGATCTCGGGCGGGCGGTTCCAGCGGTCGGGGGGCGTGCCGGACATGCCGAAGGGCCAGAGCGCGACCAGCTGCCCCGGCGCCTCGCCCTTCAGCACCTCGGTCACCGCCAGGTCCATGAGCCCGCCCTGCCGGTCGGTGGCATAGTCCTGCACCGTGGCGCGCACCACCACAGGGGCACCGGCGATGTCCTCGACCGCGAAATCCACCCACACGGCGCAGGCGGCCGCGGGCGTGCCCGTCAGCGCCAGAGCCAGAGCCACGAACCGCATCACTTCACCCCCGGCGTGCCGTCGAACTTCTTCTCCAGCGAGCCCCAGCAGTCGATGTAGTCCTCCTGCATGTGCCCGGCGGTGGCGGCCCAGGGGGTCAGGTGCTGGGGAAAGCGGGTCTCGAACATGAAGCTCATGGTGTCCTCCAGCTTCTCGGGGCGCAGCTCGGCGTTCGACGCCCCCTCGAACGCCTGCTTGTCCGGCCCGTGCGGCAACATGCAGTTGTGCAGGGACATGCCGCCGGGAACGAAGCCCTTCGGCTTGGCGTCGTAGACACCATGGATGTTGCCCATCAGCTCGGACATCACGTTCTTGTGATACCACGGCGGCCGGAAGGTGCCCTCGGCCACCGACCAGCGGTCGCGGAACAGCACGAAGTCGATGTTGGCGGTGCCCTCGATGCCCGAGGGCGCGGTCAGCACGGTGAAGATCGACGGGTCGGGGTGGTCGAAGAGGATCGCGCCGACCGGGCAATAGGTGCGCAGGTCGTATTTGCAGGGCGCATAGTTGCCGTGCCAGGCCACCACGTCCAGCGGGCTATGCCCGATCTCGGTCGCATGGAACTGCCCGCACCATTTCACCGTGACGGTGGAAGGGGTTTCGCGATCCTCGAAGGCCGCCACCGGGGTCTTGAAGTCGCGGCGGTTGGCCATGCAGTTGGCGCCGATGGGGCCGCGCCCCGGAAGCTGGAACTTCTGCCCGTAGTTCTCGCAGACGAAGCCGCGGGCGGGGCCTTCCAGCACCTCGACCCGGTAGACGAGGCCGCGCGGGATCAGCGCGATCTCGCGCGGCTCCAGGTCGATCACCCCCAGCTCGGTGCAGAACCGAAGCCGCCCCTCCTGCGGCACCACCAGCAACTCGCCGTCGGCCGAGAAGAAATACTCGTCCCGCATGGAGCGGGTGACGAGGTAGATGTGGCTGGCCATCCCGGTCTGGGTGTTCACGTCGCCCGCGGTGGTCATCGTCCGCATCCCGGTGATCCAGTCCAGCGGCGCGTCCGGCACCGGCACCGGATCCCAGCGGTACTGGCCCAGGCTGGTGACCGCGGGGTCGATGCAGGGGGCGGAGCGCCACAGCGGCACCCCGATGCGGCGGAAGCGGTGGGTGTGCTTGACCGAAGGGCGGATGCGGTAGCACCAGGTGCGTTCGTTCTGGTGCCCGGGGGCGGTGAAGGCGGTGCCGCTGAGCTGCTCGCCATAAAGCCCGTAGTTGCATTTCTGGGGCGAGTTCATCCCCTGCGGCAGCGCGCCCGGCAGCGCCTCGGTCTCGAAGTCGTTGCCGAAGCCGGGCATGTAGCCCTCGTGCGGGCCGGTGGTCTGGGGCGAGCGGACCATCCCCTCGGGCAGCGCGTGGCGGGTCATCGGCACCTCCCTTTGCTGCCCCGGGTTATTGGTTGCATTTGCAACCATGTCAAGCCATGAAGGGCGGCATGGACGACTTCGATCTGGAGGGCTTCCTGCCCTATCTGCTGAACCAGGCGGCCGAGGCCGCCAGCCGCTCGTTCGCGGCGGTCTACCGGGCGGAGGCCGGGCTCACCCGCACCCAGTGGCGGGTGCTGGCGCATCTGGGCCGTTTCGGCGCGCTGACCGCGCGCGACATCTGCCGCCGCTCGCATGTCGAGAAGACCAAGGTCAGCCGCGCTGTGGCGGCGCTGGAGGCGGCCGGCCTCCTGCGCCGCGACCCCGCGCCGGAGGACCGCCGGGCGGAACTGCTGTCGCTGACCGGGGCCGGGCGGGCGCTGTTCCGCCGGCTGGGGCAGCGGGCGCTGGAGCATGACGCGGCGCTGCGGGCGGCGCTGGGGGCGGAGGCGGCGGTGCTGGAACGGCTGCTGCGCCGGCTCGCCGCGGGGGCCTGAGGCGGGGCGGGCGCTATCCCCGCCCCACGAAGGGCATCCTGGTCGCCATCACGGTCAGGAACTGCGCATTGGCCTCCAGGGGCAGCCCGGCCATGTAGAGCAGCGAGCGCGCCACGATCTCCACGTCCATCACCGGCTCGGGGCGGATCGAACCGTCGGCCTGCGGCACGCCGGCGGCCATGGCGGAGGCGAGCGCGGTCGCCGCATTGCCGATGTCGATCTGGCCGCAGGCGATGTCGAAGGGGCGGCCGTCGAGGCTCAGCTGTCTCGTGAGCCCGGTCACCCCGTGTTTCGACACCGTATAGGCCAGCGCCCCCGGCCGCGGCGCATGGGCCGAGATCGAGCCGTTGTTGACGATCCGCCCGCCCCGCGGGTCCTGCCGCCGCATCAGGGCGAAGGCCGCGCGGGCGCAGAGGAACATCCCGTCCAGGTTCACCCCCATCACCGCGCGCCAGTCCTCCCACGACACCTCGTCGATCAGGCGCGAGCCCAGCCCGCCGCCGGCGTTGTTGAACAAGAGGTCCAGCCGGCTCCACCGCGCTTCGATGGCGGCGAAGGCGGCCTCCACCCGATCGGGCTGCGACACGTCGCAGGGCAGGCAGAGCGCGCCGGGCGCATCGCCTGCGGTTTCCTCCAGCATGGCCGCCCGCCGGCCCAGCAGCGCCACCTGCCAGCCGGCCTCCAGCAATGCCCGCGCCGCGGCGCGGCCGATGCCGCTGCCCGCCCCGGTGACCGCCGCGATCCTCGCCATCGTCCCTCCCCCGCCGACCCCGCTTGAGGCCGCCGCGCGGGCCGGATAGGGTCGCGCGTCACCATCGCCCGGCCCGGCCGCCGGGGCAACAGCAGTCGGCCCATGACCCCCATCCCCTCCTCTCCCCGCCGCGCCTTCTGGCGCGGGCTGCGCGACGGCCTTCCCTTCGTGGCGGTGGTCGCGCCCTTCGCCCTGCTGTTCGGCGTGGTCGCCCGCGACGCGGGGCTGGACCTGCTGGAGATCATGAGCATGTCGGTGATCGTGATCGCCGGCGGCTCGCAGTTCACCGCGCTGGGGCTGATGGGCGAGGGCGCGCCGATCCTGGTGGTGGTGATCGCGGCCATGGCGGTGAACCTGCGGATGGCGATGTATTCCGCGGCGCTGGTGACCTGGCTGGGGCAGGCCAGCGTGAAGCAGCGGCTGCTGATGGCCTATGTGATGGTGGATCAGGTCTATGCCCAGTCGGCCCAGACCTATGACCGCGAGCCGCGGATGCCGCTGGCCGAGCGGGTGACCTATTACTTCGGCACCGCGGTGGCGATCTGCGCGCCCTGGTATGTGTTCAGCCTGCTGGGGGCGGTGATGGGCCGGGCGATTCCCGCCAGCCTCTCGCCCGATTTCGCGGTGCCGGTGTGCTTTCTGGCGCTGCTGGCGCCGATGCTGCGGGGGCTGCCCAACCTGGTGGCGGCGGGGGTCAGCGTGGCGGCGGCCATCGCCTTCGCCGGGGTGCCGTGGAACCTCGGCCTGCTGCTGGCCTCCGGGGCGGCGATGGTGGCCGGCGCGCAGACCGAGCGGATGCTGGCCCGCCGGCGGGCGGAAGAAGGGGCCGGGGAATGATCGACAGCGCCACCTTCTGGACCGTCACGATCCTCCTGGGGATCGGCACCTTCCTGATCCGCTATTCCTTCCTGGGCTTCCTGGGCGAGCGGGGGCTGCCCGAATGGGCGATGCGGCACCTGCGCTATGTCGGCGTGGCGGTGTTCCCCGCGCTGGTCACCCCGATGATCCTGTGGCCGGGCGGCGCCCCGGGCATCGACGGCGCGCGGATCCTCGCCGCCGGGCTGGCGCTGGCGGCCGGGTTCCGCTTCGGCGTGGTGGCGGCGCTGGTGGCGGGGATGGGCGGGCTTTGGGCCCTGCACTGGCTGGGGCTATGAGGCCCACTTGATCGAGCAGCCCATCGAGGGCACCTGATCCTGCGGCCCCCGGCCGGTCCGGGCGATCGTCAGCATCGCCTCCACCAGATCGCGGCGCATGTCCGCGGGGCGTTCGGCGCGCCCGGCGGCGTCGAGCCTGCCGCGGTACTGCAACTCCCCCGCCCCGTTCAGGCCAAAGAAATCCGGGGTGCAGGCCGCACCCCAGGCGCGGGCGACCTCCTGCGTCTGGTCGTGCAGGTAGGGGAAGGGAAAGGCATGGTCGCGCGCCAGCTCGGCCATCTTGTCGAACCCGTCCTGCGGATAGGCCACGGCGTCGTTGGAGCAGATCGCCGCCACGCCGATGCCCTTCCCCATCAGCTCCCGCGCATCCGCCACCAGCCGCGGCAGGACGGAAAGCACGTAGGGGCAATGGTTGCAGATGAACATGACCAGCGTGCCGGCGGGCCGGGCGATGTCGGCCAGGGCATAGGTGTTCCCGTCGGTGGCGGGCAGGCGGAAGGCAGGGGCCTTCCGGCCCAGGTCTGCGGGCGGGGCGGCGGTGGGCATGGCTCTCTCCCTAGATGGCGGCCAGATGGCGGGCGAACTCCGCCTGCCCCATCAGCGCGCGGCAGCGGGCAAAGCGGGTGTCGGCATAGGCGCGGAAATCGTCGGCCGGGTTGCCGTCGGAAAACTGGATCAGGCCCCAGAGCGTCCACAACAGATCGCACATCGCCTTGTAGGCCACCATCCGGCCGCGGTCGCCCGGCTGCGGCTCCTGCCCGAAATAGGCGGCCAGCATCTCCTCCTCCTGCGCCTCGGAAAAGGCGGCCTCGACCGAGAGGTCGCCCAGATCCCACATCGGATCGTTCATGCCCGAGTACTCCCAGTCCACCACCCACATCCGCTCCCCGGTATCCAGGAAGTTCTCGCACAGGGGGTCGCAGTGGCAGGGGGCCAGCGGCAGATCCCGGCGCGACAGCGCGGCGCGCACCGCCTGCGCCTCTCCCAGCACGTCGTGATAGCCCTCGGGCAGGCTCACGTCGCGGGGGGCCAGCAGGCGCAGGTAGTCGTCGATCATCGCGAACAGCTCGAATCGGGTGGGGAACCGCGCGCCCGAGCCGTGCAGCCGCGCGAAGACCTGCCCCGCCCGCGCCGGCGCCCCCGGGCGGGCGGCAAAGCCCTCGGGCGTCATGGTGACGGCCTCGGGGATCAGCCGGGTGACCATGATCCCGGTGGCGGGTTCCACGTGCAGCACCTGCGGAGAGACCCCGGCCGCCGCCGCCGCCCGGGCCGCCACCGCCTCGGCCTGCCGGTCGATATAGGCTTCGGTCCCCTTGCCGGGCAGGCGCAGCACGGCATCCCCCACCCGGTAGACCCGGTTGGTCAGGCCCCCCAGCCGCTCGGGCGCCGCCGCCCGGTCCAGCATGGGAAGCGCCGCGATGGCGGCGGTCAGGGCCTGGTCGTTCTGTGGCATTTCCCCTCCGAAAGCGGTTCCGCATTGCAGCGAAGGCCCCTATGTTCCCCGGCGACACGGCCGAGGGCAAGGGGAAGGCGCATGGCGGGCGAACACGACGGGCATCTGGGGGCGGTCTATGCCGCGCGTTCCACCGACGAGGTGGCGGCGGGATACGACGCCTGGGCCGACAGCTACGAGGACGAGATGCGCCGCGCCGGCTATCGCCACCCGGCCATCGGCGTGGCGCTGCTGGCCCGGCATCTGGAACGCGGCGCGGCGCCGGTGCTGGACGCGGGCTGCGGCACCGGGCTGGCCGGCGAATGGCTGGGCCTGCTGGGCTGGCCGCGGGTGGAGGGGCTGGACATCTCGGAAGGGATGCTGGCCCGGGCGCGGGCCAAGGGGGTCTATGCCGGCTTCACCCGCGCCGCCCTGGGCACCCCGCTGCCCTGGGCCGACGGGCATTTCGCCGGGGTGATCTCCACCGGCGTCTTCACCACCGGCCATGTCGGGCCGGAGGGGCTGCCGGAACTCATCCGCATCACCCGGCACGGCGGCGTGCTGGTGCTGACGGTGAAGCTGCCGCTGTGGCAGGAGGGCTTCGAGGCGGCGCTGCGCGGGGCCGCGGGCCGGCTGGTCGAGGTGACCGAACCCTATATCTCCATGCCCGGCGACCCGGCCACGGTGCCCTCGCTGGCCTGCGTGTTCCAGCGGGGATGAACACGCTGCTGACCCTCGGCCACGGCTACAGCGCCGCGGCGCTGGCCCGGCGGCTGATCCGCGAGGGCTGGCGGGTGATCGGCACCACCCGGCACGAGGCGCGGCTGCCCGACCTGGCCGCCGAGGGGGTGGAGGGCGCGGTCTGGCCCGGCCAGCCGCTGGCGCCGCTGCTGGCCCGGGCCACGCATGTGCTGGTCTCGGCGGCCCCCGACGCCGGGGGCGACCCGATCCTGCGCGCCGAGCGCCCCGCGCTCACGGCCGCGCGGCCGGTCTG
>JBBCJM010000071.1:0-29516 GCA_037190175.1 Paracoccaceae bacterium | reverse complement strand
AGCGCGGTGGCCGCGGCGGCCGCGGCGGAGGCCAGCCTCGCCGCCGCGAAGGTGGCGGTGGACGTGGCGAAGCTGGACCTCGACCGCACCCTGGTCAAGAGTCCCATCGCCGGCATCGCCAGCCTGCCCGCGCTCTCGGTCGGCTCGCTGGTCACGGCGAACCAGGCCGACGCGCTGGCCACCGTGACCCGCATCGACCCGATCTTCGTCGACGTGATGGAATCGAGCGTGGGGATGCAGCGGATGCGCGACCGGGTGGAGGCGGGCAGCCTGCAGCAGGGCGACCAGGTGGGGCTGGCCCTGACGCTGGAGACCGGGGCGACCTATGGCCGGCAGGGCACCTTCGTGGGCCCGGACGCCGAGGTCTCCACCACCACCGGCACGATCCGCATCCGGGTGCGCTTCGACAACCCCGACCGCATCATCCTGCCCGGCCAGTTCCTGCGGGTGGAGGCGACGATGGGCACCATGCCGGCGATCCTGGTGCCGCAGCGGGCCACCGCGCGGTCGGCCGCCGGGGACCTGACCGCCTGGCTGGCCAGGGAGGGCCGCGCCCGCAAGGTGACGCTGACCGAGACCGGCACCCACCGCAACGCCTGGATCGTGACCGAGGGGGTCGGCCCCGGGGACCTGCTGATCGTGGACGGGCTGAACGGCCTGGCCGACGGGGCCGAGGTGCAGACCGTGCCGGTGATGATCGACGAGCAGGGCGTGGTGCGCGACCTGCCGCCGGAACAATCCCCCGGGCAGGCCGCCGCCGAGCCCCCTCCGGCGCGCGGCGGCTGAGCCGATGGCGCGGTTCTTCATCCATCGCCCCGTCTTCGCCTGGGTGCTGGCGATCGTCACCATGCTGGCCGGGGCCTGGGCCTATCTGCAGCTGCCGGTCGAGCAGTATCCCGACATCGCGCCGACCACGATCCGCATCACCTCGAGCTATACCGGCGCGACCGCCGAGGCGGTCGAGGCCTCGGTCACCACGGTGATCGAGGACGGGCTGACCGGGCTCGACGGCCTGCTCTACACCATCTCCTCCTCCTCCAAGGGCCGGTCCTCGATCACGCTGGCCTTCGACGACAGCGTGAACCCCGCCGAGGCGCAGACCGAGGTGCAGAGCCGGGTGCAGCAGGTCACCCGCCGGCTGCCCAATGCGGTGCAGCAGAACGGGGTCACCGTCTCGCGCTCCTCCTCCTCGATCCTCCTGGTGGGCGCCATCGTCTCGACCGACGGGCGCTACGGCACGCTGGAGCTGGGCGACATCCTGGAGAACACCATCGAGGGCGCGGTGAACCGCACCGACGGGGTGGGGGGCATCAACGTCTTCGGCTCGGGCTATGCGATGCGGATCTGGCTCGATCCGCTGCGGCTGGTGGAATACGGGCTGACCCCGGGCGACGTGGTCTCGGCGGTGCAGGCGCAGAACACCACCGTCTCGGTCGGCGCGCTGGGCACCCAGCCGGTGGTGCCGGGCCAGCAGTTCACCGCCACCATCACCGCGCAGAGCCAGCTGACCACCGTGGCGCAGTTCGAGAACATCCGGCTCACCACCACGCCCGAGGGCCGCACCGTGCGGCTGGGCGACGTGGCGCGGGTCGAGATCGGGCAGCAGAACTACGGCGGCGATTCCCGCTTCAACGGCCGGAACGCGGCCGGCTTCGGGGTCAACCTGGCCAGCGGCGCCAATGCGGTGGACACCGCCGCCGCGGTGCGCGCCACCATCGACCGGCTGCGCCCCGCCCTGCCCGAGGGGGTCGAGGTCGAATACGCCTACGACACCTCGCCCTTCGTGGAACTGTCGATCCAGAAGGTCTGGCACACCCTGGCCGAGGCGGTGGGGCTGGTGTTCCTGGTGATCCTCGTCTTCCTGCAGAACTGGCGGGCGACCTTCATTCCCATCATCGCCATCCCGGTCGTGCTCTTGGGCACGCTCTTCGTGCTGGCGGGGCTGGGCTATACCATCAACACGCTGACGATGTTCGCCATGGTGCTGGCCATCGGCCTGCTGGTCGACGACGCCATCGTGGTGGTCGAGAACGTCGAGCGGGTGATGGCGGAGGATCACCTGCCCCCCGTGGCGGCCACGGAAAAGAGCATGGGCCAGATCACCGGGGCGCTGATCGGCATCGTGCTGGTGCTCTCGGCGGTGTTCCTGCCCATGGCCTTCATGCCGGGCTCCACCGGGGTGATCTACCGCCAGTTCTCGGTCACCATCATCTCGGCCATGGCCTTCTCGGCTCTGGTGGCGCTGATCCTGAGCCCCGCGCTCTGCGCCACGATGCTGAAGCCCCACGCCGGCCCGGGGACGCACTGGACCGGCATCCCCGGCCGCGCCTTCAACCGGGCCTTCGGGGCGCTGACCCGCGGCTATGCGGGGCTGCTGCGGCCGCTCCTGCGCGTGCCCTTCCTGATGATCCTGCTGCTGGGCGGGGTCACCTGGGGGGCCTGGAACATCTACAACCGGATCGAGGGCTCGTTCCTGCCGCCCGAGGACCAGGGCGTCTTGATGACGATGATCAACCTCTCCGAAGGCTCGACCACCGCGGCCACCATCGCGGTGGTCGAGGAGGTGGAGGACTTCATGCTGACCCAGGAGTCGGGCGCGGTCGAATCCACCTTCGTCGCCATGGGCTTCGGCTTCGGCGGCTCGGGGCAGAACCGGGCGATGATCTTCGTAAAGCTGCGGGACTGGAGCCTGCGCGAGGCGCCGGAGCTGCACGCCTCGGCGGTGGCGCAGCGGGCGAACGCGCGGTTCCGCGGGCACCGGGCGGGGTCGGTCAACTTCCTGCAACCGCCGCCGATCCCTGGCTTGGGCAATTCCGGCGGCTTCTCGATGTACCTGATCGACCAGACCAACGCGGGCACCGAGGCGCTCTTCGCCGCGGCCGAGCGGCTGCGGGGGCTGGCGGACGAGGATCCGCGCATCGGCACCATCCGCACCGGCGCCACCACCGGCGAGGCGGCGCTGAAGCTCGACATCGACCAGGAGAAGGCCGCGGCGCTGGGCGTCCCGCTGGCCGCGGTGAACGACATGCTGTCGATCATCTTCGCCGGGCGCAACGTGAACGACTTCCAGCTGGGCGCCTCGCTGCGGCCGGTCTTCGTGCAGGGCGCGCCCGACACCCGGATGCAGCCCGACGACATTGAAAGCTGGTACGCCCGCAACTCGGCCGGCGAGATGGTGCCCTTCTCCGCCTTCTCGACCGTGGAATGGGTGCCGGTGGCCCCCACGCTGGCGCGGCTGGACGGGCTGCCTGCGGTCTCGCTCTCGGGCAGCGAGGCGCCGGGCACCTCCTCGGGCGAGGCGATGGAGGCGATGGAGGAACTGGCGGCCGGAATGGGCGGCGGCTGGGGCGTGGGCTGGACCGACCTCAGCTTCCAGGAACGCCAGTCGGGCGACCAGGCGCCCTATCTCTACGCGCTCTCGGCGCTGGTGGTGTTCCTGTGCCTCGCCGCGCTTTACGAAAGCTGGGCGATCCCCTTCGCGGTCATGCTGGCGGTGCCGGTGGGGATCCTGGGCGCGCTGCTGGCGGCCTGGTGGTTCGGGCAGTCGAACGACGTGTATTTCAAGGTCGGCATCCTCGCCACCATCGGGCTTTCGGCCAAGAACGCCATCCTGATCGTGGAATTCGCCCGCGAGCTGGAGAACCGCGGCCGCACCGCGGTGCAGGCGGCCATCGAGGCCGCGCGGATCCGGCTCCGGCCGATCCTGATGACCTCGCTGGCCTTCATCCTGGGGGTCACGCCGCTGGCGCTGGCCAGCGGGGCCGGGGCCGGGGCGCAGAACGCCATCGGGATCGGGGTGATGGGCGGCATGATCGCGGCCACCTCGCTGGGGCTCATCGTGGTGCCGGCCTTCTACGTGGTGGTGCGCCGGCTGGGCCGGCGGATGGGCGCCGGCGGCCAGGCGGTGGCGGTGCCGGGGGAGTAGCTTCCCTGGTCGTCGGACGGGCGGAGAGCGCCGGGGGTTTTGCACCCCCGGACCCCCGCAGAGTACTTGAGCCAAAGTGAGGGACAGTTTGAGTCAAATTGTCCCCTCTTGTCCTCATCTTGGGAGAAATACTCCGCGGGGGTCCGGGGGCGCGAAGCCCCCGGCGCTCTCCGCTAGCCCCAACGTCTCCTCGACGAACACCTCCTCCCGCTTGCGCCGCACCTGCGGCAGCAGCACGATCACCAGCACCGCCACGGTCAGCACCAGCAGCGTCAGGCTGATCGGCCGGTTGAGGAAGACCATGGGATCGCCGCGGCCGATGATCATCGCCCGGCGCAGGTTCTCCTCCAGCAGCGGCCCCAGCACGAAGCCCAGCAGCAGCGGCGCCGGCTCGCAGCGCAGCTTCATCAGCGCGTAGCCCAAGAGCCCGAAGAAGGCGACCGCGAAGAGGTCGTAGGTGTTGGAGTTCACCGAATAGACCCCGATCGAGCACATCACCATGATGATGGGGAACAGAACCGGATAGGGCACCTACAAGAGCTTCACCCACAGCCCGATCAGCGGCAGGTTCAGCACGATCAGCATCAGGTTGCCGATCCACATGCTGGCGATGATGCCCCAGAACAGCGCCGGCTCGTTGCTGGCCACGTTGGGGCCGGGCACGATGCCCTGGATGATCATCGCGCCGACCATCAGCGCCATCACCGGGTTCGCCGGGATGCCCAGCGTCAGGAGCGGGATGAAACTGGTCTGCGCCCCGGCGTTGTTGGCCGATTCCGGGCCGGCGACCCCCTCGATGGCGCCCCTGCCGAACTCCTCCGGCCGTTTCGAGACGCGCTTTTCCACCGTGTAGGAGGCGAAGGAGGCCAGGATCGCGCCCCCGCCCGGCAGCACCCCCAGTGCCGAGCCCAGCACCGTGCCGCGGATCATCGGCGCCACCATCCGCCGCAGGTCCTCGCGCGAGGGCCAGAGCCGGCCGAGGTGGCTGGTCAGCACCGTGCGGTCCTGCACGGTCTCGAGGTTGCGCAGGATCTCGGCGATGCCGAAGACCCCCACCGCCACGGCGACGAAATTGAGCCCGTCGGCAAAGGCGGGCAGCCCGAGGTTGAACCGCTGCGCGCCGGAGATCACGTCGGTCCCCACCAGCCCCAGCAGCAGCCCCATCACCACCATGGCCAGCGCCTTGGGCACCGAGCCGGAGGCCAGCGCGATGGCCGAGACCAGGCCCAGGAGCATCAGCGAGAAATACTCCGGCGCCCCGAACCGCAGCGCCACCGTGGTCAGCGGCGGGGCGAAGACCGCCACCAGCATCGTGGCCACCGTGCCGGCGAAGAACGAGCCCAGCGCGGCCACGGCCAGCGCGGTGCCGGCCTTGCCCTTGCGCGCCATCTGGTAGCCGTCGATGGCCGTCACCGCCGAGGAGCTTTCCCCCGGCAGGTTGATCAGGATCGCGGTGGTCGAGCCGCCGTATTGCGCGCCGTAGTAGATCCCCGCCAGCATGATCAGCGACGACACCGGCTCCAGCTGGAAGGTGATGGGCAAGAGCATGGCGATGGTCGCGGTGGCGCCGATCCCCGGCAGCACCCCGATCAGCGTGCCCAGGATCACCCCGATCAGGCAGAACAGCAGGTTGGCGGGCGTCGCCGCGGTGGCGAAGCCGAGCGCGAGGTTTGACAGAAGGTCCATGGTCTCTCCGGCCGGAAGGGGGTCAGAAGCTCAGCCGCGGCCCGATCAGGCGGAACGGCAGCCCGAGGCCATAGCTGAAGACCAGCGTGGAAAAGACCGTCAGCGCCACCACCAGGATCAGCGCGGTCAGCGGCCGCATCTGCCGCGAGGCCAGGCAGGCGTAGAGCGTGGTCAGCGCGATGGCGGGCACGAAGCCCAGGGGCCGCACCGTCAGGCCGAAGATCACCGGCGCCGGCAGGATGAAGAGCATCCCCCGCACCGCGAAGACCCCCAGGTCCTGCACCTGCCCCTTGAGCGAGCCCAGCAGCACCACGGCCCCCAGCAGGATCAGGACGCCGGCCAGGATCAGCGGAAAGAACCCCGGCCCCATGCGGCGGGCGGTGCCGATCTCCATCCCCAGCGCCTGCACCGCGAACCAGCCGCCCACGGCGATGAAGAACGCCCCGGCCAGGGCATCGGTCTTGTCGATGGTCATCTGCGCTTCCCCCAGAAGGGGGCGGGCCTGCGACGGCCCGCCCCGCCGGCGCTCAGTCGGCGTAGACGCCGGCGGCCTCGATCACCGGCCTCCAGCGGTCGATCTCGGCCGTGAGCTTGGCCTCCAGCGCCGCCGGCGTGGCGTCCTCGGCGGGCGAGGGGTCGGTGCCCAGCTCCGCCATCCGCGCGGCCACGCCGGGATCGGCCCGCGCCACCTTCAGCGATTCGGACAGCCGGGTGGTGATCTCCTCCGGCGTCCCGGCGGGGGCGTAGATCCCGTGCCAGATCGAGACCTCGGCATTGGGCATCCCCGCCTCGACCACCGTGGGCAGGTCGGGGAAGATCTCCAGCCGCTCGGGTGTGGTCACCGCATAGGCCTTGATCGTGCCGCCGCGGATCTGCTCCGAGGTATTGGTGGTCTGGTCGCACATGATGTCGATCTGCCCGCCGATCAGCTCGGTCATCGCCGGGCCGGTGCCGCGATAGGGCACGGTGACCAGGGGCGTCTCCAGCGCCTGCATGAACAGCATCCCGCAGAGATGCGAGGCCGCGCCGATCCCGGCGTTGGCCATGGTGATCGTGTCGGCGTTCTCCTTGATGTAGCTGACGAAGCCGGCGAAGTCGGAGGGCTCGAAATCCGCCCGCGCCACGATGGTCATCGGCACCTCGGTGACCAGCCCGACATAGGCGAAGTCCGCCATGGTGTCGTAGGGCAGCTGGCGATAGAGCGTGGCCGAGGTCGCCATGCCGATGTGGTGCAGCAGCAGGGTGTAACCGTCGGGCTCGGCCTCGGCCACCCGGGCCGCGCCCAGCGTGCCGCCCGCGCCGCCCACGTTCTCGATCAGCACCTGCTGGCCGAGATCGCGCGACATCACCTCGGCGATCAGGCGGGCGACGGTATCGGTCGGCCCGCCGGCGGCGAAGGGCACCACCATGGTGATCTGGCGCTGCGGAAAGTTCTGCGCGAAGGCCGCGGTGGCCATGAGCATGGCGCCGGCCGCAAGGCCGGCAAGTCGGATCGTCGGGGCCATTGTCTCCTCCCTGGGGATCTGGCGGTTCTGGTTGCTTGCCATGCCGCCGCGGGTTGGCCCCGGACGGCTGACTGTCCCCGATCAGGCCGCCGCCGTTCGGTTCACGCAAGCGTCATCCGGCCGCAGGACGGAATTTTCTGCCCCGGGACTGCCGGAATGGGAGGAAATCCGCACATCCGCGCCGGTCTCCGCCCGGCGATCCGCCCGCCGGGCCGGCGTTGCGCGGCGTCCCCCAGGGCGGCCGGCGCGGGGGGCGGGGCGATTCGCGGGCCCTTGCGCCGGCCGCCCCGCCAGGTTGCCCTTGGGGCAAGCGGCTAGATCACCCAGCGCCCCTGCGCGGTCAGCCGCACGCTGAGCGCCGCGGCCTTGGAGACCGCGCTCACCACCCGGAACACCGCCTGGGTGGCGCCGGCCGAGACAAGGGTGATCCAGGCGTCGGCATCGGCGACCATCCCGGTCACCACCGGCCCATCCGCGGCGTCGAAGGCCGCCGGATAGGTCCAGATCACGTCGGCGCTGCGGAACAGGCCGCCCAGCGCGACCGAGGCCGAGGCCACGGCGATCGCGCCCGAGACGCACCATTGCCCGCCGCAGGCGGTGCGGCGGTACTGGCCGTTGGCGTTGCCGCCCCGTTCGAACACCGCGCCGAAGGGCGCGGCGCTGCCGCTGACCGTGCCGACCAGGTTCCGGTCGTCGTAAAGCCGCCGCCAGGCGCCCCAGCCCGCCGCCGCGCGGCCGCGGGAAAAGACGGTGCCGGCCCCGATGCCGCCGCCGTCCTCCTCCACCACCAGGATCTGCGTCTCGCCCCCGGCGGCGGCGCGGCGGTTGTGCTGGACCGAGCCGCGGGCGACCGTGGCCGGCCCGCCGGCGCTGCCCAGCGCGGTGTCGATGTGATAGGCGCCGCTGGCGATGGAAGCGTCGGTCGGCCCCGCATCGGCCAGCCGCCGCGACGGCCCGCCCAGCCCGAAGTCGCCCACCCGCATCAGCCGCCCCGCCGTGGCGTCGGTGGCGTCGGCGGTGACCGCCGTGCCGGTCACCGGCACGTCGATCTGCAACGCCCCGGTGCTCAGCCGCAGCCCCTCGTGGAACGTGGCGCCATCGGCGCTGACCTTCACCACGAAGGCGTCGTCGCCCACCGTCCCCATCTCGGCCCGCCCTGAAAAGCCGGTCTGGAACAGCAGGCTCGCGGTGTCGCCGGCGGCGGCCTTGTTGAGCTTCAACTGATGCCCGCCGGTGCCGCCGGTCAGCAGCGTGGCCGGCCCCTCGACCGTCAGCCGGTTGAAGCCGTCCGGCGCGGCCGCGACCCCCAGCGCGGCGACCTGCAAGGGGCCGTCCGAGCCGCCGGTCCAGGCGCCGGCGCGGAACACCACCTCCTGCGCCTCGTCCAGCACCTGCACCGACCAGCCGGGCTGCGGCTCGATCATGGTCCAGCCGCCGTCCTCGCGCAGCGCGATGCGCCCGGCCTGCCCGGCCCATTCGCCGGTGGGCGCGGGGCCGACGATGTGGCGGTCCCCCTCGGCCGGCGTGGGGGGCGGGGCGTTGCGGCTGCGGTCCAGCACCCGGGGCTGGACCAGCACGTCCAGGAGGCGCAGCGCCTCGTTGTGGGTGACGTGCTTCTGCGCCTGGGCGGGCTGGATATAGGGCAGGCCAAGGATCGGCGAGGTGTCGGGCATCTGCGGTCTCCGGGGACGATTTGCCCGCGACGCTAGTCAAACCCGGTAAGCCGGAGGTTGCCGTCCCGCGCGCTGCAAAGGGGGGAAGCGCAACGCCGCTCATCGCGCCTTCCGGCTCTCCTCGCTGGCGCCCCCGAGCGAAGAGAGCCGGAAGGCTCGATGAGCGGCCTCGAGCGCGGCTTGCACTGGCGGCCGGGCGGGGCTATCTAAGCTCCCACGCGGGCGTTGTGTAATGGTAAGACCCTAGCCTTCCAAGCTAGAGACACGGGTTCGATTCCCGTCGCCCGCTCCATCCCTTCCGGGTCAGACCTTCGCGCCGGGCCGCGGCGGCAGCACCTGCTGCGCGATCCCCGCCAGCGCGAGGTAGAGCGAGGTCACCACCAAGAGCCAGCGCGCCGGCGCGCCCTCCTGGAAATCCCACCACGCCGCCCAGCCGGCGCAGAGCACCCAGACCAGCACCACCGGCAGCGAGACCGCCCGCCAGCGGGCCGTGCGCACCGGGTGGATGAACTTCAGGTTCAGGAACATCGCCACGGTCAGCGCCACCACGATGAAGAGGATCGTCGCCTCCCCCGGCCGCAGCGCGAACAACACCAGCACCACCATGTTCCAGCAGGCCGGAAAGCCCGAGAAGGACTTGTCCTTGGTCTTCATCCGCGTGTCGGCGAAATAGATCACCGAGCCGTAGACGATGGCGATGATGGCGAGCCACCCCGTCCACCCCGTCAGCAGGCCGGACTTGAACAGCGCATAGGCCGGGATGAAGACATAGGTCAGATAGTCCACGATCAGGTCCATCAGGACGCCATCGTAGATCGGCCAGTTCTTGCGCACGTCATAGCGGCGGGCTAGCGGGCCATCCACCCCGTCCACCGCCAGCGCCACCACCAGCCACAGGAACATCAGGCTCCACTGGCCTTCCACCGCGGCGAGCATGGCGAGCATGGACAGAACGGCGCCCGTGGCCGTCAGCAGGTGCACCGAGAGCGCCTTCAGGCGGATGTTCAGCACCATTCACCCTTCTACGAGGCGCGGGGATGGGCCCGCGCATAGACTTCCATCAGCCGGGCGGTGTCGACCGCCGTATAGCCCTGCGTGGTGGAAAGCGACGCATGGCCCAAGAGTTCCTGTATCGCGCGCAGGTCGCCCCCGGCAACCAGAAGATGGGTGGCGAAGGAATGCCGCAGCGCGTGCGGCGTGGCCGAGGCCGGCAGCCCCAGCCGCGCCCGCACCCGCGCCATGGCGATCTGCACCAGCGAAGGGTTGAGTGCGCCCCCACGCGCCCCGCGGAACAGCGGCTCGTCGCGGGTCAGCTCATGCGGGCAGAGGCGGGCGTAGTCGGCGACCGCCTGCTGCGCGGCGGGCAGGGCGGGGACCAGCCGCTGCTTGCCGCCCTTGCCGGTGATGCGCAGCACGGCCGGCAGGGGCAGGGCGGCGCCGGTGAGCCCCAGCGCCTCCGATATCCGCAGCCCGCAGCCGTAGAGCAGCGTGGCCACCGCGGTGTCGCGGGCGGCGATCCAGGGCTCGCGCGCCTCTTCCCCGATGTGGTCCAGCACGGCCCTGGCCCCGTCCTCGCTGAGCGGCCGGGGCAGGCGGCGCTGGTAGCGCGGGCCGCGGGCAGACAGCATCGCCGTGGCGTCCACCCCCTCGCGCTCGGCCAGCCAGCCGGTGAAGCCCTTCACCGCCGACAGCACCCGGGCCATCGAGCGGGCGGAAAGCCCCCGACCCCGCTCGGCCGCCATGAAGGCGCGCAGGTCGGCCGGGCTGGCCGCGGCCAGCGCGCGCCGCCCGGCGGGCTCGCCGTGGTACTCGGCCAGGAAGGCCAGCCAGCGGGCCACGTCGGCGCCATAGGCCGCGATCGTATGCGCCGCGGCCCCGTCCACCCCGCGCAGATGCGTGAGCCACTCCGCCAGCGCATCGCGCGCGGCCGGCGGGATGGCGAGGCTCATGCCAGCCAGCGGCGCATCACCCGCTCGAAGACCCCGGCGAAGAAGGCCAGGAGGTCGGTGCCCTGCGCGGGGCGGAACTGGTGCGGATCCTCGGCGCCCATCGCCAGCATCCCCGGCAGCCGCCCGGGGCCGAGATCCAGCCGCATCAGCGCCTCGGACCGCACCCAGGCCGCCCGCTCGCCGTAAAGCGCATCCGACCCCGGCACCACCTGCCGCAAGGTCACCGGCCGGGGCTGCCCGCCGCGCCCGCCGGTCATGTAGGCGGCGATGAACCCGGGCTCGGCCACGCAGAGCACCTCGCCCAGCCGCCGCAGCGCCGGGTCGTCGCCCGCCACCTGGCTTTCCAGCACCAGCCGGATGCAGTCGACCCTGAGCGTGGTGGCGACCTCGCCCGACAGCGTGCCCAGGAACTCCTCGAACCCCGGCGGATCCAGCATCCGCAGGATGGCGCGGTGGATCTGGTTGGTGCCGGCCAAGTTGTCGTAGGCGGCGGCGATCACGTTGCGATGGGTGTCCTCCAGCCGGTCGAGGCGCGAGGACAGCCGCTCCATCGCGATCCCGCGCAGGTCGACCACGTTCGAGCCCATGGCCCGCTCGTTGGCCCCGATCAGCGCCGCCATCACCTCGCGGTCGTCCAGAATCTTTTCCGGCTCCGCGATCAGGCGGTCGCGCAGGTCCTGAGAGATCATCGTGTCACTGCCCGGCTGGTTCTGGTTTTGCCGCGAGTATAGCGCGGCGGTCGAATCAGGCAATCGGGGCGTGAGGCTGCGGGAAAGACCGCGGCATCCGTGCCATGATGGGGTGGTGCGGGGGTTTTGCATCCTTGGACTCGGGCAGGGTGTAGGGTGGGCGATCCGCCCACCACGGGATGACGCAGCATGGTGGGCAGATTGCCCACCCTACAGCGGTCCGCCTGCCGGACTCAGACGATCTTCTGCCCGGTCTTGGCCCAGTCCTTCAGGAAGCTCTCCAGCCCCTTGTCGGTCAGCGGGTGGCTGGCCAGCGACTTGATCACCGCGGGCGGCGCGGTCACCACGTCGGCCCCGATCAGCGCGCATTGCGAGACGTGGTTGGCCGAGCGGATCGAGGCGGCCAGCACCTGGGTCTTGAAGGCGTAGTTGTCGTAGATCACCCGGATCTCGCGGATGAGATCCAGCCCGTCCATGTTGATGTCGTCCAGCCGGCCGATGAAGGGGCTGATGAAGGTGGCCCCCGCCTTGGCCGCGATCAGCGCCTGGTTGGCCGAGAAGCACAGCGTCACGTTGACCATGAACCCCTCGCCCGACAGCACCTTGCAGGCGCGCAGCCCGTCCCAGGTCAGCGGCACCTTGACCGCGATGTTGGGCGCGATGGCGGCGAGCTTGCGGCCCTCGGCGATCATCTCGTCGGCGGTCAGCGCCACCACCTCGGCCGAGACCGGGCCCTCCACCAGGTCGCAGATCTCCTTCGTCACCTCCAGGATGTCGCGGCCCGACTTCAGGATCAGCGAGGGGTTGGTGGTCACCCCGTCCACCATCCCCAGGGCGGCCAGTTCGGCGATGGCGGGAACGTCGGCGGGATCGACGAAGAACTTCATGGGCGCAGCCTCCCGGGGTTGTGGCGTGGTCGGGGGCGGTTTACCCCAAAGCCTCGGCAGGCGGAAGGACGGCATGGCGGCGGAGCGGCAATTCGCGGAGGGCGAGACGGTGGGTGTCTTGACCACCGAGCCGCTGGGCCGGGTGCTGGACTACCGCGCGCCCGAAGGCGGCTGCGGCACGGGCGATTTCGTCGAGGTGCCGCTGGGCCCGCGCCGGGTGCTGGGGGTGGTCTGGGGCGAGGGCGCGGGGGATTTCGACCCCGCCCGGCTGCGCCCGGTGACGCGGGTGCTGGACGCCCCCCCGATGCTGCCGGCGATGCGGGCATTTCTCTCGCGCGTCTCGGACTATACGCTGACGCCCCTGCCCGCCATGCTGCGGCTGGCCACCCGCGCGCCCGGCCTGGGCGAGCCGCCCGCCACCCGGCGGGTCTATCGGCTGGCCGGCCCGGTGCCGAACCGGCTGACCGAGGCGCGGCATCGGGTGATCGAATGCCTGCGGGCTTTTGGGGGCGCGGCGGTGACGCTGGGGGAACTGGCTGCGGCTGCGGGCGTGGGGCATTCCGTGGTCAAGGGGCTGGTCGCCTTGGGCGTGGTGGCCGAGGAGGAGGCGCCGAAGGACACGCCCTATCCCCGGCTCGACCCCCTGCGCCCCGGCCGGCTGGTGGAGGAGCAGATCGCCGCCGGCGACGCGCTGGTGGCGCAGGTGGCGATGGGGGGGTTCGCCGCCACGCTGCTGAAGGGCGTCACCGGCTCGGGCAAGACCGAGGTGTACCTCGAGGCGGTGGCCGAGGCGCTGCGCCGCGGCCGGCAGGCGCTGGTCATGCTGCCCGAGATCGCGCTGTCCGAGGGCTTCATCGCCCGGGTGCGCGACCGTTTCGGGGCGGCGCCGGCCGAATGGCACTCCGGCGTCACCATGACCGAGCGGCGGCGGCTGTGGCGGATGGCGGCCGAGGGCGGCGTGCAGCTGGTGGTGGGGGCGCGCTCGGCGCTGTTCCTGCCGTTCCGCGACCTCGGGCTGATCGTGGTGGATGAGGAACACGACACCTCCTACAAGCAGGAGGACGGCGTGCTCTACAACGCCCGCGACATGGCGGTGCTGCGAGGGTCCATCCTCGGCTGCCCGGTGGTGCTGGCCTCGGCCACCCCGGCCTTGGAGACCTGGGCCAATGTCGAGGCCGGGAAATACGGAAGGCTGGACCTGCCCGGCCGCTTCGGCATCGCCGACCTGCCCGAGATGGGGGCGATCGACATGCGGGCGGAGAAGCTGCCCGCCGGCCGCTGGATCAGCGAAAGGCTGGCGGGGATGGTCGCGGCCCGGCTGGCCGCGGGGGAGCAGAGCCTGCTGTTCCTCAACCGCCGCGGCTATGCGCCGGTGACGCTTTGCCGCGCCTGCGGGCATCAGGTGGGCTGCGACCAATGCGACGCGCGGATGGTCGAGCATCGGTTCCAGAAGCGGCTGGTCTGCCACCAGTGCGGCGCCACAAGGCCGGTGCCGGTGGCCTGCCCGGCCTGCGGGGTGGAGGGCAAGATGGCCGCCATCGGCCCGGGGGTGGAGCGGGTGGAGGAAGAGGTGCGCGCGCGCTTTCCCGAGGCCCGGGTGGCGGTGCTGTCGTCGGACCTCTTCGGCTCCGCCCGGGCGCTGAAGGAGGCCATCGCCGGGATCGCCGAGGGCGGCGCCGACATCGTGATCGGCACCCAGATCGTGGCCAAGGGGCACAACTTCCCCCTGCTGACGCTGGTGGGGGTGATCGACGCCGACCTGGGGTTGCAGGGCTCGGACCTGCGGGCGGCCGAGCGCACCTTCCAGCTGATGCGGCAGGTGGCGGGGCGCGCCGGGCGGGCCGAGCGGCCGGGCGAGGCCTGGCTGCAGACCCACCAGCCCGACCATCCGGTGATCCGCGCCATCCTGGGCGGCGACGAGGAGGCGTTCTGGCGGGCCGAGGCGGCCGAGCGGCGGGCCACCGGGATGCCGCCCTATGGCCGGCTGGCGGCGGTGATCCTGACCTCGCCCGACATCGCCGCGGTCTTCGACCTGGGCGCGGAGCTGGCCCGCCACGACGGGCCGCTGCGCCGGATCGGGGCCGAGGTCTGGGGGCCGGCCCCGGCGCCGGTGGCCCGGGTGCGCGGAAGGCACCGGGTGCGGCTGCTGGTCAAGGCCGGGAAACAGGCCCCCTTGCAGCCGGCGCTGGCCGAATGGGTGGCGCAGGTGCGGGTGCCGGGCAACGTGCGGCTCACGCTGGACATCGACCCGCAGAGCTTCATGTGAGGAAGTGTTACGCCGAGATGTAAGCCGAATGTTGACGATTGTCAGCCATATGCTTACATATCTCCATGATCAAGACGTTCGGCAACAAGCAGCTCAAGGCGCTGTGGGAGACGGGGAAGTCCCGCATCGACTCCCGCTTCCACCAGCGCATACTGCTGCGGCTCGACCGCCTCGACGCCGCAGAGACGCCCGAGGACATGAACCTTCCCGGCTTCAACTTCCACGCCCTCAAGGGGCACGACCCCACGCGATACACCGTCCATGTCAACGGCCCGTGGTGCATCACCTTCGAGTTCCATGACGGCGATGCCTATGTGATCGACTTCGAGCAATACCACTAGGAGGCCCGGATGACCCGCAACCCCCACCGCTGCCCCTCCCATCCCGGCGCGCTGCTGCGGGAGGACGTCATTCCCGCGACCGGCCGCCCCAAGGCCCAGATCGCCCGGATGCTCGGCATCTCGCGCCAGCACCTTTACGACATCATGGCCGAGAAGAAGCCGGTGAGCCCCGAGGTCGCCGTCCGGCTGGCCAAGATGTTCGGCGGCGGCCCGCTCGCCTGGGTCCGTATGCAGGGCGCCTATGACGCCTGGCACGCCGAGCGGACTGTCGACGTCTCCTCCGTACCCACGCTGGTCGCGGTGGCCTGAGCCATCCCTTTCCGCCCCTTGACCCGGCCCCACCCGCCGCCTATCGCCGCCGGGAACCGGACCGGAGGCCTTCATGCCCACCTACACCGCCCTGACCACGCTGCCCGGGCCGGAGGCCGCCGAGGCGCTGGCCGCCGCGCTGGAGGGGATGGAGCCCGAGCCCTATGGCGTGGGGGTCTTCGAGGTCGAGGACGGCTCGGGCCTCTGGGAGGTCGGTGCCTATTTCGAGGAGGCCCCGCCCGCGCCCGCGCTGATGCTGCTGGCCGCGGCCTTCGGGGCGGCGGATTTCGCGGTCTCGGAACTGCCCGAGATCGACTGGGTGGCCAAGGTGCGCCGCGAACTGCATCCGGTGGAGGCCGGGCGCTTCTTCGTGCACGGCCCGCATGACGCCGACCGGGTGCCGGCCGACCGCATCGCCCTGCAGATCGAGGCGACGGTGGCCTTCGGCACCGGCCACCACGGCACCACGCTGGGCTGCCTGCGCGCCTTCGACCGGCTGCTGACGCAGGGCTTCCTGCCGGCAAAGGTGGCCGACATCGGCTGCGGCACCGCGGTGCTGGCGATGGCGGCGGCCGCGGTGCTGCCGGAGGCGCAGGTGCTGGCCTCGGACATCGACGCGGTGGCGGTGGAGGTGGCCGAGGCCAACGTGGCGATCAACGGGCTCGCCGGCCGGGTGGAATGCCTGGAGGCCGCGGGCTTCGACCACCCCCGGCTGGCCGGGGCCGCGCCCTATGACCTGATCTTCGCCAATATCCTGAAGGGGCCGCTGATCGAACTGGCCCCCGCCATGGCCGCCCATGCCGCGCCCGGCGGGCTGGCGATCCTGTCGGGCCTGCTGACCACCCAGGCCGGGGCGGTGACCGCGGCCTACGAGTCGGCCGGCTTCGCGCCCGAATCACATGACGTCATCGGCGAGTGGTCCACGCTGGTCCTGCGCCGGAACTGATCGCGCGCGGATCGGGGTTTCACCCCGTGGTTGGTCTTCGCACAGAGATTTCTCCCTCAGCGTGTATCGCGGCCGGATTCTCGCCCCGATCGGGCCGCAATCGGCTCCAATGCCGAAATTTTGCCGCAATCCGGGCTCATTGAGGTCTCGGGTCGGGGGGCTCTGTATGGGAATGCGAACCATGACGGACCCCAATTTGCAGGATTTCTACGCTCGCGTTGCCCGGGTGCGGGCGGCGCAGTCGCGCGGACAGGGTTTCGAGGCGGCGGGCACGCTGGGCCGGTCCCACTATGGCCGTCCGCGCCGGCGCCGGATGCCGATCGTCCGCCCGCTGATGGTGGCCGCGCTCTGCCTCGTGGCGCTGAAGGGCACGATCCACTATTACATCGGCGATGGCGTCTACAACGCCCGGGTGGCGATGATGGCCTCGGGCGACGAGGTGGACCGCATGGGCGCCGTGCTGATGACCGCCGATCCGGTCACGCTCTGGATCTCGGCCAAGCTGGCCGCCTACGCACCGCGTTGACAGGGCGCCGGGCGCGGGCTTCCCGCACCGAAGGTTTCGTGTCCGTCACGCCCTGACAGCCGAAGGCCGCGACCGGGCTTGTCCGGTCGCGGCCTTCGTGTCGTTCCGGGGCCCCGCGGGGCGGGTGTTCAGATGTGCTCCAGATCGGCGCGGCACAGACCGATGTCGTCCAGCTCGCGATCCGACAGCCGGGCCAGCGCGTTGCGGGTGACGCGGGCGTCGTTCCAGGCGGAAAAGGCGGTGAAAACGCCGGTGAGGGCGGAAATGAAGCGGTAGGTCGTGGCAGCGCCGAGGGGCGCCGTGCGGGTCGTCTCGATGGCGGCCATGGCGGTTTCCTTTCACAAATGGCTCAATCCGTGGGCATCTTCCCCGGACGCCCGCCAGATAATCCCGCGCCGCGCGGGCGGCAAGCTGCGCCGCAGCAAGGCCGGAATGCAGGCGCTGCATGGCTCGCGACCGCAATTCGGCCATGTTTCATGCGGGTTGTCGGGCGCGGTAGCCGGAGCGTCGCTTCCGGTCCATGCCGCGCCGCAGCATCGGGCGGCCGCGCAAGGGCACTGGCCGATGTTCCCTTTTCGTGCTAGGCCGCTGGCAAAACGGGATAAAAGGGGGCAGGCGTGCGGGTGCTGGGCATCGACCCGGGGTTGCGCAACCTCGGCTGGGGGGTGATCGAGGTCATGGGGCCCCGCATCCGCCATGTGGCGAACGGCATCTGCCATTCCGACGGCACCGAGGATCTGGCGCGCCGGCTGGTGCGGCTCCACGCCGCACTCTCGGCGGTGGTGGCGGAATACGCCCCCGACCATGCGGCGGTGGAACATACCTTCGTCAACAAGGACGCGGTGGCGACGCTGAAGCTCGGCCAGGCGCGGGGCATCGCGCTGCTGGTCCCCGCCCAGGCCGGGGTGCCGGTGGGGGAATACGCGCCCAATGCGGTGAAGAAGACGGTGGTGGGCGTGGGCCATGCCGCCAAGGCGCAGATCGACCACATGGTGCGGCTGCACCTGCCCGGCGTCGCGCTGGCCGGAGCGGACGCGGCCGACGCGCTGGCGGTGGCGATCTGCCACGCGCACCACCTGCAATCCGCCGGCCGGCTGGACGCGGCGCTGCGGAGGGCCGCGGGATGATCGGCCGCATCGCGGGGCGGCTGGAATGGCGCGGCGCGGGCGAGGTGCTGATCGACGTGCACGGGGTGGGCTATGTGGTGCAGGTTTCCGACCGCACGCTGGCCGCGCTGCCGGGCGTGGGCGAGGGCTGCGCGCTCTGGACCGAACTCATCGTGCGCGAGGATCTGCTGCAGTTGGTGGGCTTCCTGACGCTGGTCGAGAAGGAATGGCACCGGCTGCTGATGACCGTGCAGGGGGTGGGGGCCAGGGCGGCGATGTCGATCCTGGGCGCGCTGGGGGCCGAGGGGCTGTCGCGCGCGGTGCTGCTGGGCGACGCCCGCGCGATCCAGGCGGCGCCGGGGATCGGGCCCAAGATCGCCAGCCGGGTGGTGCTGGAACTGAAGTCCCGCGCCCCGGCGGCGATGGCAATGGGCGGCGGCCCCGTGCTGGCCGCCCCCGAGCCCGCTGGCGAGCCCGAGGCCAAATCCCGCCGCCGCCCGGCTGCCCCGCCGCCGGCCCCCGCCGCCCCGGCCGAGGCGCTCTCGGCGCTGGTGAACCTCGGCTACGCGCCGGGCGATGCCGCCGCCGCGGTGGCCGAGGCCGGCGCCGCCGCCCCCGAGGCCGCCACCCCCGACCTCATCCGCCGCGCCCTGCGGCTGCTGGCGCCGAAGTAGCCGTAGCGTTGCGCCAGGGGGGTGTCTGCCCGGTAGGGTGGGCAATATTGCCCACCACGGACACCGGCATGGTGGGCAATATTGCCCACCATGCCGGGCACCACCTGCACCACCTCAGGCGGTCAGTCCCGCGGGTTCGCTCAGCCCATGCGCCCGGCAGGCGGCGGTCAGGGTGTTGGCCAGCAGGCAGGCGATGGTCATCGGGCCGACGCCGCCCGGCACCGGGGTGATAGCACCGGCGACCTCGGCCGCGCTGGCATATTGCACGTCGCCCACCAGCCGGGGCTTGCCGTCGCGCTCCACCCGGTTGATGCCCACGTCGATCACCGTGGCCCCGGGCTTGACGAAATCCCCGGTGATCATCTCGGCCCGGCCCACCGCGGCCACCAGGATATCCGCCCGCCGGCAGACCGCGGCGAGGTCCCGGGTGCGGGAATGCGCCACCGTCACCGTGCAGCTGTCGCCCAAGAGCAGCTGCGCCATCGGCTTGCCGACGATGTTCGACCGGCCCACCACCACCGCCTCCATCCCGGAGAGCGAGCCGTGCAGGTCGCGCAAGAGCATCAGGCAGCCGAGCGGCGTGCAGGGCACCATCGACTTCTGCCCGGTGGCCAAGAGCCCCACGTTCGAGACGTGGAACCCGTCCACGTCCTTGCCCGGCGCGATCGCATTGATCACCAGGTCGCTGTTCAGGTGCCCCGGCAGCGGCAATTGCACCAGGATCCCGTGCACCGAGGGGTCGGCGTTCAGCCGCGCCACCAGCGCCAGCAGCTCGGCCTCCGAGGTTTCCGCCGGCAGGCGATGCTCGAAGGAGGCCATGCCGGCCTCCACCGTCTGGGCGTGCTTGTTGCGGACATAGACCTGGCTGGCCGGATCCTCGCCCACCAGCACCACGGCGAGCCCCGGCACCAGCCCGTGCTCGTCCTTCAGCCGCGCCACATGCGCCGCCACCTTCGCCCGCACGCCTGCCGCGAAGGCCTTGCCGTCCAGCACCCGTGCCGGCATCAGAACAGCCCCTCCACCTGACCCGCGGCGTTGAGCCGGATCACCTCGGCCGAGGGCACCTTGGGCAGGCCCGGCATGGTCATGATCTCGCCGCAGATCACCACCACGAAGCCGGCGCCGGCCGAGAGCCGCACCTCGCGCACCGGGATCACGTGGCCCTCGGGCGCGCCGCGCAGGTTGGGGTCGGTCGAGAAGGAATACTGCGTCTTGGCCATGCAGACCGGCAGGTGGCCATAGCCGGCGGCCTCCCATGCCTTCAGCTGGTCGCGCACCGACTTGTCGGCGATCACCTCGCTGGCGCGGTAGATGCGCTTGGCGATGGTCTCGACCTTGTGGAACAGGCCCATCTCGTCGGGGTAGATCGGGCTGAACTGCGCGGTGCCGCCCTCGGCCAGCGCCACCACCTTGCGCGCCAGATCCTCGGCCCCGGCGGAGCCTTGCGCCCAATGCCGGCACAGGATCGCCTCGGCGCCCTGTTCGGCCACATAGTCCTTCACCGCCTGCACCTCGGCCTCGGTGTCGCTGCCGAAGTGGTTGATCGCCACCACCACCGGCACGCCGAAGGACTTCACGTTCTGGATGTGGCGGCCCAGGTTGGGGCAGCCCTTCTGCACCGCCTCGACGTTCTCGGCGCCCAGGTCGGCCTTGGCCACGCCGCCGTTCATCTTCATGGCCCGCACCGTGGCCACGATCACCGCGGCGGCGGGCTTCAGCCCGGCCTTGCGGCACTTGATGTCGAAGAACTTCTCGGCCCCCAGGTCGGCGCCGAAGCCGGCCTCGGTCACCACGTATTCGCCCAGCTTCAGCGCCGTGGTGGTGGCGATGACCGAGTTGCAGCCGTGGGCGATGTTGGCGAAGGGGCCGCCGTGCACGAAGGCGGGGTTGTTCTCCAGCGTCTGCACCAGGTTGGGCTGCATCGCGTCCTTCAGCAGAACCGTCATCGCCCCGTCGGCCTTCAGGTCGCGGGCGTAGACGGGCTTGCGGTCGCGGGTATAGGCCACGATGATGTCGCCCAGCCGCTTTTCCAGGTCGGCCAGGTCGCGGGCCAGGCACAGGATCGCCATCACCTCCGAGGCCACGGTGATGTCGAAGCCGGTCTGGCGGGGGAAGCCGTTGGCCACGCCGCCCAGCGACACGGTGATGTCGCGCAACGCGCGGTCGTTCATGTCCATCACCCGGCGCCAGACCACCCGGCGCGCGTCGATGTCCAGCGTGTTGCCCCAGTAGATGTGGTTGTCGATCATCGCCGACAGCAGGTTGTGCGCCGCGGTGATGGCGTGGAAGTCGCCGGTGAAGTGGAGGTTCATCTCCTCCATCGGCACCACCTGCGCCATGCCGCCCCCCGCAGCCCCCCCCTTCATGCCGAAGTTGGGGCCCAGCGACGCCTCGCGGATGCAGACGATGGCCTTTTTCCCGATGCGGTTCAGCCCGTCGCCCAGCCCCACGGTGGTGGTGGTCTTGCCCTCGCCCGCCGGGGTGGGGTTGATCGCGGTCACCAGGATCAGCTTGCCGTCCGGGCGGCCCTCCAGCGAGCGGATGAAGTCCTGCCCGACCTTGGCCTTGTCGTGGCCATAGGGCAGCAGGTGTTCGGAGGGGATGCCCAGCCTGGCCCCGATCTCGAGGATCGGCTTCTTCCTGGCCTCGCGGGCGATCTCGATGTCGGTCTTCATGGGCTCCCCCCGGAAATGAGCGGTTTGCGACGTGATAGCGGGGATTTCCGCGGATGCGAGGGCGAATCCGACCGGCGACATTCGAAATGCGCCCCGGGGATGCTCCTCGGCTCCGCCGGGCCTCCTCCCCTCAGCCCCCGGCCCAGGGCCGCTGCGCGGGGACGAAGAGGCTGACCGTCTCGCCCAGCCGCAGGGTGCCCTCGCGCTCGACCCAGGCGGTGACGCCGCGCCGGCCCTCGGCGGCGCGCATGAACCGGGCGCCGTGGCCGGGATGCGCGGTCTCGATGGGCCGGGCGGGCAGCTGGCAGGGCAGGTTCTCCATGTCCACCACCAGCGTCGCGCCGCCCTCGGCCTGCAGCCGCGAGGAGGGGGGCAGGCGGCTGAGGTCGGGCAGCCCGGCGATCACCAGCGTGGCGGCGACCAGCGCGGGGTCCAGCACGGCCAGCCCCATGTCGGCGGCGATCGCCGCCAGATCCTCGGCCGAGACCACCGCCAGCTGCCGGGTGTTGCGGATCTCCGTGCCGCGGGGATAGAGCGCCAGCACGCGCGAGCAGGAGGGGCGGGTGAGCCCGCCATGCGCCTCGCCCTCCGGCCCGGCGAAGGTCAGCGTGAGGCTTTCGCGCGGGTGCGAGGGCAGCCCGGCCTCGCGGTCGGGCACCACGCCCAGCCAGGTGACGGTGCCGGTCAGGCCGGTCGGCTTGATCGCGGCCATCAGACCCTCAGCGCCAGGAAGACGCGGGTGAAGGGCATCAGGGCGCCCCCGTCCGGCAGCAGCGGATAGGCCGCCCCCAGCGCCTCGTCATAGGCGGCGGTGAAGGCGGCGGCCTCGGCCTCGGTCAGCTTCTCCAGGAAGGGCCGCATGATGGTGGAGGCGGTGAAGGCCCGCACCGGATGCCCCTCGGCCGCCGGGGGCAGGGGCTGCACATAGTCGGTCTCCCAGGCGGTCACCGCGCCCAGGGGCGCCAGCATCTGCCAGTAGTCCACCGCGGTGGCCACCGGCGGCTGCCAGCCGGCGAAGTCGAAACGGTTGGGGAAGAGCGTGGAGGCCAGGTCGCGCAGGAAGCGGTGCGAGGGCCGGCCGGACTGCCGTGGCATCTGCACGGCCAGCCAGCCGCCCCGGGGCAGCAGCCCGGCAAGGCGGGGCAGCAGGGCGGCGTGATCCGGCAGCCAGTGCAGCGCGGCGTTCGAGAAGATCAGCGCCGGCGGCTCCTCGGGCCGCCAGTCGGCAATGTCGGCGAGCGCGAGCGCGTCGTATTGCCCGGTCGCCTCCGCCTCGGCCAGCATGGCCGGCGAGGCGTCCACCCCGGTCAGCCTGCGGTCCGGCCACCGCCCCCGCAACGCCGCCCCCACGCTACCCGAGCCGCAGCCCAGATCCACCACCCCGCCCGGCGGCAGGACGCCCACCTGCGCCAGCAGATCCAGCGCCGGCCGCAGCCGCAACTCGCGGAAACAGCCATAGGCCGCGGGGTTCCAGTCGGCGATCATGCGATGCTCCTCGGCACGGGCGGGATGCGGAAGGGGCGGCCCGATGGACCGCCCCCTTTCAACTCACTCCCCCGGATCACGCCGAAGGTTCGGGCTCCATCCCGCCCGAGCCGCCGCGCGGCTTGGTCTTGGGGATCTGCACCACGCTGAGGCCGCCGGGGGGCGGGGCGTCGGGGCGGTCGTCGCCGCCGATGGCCTCGCCCGCGATCACCTTGCGGATGTCGTCGCCGGTCAGCGTCTCGTATTCCAGAAGGCCCTTGGCCAGCCGGTGCAGGTCGTCCATCTTCTCGGTCAGGATGCGCTTGGCGGTCTGATACCCCTCGTCGATGATCGCCTTCACCTCGTCGTCGATCATCTTCTGCGTGGTGCCCGAGTGGTTGGTGCCGCCGTTATAGGCGCCCAGATAGCTTTCCCGCTCGTTGGCGTAGTCCACGTTGCCCAGCTTGTCGGAAAAGCCGAACTGCGTGACCATGGCCCGCGCGATGCGGCTGACCTGCTGGATGTCGCTGGTCGCCCCCGAGGTCACGTTCTCGCGCCCGAAGATCAGCTCCTCGGCCACCTTGCCGCCCATCGCCATGGCGATCTTGGACTTGTACTTGGTATAGGTGACCGACAGCTGGTCGCGCTCGGGCAGGCTCAGCACCAGGCCCAGCGCCCGGCCGCGGGGGATGATCGTGGCCTTGTGGATCGGGTCGTGCTGCGGCACGTTCATGCCGACGATGGCGTGGCCGGCCTCGTGATAGGCGGTCAGCTTCTTCTCGTCCTCGGTCATGACCATCGAGCGCCGCTCGGCCCCCATCATCACCTTGTCCTTGGCGTTCTCGAAATCGTCCATGGTGACGAAGCGCCGGCCCACCCGGGCGGCCATCAGCGCCGCCTCGTTGACCAGGTTCGCGAGATCGGCGCCCGAGAAGCCGGGGGTGCCGCGGGCGATGATGCGCAGGTCCACGTCCGGGCCCAGCGGCACCTTGCGGGCGTGCACGCCCAGGATCTTCTCCCGCCCGCGGATATCCGGGTTCGGCACCTGCACCTGCCGGTCGAAGCGGCCGGGGCGCAGCAGCGCAGGGTCCAGCACGTCGGGCCGGTTGGTGGCGGCGACGATGATCACGCCCTCGTTGGCGTCGAAGCCGTCCATCTCGACCAGCAACTGGTTCAGCGTCTGCTCGCGCTCGTCGTTGCCGCCGCCGATGCCCACGCCGCGGGCGCGGCCCACCGCGTCGATCTCGTCGATGAAGACGATGCAGGGCGCGTTCTTCTTGGCCTGTTCGAACATGTCGCGCACGCGGCTGGCGCCGACGCCCACGAACATCTCCACGAAGTCGGAGCCCGAGATGGTGAAGAACGGCACCCCGGCCTCGCCCGCAATCGCCCGGGCCAGCAGGGTCTTGCCCGTCCCCGGGGGGCCCACCAGCAGCGCGCCCTTGGGGATCTTGCCGCCCAGGCGGCTGAATTTCTGCGGGTTCCGCAGGAACTCCACGATCTCCTCAAGCTCGTCCTTGGCCTCGTCGATGCCGGCCACGTCGTCGAAGGTCACCCGGCCCTGCTTCTCGGTCAGCAGCTTGGCCCGGCTCTTGCCGAAGCCCATGGCCCCGCCGCGCCCGCCGCCCTGCATCCGGTTCATGAAGAAGATCCAGATGCCGATCAGCACCAGGAACGGCAGCCACAGCGAGATCAGCGAGAAGAGGCCCGACTGTTCCTGCGGCTTCACCTGCACGTCCACGCCCTTGGCGATCAGGCCCGAGGCGACCTCCTCGCCCATCGGGCGGACGGTGGAATAGCTGTTGCCGTCCTTGCCGCGGATGATCACCCGCTCGCCGTCCAGCGTGACGCCCGAGACGGTGCCGTCGTTCACCCGCTGGATGAAGTCGGAATAGGAGATCGGCCGCGCGTTCAGGTTGCCCTGCCCGCCCGAGAACATGTTGAACAGCGCCAGGATCAGGACGAACAGGACGACCCAGAAGGCGATATTGCGCGCGTTACCCACGTAGGCAAACTCCCTCGGCTCAAGCGCCCGGGGGTGTGGGCGCGGCTCTTGCGCACAAACATAGAGATTTGGGGGCCGGGTTCAATGCGAATGCAGGAATCCGGCGAAGGATGGCCGCAGCTGTGCGCTCCATCCCTCGGGCCGGCCGGCGAGGGGGGCGGCGATGAGCGTGCCGTCGCGCCAGACGGCGGGGGTGACGAGCAGGGCGTCGCGCGGCAGCCCGGTGTCGCGCCAGTGGGGGCAGAGCCGCAGCCCCTCGGCCCCGAGCGCGCGGATTTCGAGACCCTCGGCATGGGGTCCGTCCAGGTGCCAGCGGCTGTCCCAGGGCGCGGTGGTGGGGCAGGTTAGGGCGGCGACGGCCCGGGGTTCGCGGGCGATGCGGATTTCGGTGTCGGTCACCCGGATGCGGCAGCCGGAGAGCGTGGCGTCACGGCGTTGGCGGATCGCTTCCCAGACCCGGAACAGGGCTTCAGCGCGGGGGGGATGGTCCGACCCCGACAGCCAGCGCAGGGCGGCCACCAGCAGGCGGCGGCAGAGTTCGGGGTCGAGATGCCGGAACGCCTTGCGGTCCAGCACGATGGCCCCGGCCTCCTCGCGCCCCACCTTTTCGAAGGCCTCGGCGGTGGCACCCCGCACCACCCCCAGCGCCATGTGCAGATGGTGGATGGAAGAGGCCAGCCGGTCGACCGTGATCCCTAGCGGTTTCAACGCCTTGAGCGCCCGGCGGGCCTTCACCCTTGTATAGCGGTCGTTGTCGTTAGAGGGATCCTCACGCCATTCGGGTCCGTGCCGCGTCAGATAGCCGCGCAGCTCGGCGCGGGTCTGGTGCAGGAAAGGGCGGTGGAATGTCACCCCGCCTTCGGTCCAGCTCCTGCGCATCCCGGCCAGCCCGTCCAGCCCGGCTGCGCGCGCGAGGCCGATCAGGAAGGTCTCGGCCTGGTCGTCGGCGGTATGGGCCACCGCCACATGGCCGATGCCGCGACCCTTCGCCCATTCCGCCATGAGCCGGTAACGGGCGCGACTGGCGGCTTGCATCAGGTTGCCGGTCTGCGGGTGATCCTCCCAGACCAAGGTCTCATGCGGCACCCCCAGCCCGGCGCAGACCTGCGCGACGAAACCCGCCTCCTCCTCCGCCTCCGGCCGCAGGCGATGATCCACCGTCGCCGCCTCCACCCGCCAGCCGGAATGCGGGGCGGCGCGGGCCATCAGGTGCAGCATCGCCATGGAATCGCTGCCGCCCGAGACGGCCAGCCCGAAAACCCGTTTTTCGGTGAGGGCCCACCTGAACGCGCTTTCTGCCGACAGAAGCAGATATTGATCTTCGTGCGAGGAAACCCCGGCCAGCCAGGGCTGGGGATCGTCTACCGGCACCCCAGCCCCTGCATGGCGGCCTGTGCCTCCATCGCGGGTTGCCCGCCCGGATAGCGCACGCCGACCTCCTGCAGGGTCACGCAGGCTTCCGGCCCCTGGCCCAGCGCCGCCAGGGACTGGCCGAGCTTCAGCAGAGCCTCCGGCGCACGCGCGCCGTTCGGGTCGCCCGAGAACGCCTCCAGATAGGCGCGGGCCGAGTTGGCGGTCTCGCCCAGCTGCGCCAGGGCCTCGCCGCGTAGGAAATGCGCCTCCTGGGTCAGCGGCCCAGCGAGGTAGGTTTCGGTAAAGGTCTTAAGGAGCGCCTCGGCGGTGCGAAAGTCACACTGACCGAGCACCTCCCGGGCCCGGTCGAAGTCGGCCTGTTCCCCCACGGCCATCTGGGGTCCGCCGGCGGGCGGGGTAGGGGTGGCCGGCGCCACCGGGGCCGCCGTCCCGCCGCCCAAGGGCGGGGTGGGCGGGATGGCGGCCAGATCGCCGCCGGCCAGCTCGGTCAGCCGGAACTCGATGTCGCCGATCCGGTTGGTGCCGTCCTGCACCACCCGGTTCAGCCGCAGTTCCAGCGCCTCGGCCTTGGCGGTCAGCGCGGTCAGCGCCGCCTCGATGGTGTCGAGCCGCATCAGCGCCGGACCCGAGGCGCCCGAGCCCTGCGCCATGCCGGTGGTGTTCAACTCCATCCGCAGCGCGTCGATCTCGCCGCGCAGGAGGCCAAGTTCCTGCCGGATGTCCGCCAGGGTCTGCGCCCGGTCCTGCGCCATGGCCGGGAGCGGCAGCAGCAGCGCGGCGGCGAGGACCAGCGCGCGCATCACACGCCCGACCCGGCCGAGAGCACGGTGACCGCGCGGCGGTTCTTGGCCCAGCAGGACTCGGTCGAGCAGACCTCGATGGGCCGCTCCTTGCCATAGCTGACGGTGCGGATCCGCCCCGCCGCCACCCCTTGCGAGATCAGGTAGTTCTGCACCGAGGTCGCCCGCCGGTCGCCCAGCGCGATGTTGTATTCGCGGGTGCCCTGTTCGTCGGCATGGCCCTCGATGATGATGCCATAGCCCGCGCCCTGGTTGTTGAGCCACTGGGCCTGGGCGTTCAGCGTCTGCATCGCCTCGCCGCTCAGGGTGCTCTGGTCCACCGCGAACCACACCCGGTCGCCCAGGGTCTGGGCGAAATAGGCCGGCGAGTTGGGGTCCGACGGGCTGCCGAGGCCGCTCGAGTCGATCCCGCCCGGGCCGAAGCCGCCGCCCGGGCCGCCCGCGCCGGCGCCGCCGGCCCCGAAGCGGTCGGGGTTGTTGCAGGCGGCCAGGCCGAGCGCCGCCATCAGCATGAGGACCTTGGGGACTTGTGCCATCGTTTGGGCATCCTTTGTTGTCGGCTCGATGGCGCGCAGCCTATCACGCGGCGGCGCGCGGGAAAATCACGCATCGTTACGGCAAGAGCGGCGACCAGGCCGGGTCCGAGGCCGCGCCGTTGGTCGGCACCTGCCGCAGGTTGCGCCCGGTGATGTCCACCGAATAGAGCATCGGCACCCCGCCCTCGCCGGCGGTCTCGCGCATGAACATGATCACGCGGCCGTTCGGCGCCCAGGTGGGGCCCTCGTCCAGGAAGCTGGCGGTCAGCAGCTTCTCGCCCGAGCCGTCGGTGCGCATCACCCCGATGTGGAACCGGCCCTGGTGCTGCTTGGTGAAGGCGATGTAGTCGCCGCGGGGCGACCAGACCGGGGTGCCGTAGCGGCCCGGGCCCGAGGAGATCCGCCGCGGCTCGCCGCCCGAGGCCGACATGACGTAAAGCTGCTGGGTGCCGGAACGGTCGCTCTCGAACACGATCTGGCTGCCGTCGGGGCTGAAGGAGGGCGCGGTCTCGATGGAGGGCGAATTGGTCAGCCGGGTGCGCTGGCCCGACTGGGTGTCCAGCAGATAGATGTCGGTATTGCCGCCCTGCGCCAGGCTGAACACCACGCGCCGGCCATCGGGCGCGAAACGGGGGGCGAAGGTCATGGTGCCGGGCTGTTCGTCCAGCGCCCGGGTGCGCAGGGATGCCGTCTCCATCAGGTAGATGCGCGGGAAGCCGGACTGGTAGGAGGTGAAGAGGATCCGGTCCCCCGCGGGCGAGAAGCGCGGCGCGATCACCAGCGCCGAGCTGTCGGTCAGATAGCTGACGTTGGCCCCGTCGTAGTCCATCACGGCCAGCCGCTTGCGCCGGTCGTTCTTCGGCCCGCTTTCCGAGACGAAGACCACCCGGCTGTCGAAATAGCCGCCCTCGCCGGTGATTCGGGCATAGACGGTATCGGCCACCTTGTGCGCCATCCGCCGCCAGCTGTCGGTCGAGCCCGCGAACTGCAGGCCCCCGTTGCCCTTGTCGTCGCGCAGCTCCTGCCCCGAGAACACGTCGTAGACGCGGAACTTCACCACCACGCGGCCGCCCGAGGCGCTGACCGCGCCGGTGATCAGCACCTGCGCGTTGATCGCCTTCCAGTCGGCATAGGCCACCGGCGCCTCGAAGCTGCCGACCCGGGCGATATGGGCCGAGGCCGGGATCTCGCGGAAGAGCCCGGTCCCGGTCAGGTCGGCGGCCACCACCCGGGCGATGTTGCCGGCAAGCTCCGCGGCGCCGGAGTTCTCGGCCACGAAGGCGGGCACCGCGATCGGCATGGGCTCGATCACCCCCTCGGTCAGGGTGATGCTGGGGCGTCCCTGCGCCTCGGCCGGCAGCCCGGGGGCAAGGGCGAGGAGCAGCGCGAGGGCGGGGGCGAACAGGCGGACAATCGTCATGCGGGTCATCCTTGTGCGGACGGGGCCGGGGGTAGCGGAGCGGGCGGGGCCGGGGCAAGGCCGGGCTGGCCGGCTGGCGGGATCGTGATGGCGGCTCATCGGTTCACCATCCCCGAGGGGTCGAAGATGATTTCGAACTCGCGCCAGGTCTCGTATTTCTCGGGCGGCAGCGGATAGCCGTTCTGCCCGCAGCGCAGGATCGCCCGGCGCGCGGCGTCGAAGGCCACCCGGATGCCGTCCGGGCTGCCGGTCGCGGAAAGCTGGGTGACCGACTGCGGCCTGCCGTCCTGCCCGAAGACCACCAGCACGGTGACCCGGGTGCCCATCGCCTCGGTCGAGGAGGCGCCGAGGTTCCAGCACCCCGCCACCGCATGGCGCAGGGCGTCGAGCTCCGAACCGCTCAGCGGCGGGCCGGAGGGGGCCTGTGGCGCGGCGGGGCTGCCCGAGGCAGCGGCGGCGGCCGCGGCGGCGGCCACCGCATTGGCGATGGCGTCGGCGTCGGTGTCGGTGTCAGGGGCCGGGGTTGCGGGGGGCGCCGGCGTGGCGGGGGTCGCGGGCGGGGTGGGCCGCGCGGGTTCCGGTGCCGCGGCGGCGACGCGCTGGGGCGGACGGGCGCGCGGCCGGATCGAGGCGGCGGGCGCCAGCGGCTCGGGCCGGGTGGCCTCGGTGGCGATCTCTGTCCCCGCCTCCTCGGGCGCGGCCGGGGGGCGTTCGGGCTGCGGCTCGGCCACCTCGGCGGGCTCGGGCGTCACCTCGGGCA